>SUWK01000096.1 GCA_015061525.1 Lentisphaerota bacterium
TCAGAGATTTCTATTCAAACACACGCTTTTGAGAGGGGCGACCATTCTCTGTCCGGGGAATCGTAAAGGAAGAAACTTGCTGTAAATCCTTGCCGTACAGCCACAAATCACTATAAAAACAAAGAGTCCAATCATACTTGACTGAACTCTTGAGAATTTGTAAATGGTGGAGCAGAAGAGACTCGAACTCTCGACCCTCACACTGCCAGTGTGATGCTCTAGCCAACTGAGCTACTGCCCCATGTTTTGTTACTCTGCTTAATATACTCCGAATTTGACTTTTTGCAAGCTCAAAAACAATTATTTTTCACTTTTTTTATCTGTTTTTGTTATTTGGGCAGCGGTTGCTGGAGTTGAACCATTCAAACGATGTTCGACCAGTGCATTGATGATCGCATCACAATTCTTTTCTCTTTTGATAAGCTCCGCTTCCATATGGGCGGTTCTCCGTTTGTGCGCTTCTATATCCCGGCGGGTATCATGCAAACGCTGTTCAAAATTTTCTTTGATCTTTTTGTGCAGTTCATTTTTTATTGCACTTTTCTCTTTCTCATCCTTACTTGAACGGTATTGGACTGTCAGTTTTTCCAACTCCTGCTGACGCATTTTTTCCTGCTCATAAAGCTGATTTACCTTTTCCTGCATAACTTCCCGGAAACGCTCCGGAGCTGTACGCTGCAGTTTGAGCAACTCCTGCTGTTCTGCCGGGGACATTTTTGAAAATGCACGCCACATTCCGGGACCTTTGCGGAAGTGCTCCGGCATTTGTTTCGGCGGATTTTGAGTTGCCGGCGGTACCGTTTTTACAATACCCCGGACAGTTTCTGCATTTTTTTCTTTTTTTGGCAACTTTTCCGGTAATTTTTCCGTTTCCGGTTGCTTTACCGGTTGGGCTGTTGCAGTTTTTTCTGCTTCTGCAGCAGACACCTTTGCCGGGGACATCGGAATATATTTTTTTTGCAGAACTTTTTTACCGATGACCGGCAGTTTTACTGCCGGATCGTTCTGGGCTCTTGGAATGGTAACGACTCTGCCATCTTTACCGCTGCAGCTGGTTATTTCCATCGGATCTTCGATTTGGATATTTTGCTGCAAACAACAGCCGCTCAAAAAAATCACGGCAAGGAACAAACTGGAAAAAATTGAACTTTTCTGCACTGTTTTCATTGAGGCAAGCCTTGATTATATGGTGAAATTATCACTGTCCAGTGAGATTTCCGCAAAATATGACAGATTGTAATTTTCCTGTTCCAGAACCGTCATGTCGGAAAGAGACAATATCTCATTGGTTGACAACGTTTGGGAAACCGGAGCGTGAACCTGCTGGATTGGGGAACCTGACTGCGGCAGGGAACTTACAACGGCAACTTCGTTCAACTGTCTGGGAACAACCGGCACTGACGGCATGTTTCCAGATGGGAAAACGCAGATGACCGCCGCCGCTGCCGCTGCAGCAGTTATTCCGGGAACGATCAGTTTTATGGCTTTTAATCTGCGCCCCCGTTTTTTTGCACGCATTGCTGCTGCTGCTAAAATAACAGCATCCACTTCAGCAGGAATATCTTTCCATTCGTGTGGCAGTTGCAGCCGCAAAAATTTTTTCATTTCAATAATCCTCCTGCATCTACATCCTGTAAAAATGCTCTTAATTTTTTCAACGCGTACCGCATCCGGCTCAATACTGTTCCAAGAGAACACTTTTGAATCTCTGCGATCTCCTTGAATGACAATTCTGCCTCTTCACGCAGCAGAAAAACCTCTCTCTGCTCCGGCTGCAGCTGTGCCAATGCACTTTTTATCGCACTGCCAATATCTCCGGCACCCAACATCCGATCCGGAGAAAACGCTGTGACTTCTGCCAGTTCCGGGGAATCTTCTCCGTCAATTGTTACGAACATTTCCGGTTTGTTGTGCCGCAAACGGTCGATAAAAATATTCCGTGCGATCCGGAACAACCATGCACTGAATTTTCCTTCATCCTTATATTTCGGCAGTTTATCAATCACCCGCAGCCAGGTTTCCGTAAAAACCTCATCTGCCTCTGCACTGTTATTCCCGGCAAGATTGTTCAAATAACTATACAAAAGAGTGCGATAACGGTAATACAACGCCTCAAATGCCTTTTCATCACCTTTGGCATAGGCATGGATCAAGACTGTATCTGCAACGTCTCCGTAAGCATTTGTATTTGCCATTTTAGCAGTCATTGTTTCCTGTTCTTTTCAATCTTATAACGGCGGTTGACAGAAATTTATTTTATCGTGATTCAGAAAAATCCAAAATTCACGATCATTTTCCAGCATGCCTTCCGGCATTTCTTTTGAGAAATCGACCCATTTGAAATCCTGATTTTCCTGTGCCGCCGGAGTTGAACCGGGCAGGGGACGGGCAAGGATAAAGTTGATGGAAAGATTTTCTCTGCGCAGCATATATAACTCTTTCAACGGTTCAATTTCCCAGGCAAGTTCTTCGAGAAGTTCCCGCTTCAGTGCATCAAAAGCAGTTTCTCCCGGCTCGATTTTGCCGCCGGGAAATTCCCATCCGGCAGGTGGTTTGTCTGTCGGACGGCTGGCGATAAAAAGTTTGCCGTCTCCGTTGAAGATTACCGCTGCAACAACTTTGATCATCGGTGAAACACTCCGGGAATCAATGTGAAAAGATACATCAGCAGATCAACGGCATATTCTGCATAATTCATGATTTTATCCATGAAAAAAAACATCAGCATTACGATGATGAAAAATGCGGCGTTTGCTGCCTCTGCGGCTTTTTCCGTGCGTATCCGGAGATACTCCCTTACCACCATAAAACCGTCAAAACCCGGTACCGGCAGCAGGTTGATTATCAGCAGAACAATATTGAGGATCGCTCCGTTGCGCAACATCCATACCGCGTACATATTTCCCGGCAGATATATCAGCACCAGCAGACTTAACATGGAAAAAATCACCGCCAGCAGCAGATTGCCGCCCACCCCTGCTAAAGCGACTGCGATCCGTTTGCCGCGCGTTGGCAAATTGCGTACATCTACCGGAACCTGTCCCCACGCTAAGCCGATAAAAAGCAGCATCAACAAAGATATCAGCCCCATCTGTTTGAACGGGTTCAATGTCAGATGCCCCCTTTCTGCTGCTGTCGGATCTCCCATTTTTAAGGCGACCCAAGCATGCAGATACTCATGTACGCATACTGAAAATGTCACAAGCAGTATGATCAGCGCAAAAGTCCGTGGATCTTTGAATAATGTGGTGATGAACATGTTCTATCGCTCCGGTTACTTCAGCAGCATACAGTCGCCGTAACTGTAGAACCGCATATTTTCCGCTTTCGCCCGCTCATACGCAGCCAGAACTTTTTCGCGGTCGGCAAAACAGCTTACCAGCATTAAAAGCGTACTGCATGGCAGGTGAAAGTTGGTCAGAAGCATATCTTCGCCTTTGGGGCGGCGCGGCGGATAAAGAAAAATATTGGTTCTGCCGCTTTGTGCCGTGAGAATGCCGTTTTCATCGCAACAGCTTTCCAGTACCCGCACTGTGGTGGTTCCTACTGCCAATACTCTGCCTCCGTTTCTGCGGGTGGAATTGATGATTTCAGCGGTACTTTCCGGCAGGACAAAATCCTCATAGTGCATCTGGTGGGTTTCGGCGTATTCACTGGATACCGGCTTGAATGTCCCGGCACCGACGTGCAGGGTCACTTCGGCGGTTTTTATTCCTTTGTCCCGGATTTTTTTCAGTATTTCCTGGGTGAAATGCAGTCCGGCTGTAGGAGCTGCCACAGCTCCTTTTACCGAAGCGTAGACCGTTTGATAACGGTCATTATCCGATTCTTCCGCACTGCGGTGCAGATAAGGGGGCAGCGGAATGTGTCCGTAACGCTCCTCCATGCCGGAAATATCTCCGGAAGAAAAACGGATACGGAACGTGTCATCTTCATTTCTGCCCAGCACCGTAAAACTCTCTCCGGAATTATTCAACGTGCCATCGTGATTCTGCAGCAGTGCCACCGTTCCGGCTTTGGCACGTTTGCCGGGCTTGAGCATACAGTTCCATTCATCCTGACAGCCGGATGCCGGTTCAAGGAGCAGAATCTCAAAGAGCGCACCATCGACTCTGCCGTCTTTTCTGGCAAACATTCTGCCGCGCAGGACTTTGGTATTATTGCAAATCAGGGCATCACCCGGCTTGAGATAATCAACTATATCCGTAAAGGGGTGGATTTCGATATCTCCGGTTTCCCGGTCAAGAACCATCATCCTTGAGGCATCCCGGGTCGGAGCGGGATAACGGGCAATGAAACTTTCCGGCAGATCGTAATCGAACAGTGAAGTAGCAAGCATATCGGCGTCACTCCTCTCCCCGCATTTGTTTGCGGGCCTGCCGGAGTCTTTCAAGTTCATATTCGGAAAGACTGTTGATCCCCTGATTGGAAAGTTTGTCGAGCAGATAATCGAGTTCTTTTTGCGTTACCCGTGCGGAGGTGCGTTTTTCCCCGTTAAATGAATAAGTATCCTCTTTTGAGATGTTTTCCTCTCTTTGGAATGTTGCAGTACGCGGTCGGCTGCTGCCGGAAAATTTCCGCAGCGGATCCCAGATAAGAGCTTTGCCGAAGAATATTTTCATGATTATATAACCTCCAATAAATCCGCCGAGGTGGGCAAGATGGGCGATTCCGGTGTTGCGTCCGGAAAGACAGTAAAGTATCTCCATTGCAGTATAGCAGACCACCAGAGTTGTGGTTTTGACCGGAAACGGCATGAAAAGCATGATAAAACGGCGTTCCGGTTCCATGGTCGCTGCTGCCGTCATCATGGCACAAACAGCTCCGGAGGCTCCGAGCAGTCCTGTATTGTTTGCCGGATTGAGATTGCAGACGATAAACAGAAGATTGCCGAAAACTGCTCCGGCGAGGTAAAGCAGCAGAAATTTGATACCGTTCAGATGTTGAGCAACAAGGGAACCGAATATATACAATCCCCACATGTTGAAAAAGAGATGCCAGAAATCTGCGTGCATGAATCCGGCAGAGAAAAGCTGCCAGAGATAACGGAGGTGAAACGAACCATCCCCTTTTTGTATCGTCAGAACGCACCATGGGGCGATCCGGTGATAGAGAAAATAGGCAATAACATTGGCAATAATCAGCCAGAGCATCATTTTTCTGCCGCTGATTTCCGGAGTTCCGGAAGGTCGGCGCGGGCGCATATAATCACGGTCATACAACCCCATATATCATATCCTTTCTGTCAATATTCAACGTATAACACTATAAACTGCCGGGATCTGGAATTCAACACAATTCTCCGAAAAGAGACACATTACCGCTGCGGGTGATCCGCACTTTCCGCAAATCTCCGGTCTTTACGGCCGCATCCGGTTCAAAATGGACGACAAAATTTGTTCCGGTTCTGCCGGTCCAGCGTGACTTATTGCGGGTGCTTACTCCTTCGCAGAGAACTTCTTGTATTGATCCGTTCAGAGCGGCAAGTTTTCTGCTTATGCGCAGCTGCAGATCATCCAGCAGGATGTTGTTGCGGCGGAGTTTTTCTTCTTCGCTGACGGTGTCGGAGAGCAGAGCGGATTTTGCTCCCGGTCTGGGGGAGTATTTGAATATGAACGCCTGCTCAAAACCGACTTCATTCATAAGATCACGGGTGAGCTGGAAATCGCTCTCCTCTTCACCGGGAAAACCGACGATGACATCGGTTGAAAACGTCAGGTCCGGAATGGCATCACGTAATTGAGCAACTTTTTCCCGGTAACTCTGCGCGGTGTACTGCCGGTTCATTGCCTGCAGGATGCGGTCGGAACCTGATTGCAGAGGCAGATGAATATTGTGGCAGACTTTTGAGCAATGCGCCAAAGCTCCGATGAGCCGGTCATTGAAGTAACTGACATACGGCGAAGTGTAACGGATCCGTTCCAATCCGGAAATTTCATTGAGAGCTTCCAGAAGTTCTGCAAATGGCGAATGTCCGTCTGCAGGAGGGCGGATGTCGCCGTTCAAACCGTAGGCAGCGACGTTCTGTCCCAGCAGCAGTATTTCTTTTACACCGGAAGCAACCAGCATTTTTGCTTCGCTGATAATGGAATCCAGAGAACGTGACACTTCCCGTCCCCGGACGTATGGCACGATACAGTAACTGCAGAAACGGTTGCATCCGCGGGTTATTGCGATTTGGGCACTCCAGGAGTTTTCCCCGTGGGCGCCGAGCATGTCGATCTCTTCCGGGCAGATGGCGGTATCATGGAAACGGCTTCTTTCTGCGGCAATTTTTTCGACTGTTTCCAGTGCTTTGTGGATTTGTCCGGTGCCGAGAACGAAATCCAGATGCGGCAGTTCATCCAACAGTTTTTCTCCGAGCCGTTGTGCCATACACCCCATAACACCGATTATCAGCTGCGGTTTGCGGAGTTTCAGTTTCCGCATATAGCCTATTTTTCCTTTGGCTTTGCGTTCGGCAGCATCCCGGACGCTACAGGTGTTGAAGAGCAGTACATCGGCATCTTCTTCGATATTACAGAGGGTGTGTCCGGCTTTTATGAAAGTTGCTCCGACTGCTTCGGAATCTCTTTCATTCATCTGGCATCCGTAGGTTTTTATAAATATTTTCATTGTTCGATCAAAACCAGATTATCACGGTGGATTACTTCTATTTCGGCTTCTTTGCCCATGATGGCGACGACTTCTTCAGAGTGCTTGCCGCAGAGTGAGAGGCAGTCTTTTGCATCAAAATTGACCAATCCTCTGGCTATGACATTCCGGTTGGTGGAGATTATTTCAACTGAATCACCCCGGTGAAAGTCACCTCTTACGGCGATAACCCCGGATGGCAGCAGACTTTTGCCGCGTTTGCAGAGAGCTTCTGCTGCACCATCGTCCACGATGAGGGCTCCGGAAATTTTGCTGAAAAATCCCAGCCAGCGTTTTCTGCCGGGAACCCGATGGTTGCGGGGCAGGAAAATGGTTCCGGTATCATCGGCATTGAGGATACGGTCAAAAATATCCGGTTCTCTGCCGTCGGCGATCCAGAGAAAAGCTCCGGCAGCAGTGGCAAGCTCCGCGGCACGCAGTTTGGAATCCATTCCTCCGATGGAAAGGTTGCTGTCATCGGTTCCTCCGGCAAGAGCGCGGATTTGATCATTGACGATCGGAACGACCGAAATCCGTTCTGCAAGTTTACCGTTTTCATCCCGGTTCCGGAGTCCGTCTACGGTGGTGAGCAAAATGGTCAGATCGGCACCGGTGACTGACGTGAGCATCCCCGCGAGGGTATCGTTGTCGCCGAATTTCAATTCATTGATGGACACGGAGTCATTTTCATTGGCGATCGGCAGGATCTGCCGTTCCCAGAGGGCATTTATGCAGTTCATTACGTTGAGGTAACGGTTGCGGTTGCGCAGATCGGCAGCGGTGAGCAGCAATTGTGCTGCCGAGAAACCGTGCTTGGCTGCTTCTTCGGAATAGATCGACATCAATCTGGTCTGACCGAGAGCTGCGAGAGCCTGTTTGTGAGCAAGTTCAGCCGGGCGTTTGGTGACACCGGCAAGTTCCATTCCCATGCCGACAGCTCCTGATGAAACCAGAAGCACCTGATGTCCGGACTGCCTCAGTTTGGCGATGCCGCTGACCAGTTTGGCAATGGAACTGCGGTCAATGAGCAGCCGGGTCCCGGCTTTTACGATGATTTTTTTAGCGTTGCTGACAGCATCTTTTCTAAAAGAGATATCTTCCGTCATAGGAGAAAAACGTCCTTCTGTATACAAATTTACACACTTCCCATTCCTATATAATATACCTCTTTGTATGGTATATTTTCAAGAGAAAGGAGCAGTTTGATAAAAAAAAATGCGATTTTTTTGAAAAACGATTTGAAAAACTCAAAAATATCAATATAGTATTATTTTGATTCTGCGGACATTAAAAACTTTTATAGAAAGGTGTTTTTTATGGCTACAACGTGTCCCTATTGCAACATTGAGGTGCGCGAGAGCGCGATTGAAGCGGAAGACGGCTGCTGTCCTGAATGCGGAGCGCAGATTTCAGGGGTCCGTTCTCTTCTTGATGATCCGGATGGCGATTTCAGTGAATATGATGACGAAAACGATGATGTCTTCAGTGATTTTGATGATGATGAAGACGACGGTCACGATTTTTCACGCCGCGATCTTGACGATGATGATATTTTTGGTGATGATGACTTGAATGATGTCTTTGACGAGGAGTTTGACGACGAAATGTTCGGCGATGGTGAAGATGACTTCGACGATGATTTTGACGATGAAGCTCTGGATATGGACGAAGATGATGAGCTCAAAGAGTGACTTCTTTGCGACATAGTTTTATTGACCGTAATGCCCGGTTCTTTCAAGTGGAACCGGGTATTTTTTTATATCGCTTCAGCGTAAAAAAACTACCGGCTGCGCCGGTATGTTGCCGAATAGCTTCAGCTTCAAGTTTACAAAAAGTAAACCCCATGCTATGTTATGTTTGGTTCGCCAACCAACATAA
>SUWK01000009.1 GCA_015061525.1 Lentisphaerota bacterium
TTGCTCGCATGTAAATGCTCGCAAAGTTCATTCGCATGCGGACTGCGCGCTCGCACCCTCGCGGTGCTCGCACCCGTGCGTTGAACGTTCCACGGAGGGCATCAACCAATATCGGGAACAGAGCCTTTTTATTTCGTCAAAGTTGAAGAAATCTTCTCGACGATATTGGTTGTGGAAAAACCGGAAACGAACGGCATGAATACGATTTCCGTATTTCCGTCAAGTAATGCCGCTCTTTCCCCGGCATCCAGTGTTTCGATCGTATAATCTCCGGCTTTTGCATATATATCCGGCTGAAGCGCAGCAAGTTCCCGATCACAGCGTGAACTGTTGAAAATCACCACCCGGCTAACCGATTCCAAAGCAGCAAGCAAATATGCCCGGTCAGCTTCGGAAACTATCGGACGGCTGTCGCCTTTCAACGCTTTTACTGAAGCATCAGAATTTATCAACACCAGCAATTCATCGCCAAGTTTTGCTGCCTCAAGCAGATACGATGCATGTCCGCGGTGTACCAGATCAAAACATCCGTTGGTCACCACCAGACGCTTTCCTGCACAACGGAGTTCTTTTCGCCATATAACAGCCTCCTCCAAAGAAAGCAGGCATTTTTCCGGATCTTTCATCACTTAAATGCCTCCTCGTCCACACTGCGCACAGCAACCCCGGCTTCACGCAGCAGTTTCATGGAAACATCATCTATTGTATAATGCTGATGGTAAACCACCTCCACAATTCCGGCATTGATTATCATCTTGGCACAAAGCAAACACGGACTGAATGTGGTGTAAAGCGTAGCCCCTTTCAACCGGATTCCGTTATATGCCGCCTGCACAATAGCATTTTCCTCGGCATGACTGCAAAGACACTGCCCCAATCCTTCTCCACTCGGCACATCAGAGTTGCAGCGTGGACAACCGCCGTCGGAACAGTTTTTTATTCCGCGCGGAGTACCATTGTATCCGGTGGATATGATTTGCCGATCTCGCACGACCACCGCCGCCACCTGACGGCGGCTGCAGTTGCTCCGGCTCGCCGCCACATGAGCAATATCCATGAAATAGCGATCCCAAGAGGGCCTGACTCTTTTTTCATTTGCCATGATCAAATCTCCGTTTTATAACTGTACAAATAACTTCAAATAAAAATCCAATATCTGCCGGTCAAAAAATATCCACACCAGTGCCGCCAGAAAAATAAACGGCACAAATGCCAGTTTAGCGGAAAAACTGCGCTTGACCACTATTCCCCACAACGCTCCGGCCCATGAACCGGCAAGCAGAGCAAAAAGCGTTCCCGGCAAACCGATAAGCATACCGCAAAGGGCAAGAAATTTCACATCCCCCATCCCGACAACATCTTTGCCGGTAAACATTTTGCCAAATTCGGCAAATAAAAACAGAAACCATCCGGCAATCAGTCCGGCGGCTAAAGAATATGCAGCTCCCCCAAAATGGTCTGCCGTTCCCCACGCTTCCGGCAAAGCAAACGCTGTCAGCAAAGCGAACACCATTCCGGAATACGTCAGTTTATCCGGAACCACCCGGAAACGGATATCTGTCATACTGCATGAAACACCGAAAAATATCAACAGAACCCTTCCCGGAATAATCTGTGCAAGCTGATTGCTCAAACCGGTTTTCAACACCACCAGCGTCACCAGCACTCCGGTAACAAGCTCCACCCAGAAATACATTGACGAATACGGTGTCCGGCAACTGCGGCATCTGCCGCGCAAAATCAGATAACTTGCAACCGGAATATTGTCATACCACTTTATCGGCGCACCGCAAACTGTACAGTGACTTGCCGCTTTTGAAAGTGACTCCCCCCGTGGTATCCGCCAGATGCAGACATTGAGAAAACTGCCGATACATGCACCGAACGCGAAAATCCAGAAAAGCACAAAAATCGCCACTGCCGGATAGATAAATCCATAAACAGTGAACCAGTTTTGATTTGACAAATGATACAACTGCGACCAATCCATACGTCTTAAATTCCTCCCTCATCAAAACCACGCCGCATCGCTTCTATATCAGCTTTGATCCCGGTCCACAGTTCAAAACTTGCCGCCCCCTGACGGATGAGCATCTCCTTGCCGCCGACACAGGATATCTGCAACCTGGCAGCCAGTTTCTGCAAAGCAGTCTGCCAGTAAACCGTATCAAAGATCCGCAACTTCATTTCCGGAACAAAACATGATTCATCAAGCGGCAGCGGGTCATCATCTTTCAGTCCCAGACTGGTTGCCTGTATCAGAAAATCCGCCCTCTGAACCAGCGCTCTGCAACCTGCAGTATCGGCAGCCGGCACACACACACTTTCCAAAGCCGGATAAAACTTGCGGCACAATGAACTCAGCTCCTCCGCTTTTTTCACTGTCCGGTTGATAAAGTTGACCGCTTTTACTCCGCATCCGGCAAGATGTACCGCAGTTGCCCGTGCCGCTCCACCTGCCCCGCAGAAAAGGACAGTCTTCCCGGAAAGAGTTTCATTGAAACAATATTCCAAAGCTTTTTCCAAACCGACTCCATCTGTAGAGTCACCGGCGATCTTTCCATCCCGGATAATGAGTGTATTGACACTTCCGCATTTTTCAGCACGATCGGTCAACTCATCGGCAAGCAAAGCTGCCTGCAGTTTATGAGGCACGGTAATATTTACTCCGGCAAGATTTTTTCTGGCATATTCAAAGAACTCAGGCAGCTCCTGAGAAGTGACATGACGCATTCCGTATGGACGCCCCATTCCGCACGCTTCAAACGCAGCATTTTGCATTCCCGGGGAACGGCTGTGTCCCACCGGATCGCCAATTACAAGATATTTTTCCATTTTTTATCACTTTTCACTGGAAATTTTGTGCTTTTGGGGTTAATATACATGAACATCATTTTATTCGCAAGAAGCAACAACAGATAAATTGCAATTTTTTGGAGATTTTTATGAACAAATTCATACTCTTTGCGGTATCGCTCTTCGCCATGTCCCTTTTCTGCGGATGCGAATTATTCAGAGAAGCTATGGAAGAAAGCTTCTCGTCAGAGAATCCGAATGACGATGACTATGAAGCTAAATTCACCATCGGCATCTTTCAATTGATCAAATACCCGAGAGCGGAGATGCTGGAAAAAGAGATCATCACCCCCGATGGAGAAACCATATGTGTCAACTCCAATGCTCTCTTCAGCAGCAAACGTATCCGGCAGGCACGGGCGATACCGCGCCCGGGCAATCCTGATGTCTATGACCTGGAGTTCCGGATCGACCGTATGGGCAAAACCCAGTGGATGACCCTGGAAGCTGAACGCCGGGGCAATGAACTGGTGATGATCGTGGACAACCGCTGCGTCGGAACATTTATCCCCGAAAGTTACACCCATGGCAATCAGGACTGGGTAAAAGTCCATATCGGAGTTGACGTATATACTGCACGCGGAATCGTTAAATTCGCCAAGAAAAACTATGATTTCTACAACCCGGAAGCAAAAAACTTCTTCAGCAACCTTTGATATTCCATCAAGGTTTATCAACCGGGAACTTTCATGGCTCGATTTCAACGGCAGAGTGCTGGATGAAGCCGGAATGTCCGGAAACATGATCCTTGACCGTCTTAAATTCATTTCCATATTCAGCAGTAATCTGGATGAATTTTTCATGGTCAGGGTCGCTGGTTTGCGCCAATTGCTCAAAGCCGGTATCATTGAAACAGATCCGGCAGGGTATACCCCGGCAGAACAATTGCAGCTGACACGCAAAAAAATATCCGTTCTTCTGAAACAGCAATATTCTCAGCTCTACAGCGAACTGTTGCCGGAACTGGAAAAAGAAAAGATTATTTTGCATAATTTCCCGGAACTCCCGGAAAAAATCCGTCATAAACTCTGCCGCCACTTTGAAACCGAAATCATGCCGGCATTAACACCCCTGGCAGTTGATCCGTCCCATCCTTTTCCTCTGCTCAACTCCGGCACCATTGAACTTGCTCTCAAACTCCATTTCCCCAAAAGCGGCAAGTACATAACCGCTTTTGTGGAAGTTCCGGAACTGCTGGGCCGCTTTATCAGGATCTGCGACGAAAAAAGCGAGGTTCAGGAATTCATCCTTATAGAAGAACTCATTGCCGCAAATATTCCGGCACTCTTTCCCGGTGGAGAAGTTCGTGCCATTCAACTTTTCCGCGTGACCCGGGATATGGATTATCACATCGATCAGGATGAATCAGGTGATCTGCTCAAAGCATTGCGCAGCAAATTGAGTCAGCGCAGTTCCCGCGCCCCGGTGCGGCTGGAATTTTCAAAAAAATACTGTGACCGTTCACTGCAGAAGTATCTGGCAGATGCTCTTGATCTGGAACCGGATTTCTGCTATACTCTCCCCGGGGCTTTGCGGTTGGAACAATTCAATCAATTGATCGATCTGGTTGACCGCGAAAATCTGCAGGAACCTCCGTGGCATCCGACGACCCCGGAGATATTTTCCGGAAAGCGTCCGGTATTTGAAGCGATCAACGAAAAGAAAAATATTCTCCTCGCCCATCCTTACCAGAGCTTTGACCCGGTTTTGAAGCTGCTGGAAGACGCTGCCGATGATCCATCGGTACTGGCGATAAAACAAACCCTTTACCGGGTCAGCGGCAACTCCCCGGTCATAAAAGCTCTGCGCCGTGCCGCGGAAAACGGCAAACAGGTCACAGTGGTCGTGGAATTGAAAGCCCGTTTCGACGAGAGCAACAATATTGCCTGGGCGGAATTGCTCGATCTTTCCGGCGCCCATGTAGTCTATGGAGTAACCGGATTGAAAGTTCACTGCAAAACTCTGCTGATAGTCAGAAAAGAAGATAAAAAACTGCGCCGTTACATCCATCTGGGCACCGGAAACTACAATGACAATACAGCCAGACTTTACACGGACTTAAGTTTATTGAGCTGTGACGAAGAACTTGCCGGTGATGCTGCGATCCTTTTCAACCTGCTCACCGGAGCCGCAGAACCGCCGGAAAAATGGGAAAAACTCTGCACCGCACCTTTTGACCTGCGTTCAAAACTTGTCGAAATGATAAAAAAAGAAACCGCTCTCGGGAAAAAAGGCAGGATAATCGCCAAAATGAACAGTTTTTCCGATCCGGAACTCATTACTCTGATCCACGAAGCTGCCGCCGAAGGAGTGGAAATTGACCTGATCGTACGTGGTATTTGCTGCTGCCGTCCGCTGCCGGGGCAGAAGAATCTGCGGATAATCAGTATAATAGACCGTTTTCTGGAACACTCAAGAATATTCTGTTTCGGATCTGAAGAAAACATCTATTGTTCAAGTGCCGACTGGATGCCGCGCAATCTTGACCGGAGAGTGGAAACAATGTTTCCGGTAAGCGATCCGGAAAACAAAAGACTGCTCATGGAAATTCTTTGCCGCCACTTGCAGGATTACAGCAAACAGCGGCGATTACTTGCGAGCGGAAATTACACCCGACCGGCAGGAAACTTTAACAAACAGTGCCGCAGTCAGCTCAAAATATATGAATTTTTCAAAAATCAGGTATCTTTTTCAATAAAACGTCAGGGGGGATAAAATATTTGACAAAAAAAATACGTTACGTTCAGTAAGGGATGGGGGCTTTTTTTGTTTTATCATATTTAAAAGCAAATTGAGTCATTCGTAATTTTACAACACATAAACCAACATACAAAACAATAAAAAAGAGAGGTCAAGAAAAAAATGAGTTTCATGAATTCGGCAATGTTGCTGGCTGATACAGCAACAAGATTCACAAATGTATCCATGTCATGGATCGACTGGCTGATCGTACTGATTCCGGTCTCCTTTGTTTACTACATGGGTATCCGTTCCCGCAGATATGTGCGCAGTGTCGCAGACTTTCTGTCTGCCGGCCGTGTTTGCGGCAGGTATGTCATCAACGTAGGTGATATTGCCAATGCCTTGAGCATTATCGGTCTTGTTTCCATGCTCGAAGTGAACTACAAAAGCGGATTTGCCATCACGTTCTGGAGCAGTATGATCATCCCGTTGAGCGTTTTTTTGAGCTTGACCGGTTTCTGCAGCTACCGTTTCCGTGAAACCAAAGCAATGAGTCTTGGACAGTTCCTGGAAATGCGCTACAGCCGCAAATTCCGTATTTTTGCAGCTACTTTGCGTACTCTGTCTGAAGTCATTGCCAACTCCATCATGCCTGCTATTGCAGCACGTTTCTTCATCTTCTTCCTTGACTGGCCGCGTTATATTGATATTTTCGGCTTCAAAGTTTCAACTTTTATGCTGATCATGGCAGTCTGCCTTTTTATCGCCATTTCCATCATCTGCTTCGGTGGTACTCTGGCGTTGATCATCACCGACTCCATTCAAGGTATGTTGATTTATCCGTTGATGGCAGTATTCGTGATTTACGTGCTGATCAACTTTGACTGGACAACTGAAATCGTTCCGGTAATGCAGGATCGCGTCAAAGGGCAGAGCTTCCTGAATCCGTTTGATATCAATGAGCTGCGCGATTTCAACCTCTTCAGCTTGCTCCTTATCCCGATCTTCAACAGCATTATCCACCGTGCCTCCTGGATCGGTGCCGGTTACTCTACTGCGGCAAAAACTCCGCATGAATCAAAAATGGGCGGTCTGCTCGGTTCATGGCGCAACGCTTTGAACACCATGATGTATGTACTTTTTGCAATCATGCTTATCACTCTGTTCAACCACAAAAACTTTGCCGGTGATGCGAATATCGCCCGAAAAGAACTGGCAACCAAAATCAATACCGAGCCGATGCTCAATATTTCCGATGACATGAGAAGCCGTCTGGATAAAGTTATTGCCCGGCAGCAGCCGATCGTCCATGAAATCGGCAAAGATGCCCCATTGAGCAGCGACAACAACCTTGACACCAAGTTCCTCGAACCGGTCAAACAGGAACTCCTCAAAGGTGAAACCGGTAAAGCATATGTTGATGAAGAGGCGAGAAAAGCCGAAGGCAACGCCAACTTCCAGCAGTACCGCACCTATTTCCACCAGTTGAAGTTTGCTATCGCCATGAAAGAAATGCTGCCGGTCGGTATGATGGGACTTTTCTTCCTCATGCTGGTCATGGCAATGATCTCCACTGATGATACCCGTATCTACAGTGCCTCACTTACTTTCACTCAGGACGTTATCGTACCGCTGTGCAAGAAACCGTTGACGATGAAACAGCACGTGCTGGCGTTGCGTATCAGCTCCATTGCTGTTGGTGTGATTTTCTTCTTTGCTTCAATTTTCATGGCTCAGTTGAATTACATCAACCTTTTCGTAACCATCATCTGCTCCATGTGGCTTGGCGGCTGCGGTCCGGTGATGCTCTTCGGTCTTTACAGTCGTGTCGGTACCACCATCGCGGCATGGACCAGTTTGCTGACCGGTATGTTCCTCTCTCTGGTTGCAATCGGCATTGACCGTAACTGGGCGGATCATATCTATCCTTTCCTCGAACGCCGCGGCTGGACCGAAGGTGTCGGCATCGTATTGGAGAAAATTTCCGATCCGCTGCCGTGGATCGAATGGAAGATGAATGCCCAGCGTTGTCCGATCAATGGATATGAGTTCTCATTCTTCATCACCCTGTTGACGCTGTTTCTCTACATCATCGTTTCCTACGCGACCTGCAAAGAGCCGTTCAACCTGGATCGTATGCTGCACCGCGGCAAATACAATCTGGACGGCGAAAACAAAGATACCGAAAAACTCACCTTCAAAAATGCCTTGCGCAAACTTATCGGTATCACTCCGGAATATACCAAGGGCGACAAAGCCATTGCATGGGGCTTCTTCATCTACAGTTTCGTCTATCAATTCGGCATCATCTTCCTTTTGGTGCTGATCTGGAACTGCATCCCCGGCTGTGCCTGGCCGATCGAATGGTGGAGCAAATACTTCTTCATCGTTCAATTGGTAGTCCCGGGTATTCTTGCTGCTGCCACAACCTTATGGTTCGGTTACGGCGGTATCAAAGACCTGATCCAGCTTTTCCGTGACTTGGAAACCCGTACTGTAAACCATCTGGACAATGGTACTGTGGACGGACACGTTTCACTGGCGGACAAAGCCGAACTTGAAGCTGTCGAAAAGAATGAGCAGTGATCTTCCTGCAATAAATTCTCCTGCCGCCGGGATATTTCCCGGCGGTTTTTTCTTGCTTTTTTTCTCTTGCAGTGGTATATTTAACTGATAACTTTTTTTGAACCAACCTGACAGAAAAAAATATGTGGATGGCGATTCCGGCACTGCTGCCGATCTTTACAGCACTGGTATTGATGTGCAAATTCAAAGTTTCTCCGGGCAAAGCGATGCTTACGGCATGGCTTATGACTGCGTTGTCCGCATTTTTCATATGGAAATCAACTCCGGCAGGAATAGCAGCTGCCTCTCTGCAGGGTATATTCAAATCTCTGGACATAATTTTTATCATCTTCGGAGCAATTCTGCTGCTCAATGTGCTGCGTAAAAGCAAAGCTATTGATACGATAAATGCCTCTTTTTCCGGTATCAGTAATGACCGGCGCATCCAGATTCTGGTGATTGCCTGGCTTTTCAGCGGTTTCATAGAGGGAGCTTCCGGTTTCGGAGCAGCTCCGGCACTGGCGGCTCCGCTGCTTGCCGGTCTGGGCTTTCCGCCGTTGATCGCCGCCGCAACTGCACTGATCTGCAATACTCTGCCGGTTCCTTTCGGAGCTGTAGGGATACCCGCGCAAACGGCAGTGACAACTGTTTCAAACCAACTGGAACTCATCGGAACAACTCCGCAATCATTCAGTACGCAAATGCTGGATAAACTGACTCTGATCTCCGGAATATCCGGAATGCTGCTCCCGCTGCTGGCTATCGGTATGATGATAATGTTGTCTCACAAAGAACGCAAATTCCGCTCATTTGTCGAAATCATCCCGCTGGCGATGCTGGCAGCAGCAGCCTACATTATCCCATGGCGTTTGACTGCGCTCCGACTCGGTCCGGAACTGCCATCCATGGTGGGAACGATCATTGGTCTGCCGGTGATTCTGCTTTGTATCAAATTCCGGATACTGGTTCCCAAATATGTATGGGATTTTCCGGAAAAATCAGAAAGCCTCCGGACGGAAACCACGGAAACGATTCCATTAAAAATTTCTCCGCTGAAAGCATGGCTGCCATATATGGCTATGGCGGCTGCTCTGTTCATCCTGCGGATGCCGGGAACGATCTTTGCCGGTTGGCTGACCGAAGTAAAGATAATTTTGCCGGATACATTCGGTGTACCGCACAGTGGAGCAGAGTGGAACATTCTCAATAATCCCGGCTTGATCCCCATTTCTGTAATTGCACTGGTAAGTGCCTGCACATGGAAAATTCCGGTCAAAGCACAGATAAAAATTCTGCAAAAAACCATTGCCCAAATCGGAGTGTCAGCAATCGCAATCGCCTCAAGTGTAGCGATCGTTCAAGTAATGGCTGCCTCTGCGGGAAATTCAGCCTCAATTCCGGGAATGCTCAATTGTGTTGCCAACGCAATCGCGGCAATCATGGGTAAAGCGTATTTGCTTGCCTCACCGTTCATCGGTATTTTCGGAACATTTTTTGCCGGTTCATGTACCGTTTCCAATATCCTTTTTGCGCCGCTGCAATTCAACACCGCTCTCATGCTGGATCTTGATCCGGCTTTGACCGTGGCTCTTCAGAATGTCGGCGGCGGATTGGGCAGTATGATCCGTATCAGCGGAGTGATTGCCGCCTGCGCGACAGTGAATGCCGCCGGTCAGGAAGGAAAAATCATTACGCTCAATATGATACCAGCCGTTATTATGGCGATGCTGGCTGTCACAGCTGCTCTGATTGCCGGATAACACTGCTTGTGCGTTAATGCATCATCATCGGCAAACGATTGGGAACATCATTGAGAATGACTCCCAACTCATTATTTACCGCCGTCACTCCGGGAAGATTTTTCACAATTTCTCCGGCATGACGTTTGGCAGCCTCGGAAGCAACTGTACCATGCAGTGTAACTGTACCGGAAACATCGACGGTCACCTCGGGAAAACGCAGCTGCAATTCTGATATGCCAAATAAAGTGTGCTTTATCAACTGTGCCTGCACAATCAATTCCAGTTCCGTTTTTTTATCTTCAGAAACAGGCCCCGGCAACAAAGGATAAAGCAAATCGGCAAGCTCTTCCATGGAAATTGTTTCCATATTGACAACCAGATCGTAATTCGCCGGATCACGCCAACTTTTCCCGTAATAATATTCACAAAATTTGCTGCGGCTGCTATCACTCTGGTGCACCATTTTGCGGGCTTCTGCATCAGAAACGGCATACTCTCTGGCTACTTGCTGCACCCGGAAATCTTCCGGAGCGATCAAACGGACACGCAAACATGCCGCAATATCCTGCAGCAGAAAGTTGCCGCCGCGTCCGATAAAAGCGATATTATCCTGCTGCAATTCCTGAATTACCGCTGTACGCAACGTTTCCCAGTAATATTCCGCAGAATTAGTCAATGCACCGATTATTCCGGGTTTACATTCATCAAAACGGGCAAGAAATTCTCTGGGTATTCCCAATGCAGAAAAACGTTCCTCCAATGTGGATTTATTGACACAGCGCAAATTCAATTTAGCACAAAGAGTCAATTCTTCCCCCCGGATAACAGCTCCCAGTTCACGTGCAATCGTTAAAACCGCCATACGCACTCCTCGCTTTCTGCCCTGTTTCAATGCTGTTGTACACACCGTTCAGCACTCCCGGACAATTAAAATATAATATATTCTTTCACAAAATGCAAGTTCCATGCTGAAAAAAGTTGTTTTTTTATTGCGGATGATGTATCTTATACTGGTGATAGTGTGATCGATCCAGCAAAAAAGGAATTTTATCTGTATGAAACTTTGCGCCATTCAACTTCCGTACGCGCATCAATATACAGATGCGGCGGCATCTGTGGAATTTCTCATCAATGAACTTAACTCCTGCGATGCGGAGTGTGACTTGATCCTGACCCCGGAATACTCCAATATGCCGGCAGCATTCCCGCTGGAAGAAGGCAGAAAATTCATTGCCCGGTACACCCCTCTTTTGGAGAATGCAGCCATCAATGCAGCCTGCCGTTGCAATGCCATAGTAGCGTTAAGTTATCTCTGCGAAATAACTCCCGGAGTGTTGCGTAATACAACCAGAGTTTATGACCGTCAGGGCAACATCGCCGGTGATTTCTACAAACAGCATCTTCCGAATTCAGAAAAACGCGGTGTCCAGCCGGATTACGGATATACCCAATCCCCGACCCGACCGGAAATCATTGAAGTAGATGGAATCCGACTCGGTTTCCTCATCTGTTATGACACTTACTTTACCGAATACATCGCCCACCTCGGATACCGGAAACCGGATCTGATCCTGGTATCCAGTTTTCAGCGCGCTGAGCGGCAGGATATTTTGAGAATGCTCAATACCTCTCTCGCGTTCAATTGTAATGCCTACGTTCTGCGTGCTTCTGTTTCCATGGGGCTTGATGCTGCTGTCGGCGGCATGAGCATGGCAGTCACCCCGGAAGGGGAAATAATTGCAGAACTTGGAAGCAAAACCGGAAAATTGCTGTGCGACGTTGAGGACATCCACCACAAATACATGCGTTCAAACAGCTTTGGCGGCTCACAAATCCCAAACGATCAATTTGTCACGCAAGGTAGAACCACTTGGAGTTACCGTCCGGCAGGCAGCATGACCATTCCGGGAGAAAAAGAACTGCCCTACCCCCGCGTCTGCGCCCATCGCGGCTGGTCCAAAGTCCTGCCGGAAAACACCCTCGCTGCTTTTGGTGCCGCCATCGCTCTCGGCGCACAAGAGATAGAAATGGATATCCGTTTTACTGCCGATAACGTTCCTGTTGTCTGCCATGACTCTTTTCTGGAACGGGTCTCAGACGGGAAAGGATTTGTGGAAAATCATACCTTTGAACAATTGAAAACACTGGATTTCGGCAATAAACACGGTTCGCAATTCACCGGAATAAGAATCACTTCATTTGAAGAAGTACTGGCAAAATTCGCCCGGCATGTCATCATCAATCTGCATTTGAAATCAGTTGATGAAAATAGCATCTATCCGGAATCCCAAATGCAGAAGATCATTGATCTGCTCACCCGCTACGATCAACTGGAACATGTTTACATCATGGGAAGCAGTGATGTGCAGGCATGTGCGCTGACGATGGCACCGCAAATTCCCCGATGCATGGCCAACTTTCCTGATCCGGAAAACGTCATTGACAATGCGATAAAATACCAATGTTCCAAAATCCAGTTCTTCAATTCACAACTTTTCCCGGGGGTAATCCAACGCACTCATAAACTGGGAATGAAATGTAATCTCTTTTTCTGCGATGATGCAGTTGAATCCGGAAAATATTTTGCTGACGGCATTGATACCATTCTTACCAACGACTGTCTGCATATTCTGCCGCTGATACAAAAGTGAATTGCAGCGGCAGACCCCGCATATCACTCAACCGGATAAATCGGCTTGGTACTCTTTTTGAGTTTCCACGTCGGAGGGATCGTCATTTCCAACGTTAATGGTTTGCCGCGCTTGCCGTAACCGCTTACCGGAAAAACCTCAAAACGCATAAGTTGACGTGGACACATGGTATTTTCCGGTATTTTTATTGCCACTTCACTTGTCCGGTGCTTTTCGTAACGGTAAAAGTCACTGACATAGTCAGCTTCTTTCACAACTTCCCAGCTTCCGTCACTTTTTTTCACCGATGCCCGCATAAAATAGCTCAATACCATATCGTCATGGTACGCCGGGACAAAAAGCAGATAAGCAAATCCGAAATCGTGACGTATGAGCAGCCTGGCTTTTTCCGGAAACTCCGGAGCTTTCTCGGTGGCGATCTTGTTTTGCAGAGCTTTTTCCGCCTTATTCCGGTTGTAAGGTACATCAACCATCCACGGGTCCGCCGGATCGATCTCCCGGCGGTCATGCACATTAAAACGGCGAATGACCACCCGGTTATCGTAAATATCCATCAACAATGCCTCCTGAACCTCTCGGGCAAAAGGCAGAATTGAACCGCCGGCGACATTGACAAAGTAACCGCCGCCAATGCAGCCGTAGCTCAATGTGGAAGTCGTAAACGCAGTAAATTCCCCCTGCCAGAATGATTTATCCCATTGCAGAGGACGGTGCGAATGACCGGATATCGAGATCACTTGCGGATAGTTGTTCAATAATTTCCGCAATGCTTCTTTGCCGTTGCCGCACTCACTGCCGATCATGGTAAAAGTCGGCGGATAGTGTGTAATAACAAAGATCGGTTTTTTATTATCACGGGCAACCGCTTTATCCAGTTTTTCCTTGAGTTTGGCGATCATTTCCGGAGTGTAATCTCCTATTTTATCATCACGAAGTCCCTCGCTGACTGTGATAAAGTCATAACCTCCGATCACCTGATGCCCGGGTTTATCACGGCTGATCATCAAACCGTCAGCAAAATTCTGCCACAATTTATTGCGATCGCGCTCTTCCGGATGAGCAAAATCGTGATTACCGGCACATGCCGCCTGCACCGGAAGTTTATTTTTGAAATACCGCACATACAACTCCATATATCTGTCAAACACCGCCGGATCGCCCCGGTCGGCAAGATCCCCGCTCATCACCAGCACATCAGGCTCAAACGGAGCAAGAAAACTGAACGCCTTGGCGGTATTGACAATGCCCCAGTGATCAACCGAATCGACAGCTTGAGCATCTCCGGTGATCGCTACGCGCAAACGTAATTGATCAACTCTTGATACACATCCGGCACAAAACAGCGTAATTGCAAAAAATAAAATAATTTTTTTCATTGGATCAATATACTCCTGATTACAAATAAAACGTTTTTTAATATACCATCTGCCGAAGAAAAAATCAACTGTAAAGCATTTGAAAAAATACTGTTTATGCTGTATATTATGCGCTTTAATTAACAATATAATAATTACAAATATTACGGAAAACGCAATATGAATTATCAATGCCAATTTTCTGCAAATTCCTGGGATCAGAATGACTGGCTGCTTGTCCGCAGTCCCCGATGGGAAGCGCACAGTTCATGGAATCAGGAAGATCACTGCATCGCCAATGTCCTGCCGGATGATCTTGATCCGTCGGAAACTCAAATGGGCAGAGAACGTACCGGTGAAACCTATTTGAGTATGCTTTTCAAACAGCAGCTCTCCGGCAGTGTGCGCATTGAAACCACCTGTTCCTTCGTTGAACGAATGGCTCCCCTGATCGTACTTTCACGTGAGCTTTCTCCGGTTCATAAGGAACATCTGGAAATCGTCCTCTACGACCGCGGGATCAATATATGGCACCACTTTTTCAACAATAATAAACCATCATGGAAACTGCTTGCTTTTCAGGACATCGATCTGCTGCCGAATCAGCAGTACCGTCTGATTGCAGAACTGCATTGTACAAAAAAAGGTAAATTCCTCTATACCGGATTGAACACCACCGGTTTCGGCTGCCGTTTGAGTGATGACTGGCCGGATGAGTGTTACGCAGGAATAACTGCCTGTGAAGGAAGAAACCGCTTTTACAACTTTGCCGTCAGTGATATTCTTCCCAGTGACACCATGCACGAAAGAGTTTCTGATTAACAGTATAAAAAACATGGACTGCTGCAACACTTTTGCAACAGTCCATGGGGTTTTCTGAATTTTATTGTCTTATCTGCACCTGCATCCGGTAATAAGTACCGTTAAGTTCCTGCATGGCAAACTCCGCTACCGGTCGGGGATCAAAAAATCCATCAGTAAACAAACTCAAATAGACTGTTTGCTTTTCAGGAGAAACAACTCCGGATATCCGTCCCCGGTTGAACGCACGAAAAAACTCAACTCCCTCCGGATAACTGTCAAATACCCACTTGCCGTCACATTCCGGCGTACAGCAGAAACGCTCAAGTACTCTGCCGGAAAACTCCTGCCAGCTGCGCTCACTGACCATATCAATACCGCTGCATTGATAAATATCTATGCAGCTGGATATCGCTCTGGCTTCTGACCGCTCAAAACGCTCTTTCCATGACAACTGCAAACCGCAGCTGCGGGAATTTTCCACCACCGGCACCAGCCGCTCCAACTGACCGGACTCATGCAGTATACCGCGGTTGACAATACTGGAGATGATCCATTGACCGGACTTCATGCCGTAGGCAAGCGATTTGACTGCGGCATCAAAATCCACCCCGTCTCCGCAAGTAAAGAGATCCACTGCCGCGTAATCGTGTTCCGGCCACGCATGAACTGCGAAATGAGATTCTGATATGACCAACACCCCGCTGACACCTTGCGGTGCAAATGAGTGAAACGTGGAGTTTACCACATGCGCCCCGGAAACCTCCGCAGCTTCAAGGAATATTTCCTCCATCCGGCGGACATCCGCAAGAACCTCCGCCGAACAGTCGTAAAACTCCACCGTCATCTGACGGCCAAGTGCAACTGCACTTGAGTCAGAACCTGATCCACTCATCATTATTCAGCCTTTTTTCCCGCAGCTTCCTGCTGATTACCGCCATCAACCGGCATCATCATCTGGCACTGGCGGCTGATTTCCTGCTGGAAATTTTCCACTGCGGACTGTGCTTTAAGCATCTGCAAATTAGCACGGATACCATCTTTTTCTTTCTCAAAATCCGCCATATCAGCCGGCAAACGCTTGATCATCCGTACAACAGCGACACCATCCATGGAACGAATCGCACCGGAAATATCACCGGGAACGATCAACGCCTGACCTGCCTGCTGAATGATCTGCATCATAAACGGATCTTTACTCATCTCTTCATTGCTCATCGGATATTTCACCGTCTTGAACACGGCTCCGGGCAGAGCTTTGAACGCTTTGACCTTTGCCTCTCCGGAAAGAGCATTGACCTTTTTCAGTTCTGCATCAATTTTTTCCGTCAGCTGTTCATACGGAACGACCTGCTTGTACATATCGGCAAGTTTGTCTGCTTTCGCCTGCTCAAAAGTCATCGGTTTCGCGGCAGTTTTTCCCTTCAGCATCACAATGGCAATACCATTATCCACCGGGAACTGACCGGAGAGCAACTGCAAACCGGCAGCCGGAAGCTGCTGAACCGCAGCCGCCATCTGATCGTAACTGCGCAACGGCTGATCATTTTTCTCCACGATCGCCAAACCATTATCAGCAGCCCATTCACGGAAAAGTTTGAGCTGGTCAGCAACCGGCAGTTTACCGTCGATTTTATCGTAGCACTCGCGGGCGATCCGGGAGGCTTCACTGGAAGCAAGCACATTGACCTGTTGAGCTGCCAGCGTCTTTTTCAGCTCATCATCTTTTTTACCCGGATGCAGTTTGCGCGCCTTTTCGATCATCGTTGCAGTAACAGCTTTTTCCGCCTGTTTCTCAAATTTGGCAACCGGAATAACAGCACACAACACACTGTAAGAACCGGGAATCTGGAAATAATCTTTGTTCTTTTCATAAAATGCTTTCAACGCTTTATCATCAACCGTAATTTTGGCAGGATCAGCGGCTTTGAATGTGGCGATCTCAAGTTCTGCTCCGCGTTTACGCATCTGGTAGTAACTTTTCACCTCATCATCACTGACCACGGCACTATTCATAAAGACATCGCGGATCTTGCCGAGAACACCGAATTTACTCATCACTTCTTTGACGTCAGCATCGGTCAATCCGCGTTCTTTGAGAAATTCATCATATTTTTTCATTGAAAACTTGCCGTCCATAAACTGCGGCTGATTTTCAAGGATGTCCACGATCCGGTCATCGGTCACCGAAGCTCCCAGCTCGTTGCGCAGCTGTGCAACAAAAATCTCATGCGTGATCGCTCTTTCTTTCAGGAAATCATCATATTTTGCCTGTAAAAATTTTCCATCAAAGAAAAGCGGACTGTTCTTAATTGCCTCTGCACTTTCTTCAGCAGTGTAAACCACCCCCAGCTGCCCGGCACGTTTAAGCCATGCCTTGAGCTCCAAAAGTGTCTGAAAATCAATATTGGAAACAGGATTGTTGAGCAGAGTGTTATAGAGCGTGAAATCACGATGCAGCTGCTGCAATTCTCCGGCAGTGACATTTTCCCCGTAAACAGTTCCGACTACGGTATCCGCCGGATCATCGCATCCGGCTCCCCCCATCGGTATTTCTGTAAATGCCAGGATGATCAGGATTGCAAAAATCCCGAATATCACCCGGCTGTGATCGTGAAAAAATTTATTAAGTTTCTTGATGACCATTTTTTCTCTCCTTTGTTTTTTGGTTATTTCTTAAAGAAACTGTAACTTATTTCTTATTTGTTTTATCAGTACTTCCCCGGTCATTTGCTCCGGGCAATTTTTCACACCTGATCCGGATCTTATCCGGTTCAATTCTGGTGACACGAATAAATTTTCCCGGGATATTAACCACCGCTTTCAGCGGAACGATATAATCTCCGGGTTTATCATAAGCAGAATCCCGCAAATCCGCGTAAACCATTATTTCATTTTCAGAAATACGTTTGATCTCATCCTGCTGCCCGGAAACCGTTACCGTCACACTTTCACGTTCCGGGAATATCTTAACATTCCTCTGAAGCGGCAAATTCCACAACACCGGCACCAGCCACGGCAGCGAACGCGACATATCATCGGTGATCGTCACTGTAACGTCCACCATCTGCGTACTCAATGTAAATTCATCACCGGGAGATTCCAACGCGATACTCTTGCTGAAACTCCTGCTCTCATCCTGACGGATACGGAGAATTTCAGTTTTCAGTGTCTGCAAATTCCGCACCGCACGCTCCGGTCCGGATACCCGCACCATATCCGGCTGGGCTTTCCCGCCGTCATGAGCAAGTCCCTGACGCGGCTGACCAACCACTATCGGTGCCACCGGAACATCCCGGCTGATACGCCGTTGAACCGGCACAACCAATCTTGACGGTTCAATACTGACGATCTCTATCCCCCGGGATGAAACGAAATCTTTCGGCTCAAGAAACAATGTTACATTACCACTTTGAAACCCGGGGGTATTGCACGTTATTTCCACTGCTCCGCGAATATCCTGTATATTCAGCTTTTTGATCCGGCTTTCGGATCCGCGCACAGTGACACGGACTGCGGTACTGCGGTTTACATTTGGAATAAAAACTTCATCATCAGCCTTTATTTCCACTGGAATATTCAACAGATCTTTCTGCTGCTGCTTTCCTTCATTTAAGACGACATACAAAATAACCGTCAACACCAACGCAATGATTTTGCGCCATGGATCACGAATCAAAAACGCCCAGAACGCACTCATTTCTCCCCCCAGTCTGCATCTTCCGGATCACCTGGAACTGCATTTTCAGCAGGAAACCCCTGATCGTTCAATTCCATAATCGTTTCATTCAACTCACCGGCATCTTTCTGAACAATCAATTTATCCAGCAATTTCTGCAATTCAACCGCCGACAGATCCCGGTAAAGTCTTCCATCATGACCAATACTTACGGCTCCGCTTTCTTCGGACACCAACACCGTAACAGCATCACTTTCTTCAGAAATACCCAACGATGCCCGATGACGGGTCCCAAGACGTTTGGAAATTTTTTCACTGCTGCTCAAAGGCAGAATGACCCGCGCCGCAACGATCCGGTCCCCCCGGATGATGACCGCACCATCATGCAGCGGAGAATTGGGATAAAAAATAGATTCCAGCAATGGCGAGTTGACTTTGGCATCCAATACGACCGCATCGTCTATCAACTGCTGCAATCGCACTTTGCACTCAATGACAACAATCGCTCCGCATTTACGCTTTGCCATATTCAACATTGCAGAAATAACTTCGTTGATCAACTCTTTACGACGACGTTTTTCCCAAATCGCCAAACTGCCCAAACGTCCCAATGCACGGCGCAGCTCCGGCTGAAAAATTATCATCAGCATCAAAAACAAAGAGCCGAGTATCATCTCTAACAGACGGGAAATCACATCCAGATCCAATACCATTGCCAAACACCACAACACCCCGATGAGCATCAACAGCCCTGCCATCACCAGAGAACCGTTGGTATTGCGCAAATGGTACATTGCCAGATAGATCATCACAAACAGCAGAACGACCTGCAGAATAGCACGCCAATCAGTGAAAAATTCCAGCAGCATGTTCATCAGCATAAACTCCCGGTTTTACGCATCACCATCAATGCATTGTGCAACTCGCGTACTGCATGGGTCCGGATCACTGCCGCTCCGCGTCCGGCAAGAACAAGTTCCAGTGCCAAAGTTTCCCCTGCCCGGCGTTCCGGTTCACGCTCTCCTGTCAGCGCACCGAGAAATGATTTGCGGGAAATCCCGACCAACATCCGAGAAAGCGGACAAACTTTTTCCAATTCCTCAAGCAGTTCCCAGCATTGCTCAGGAGTTTTCGCAAAACCGAACCCGGGATCAAGCAGAATATTTCCCTCCCTCACACCACTGCGAAGTGCCTTTTCCCTCGCAGATGCAAGTTCATCTGCCACCATTGCCGCCACTCCATCCGGGTAGCTGCAATACTCCGGAGTCATCATATTTTCCGGCGTCCCGCGCGAGTGCGAGATCACCAACGCGGCCCCGGCAGCCGCCACCAAATCAGCGATCTCCGGAGAACGGCGCAGCATAGAAACATCATTGATGATCTCAACTCCGGCATCCAACACCGCTTTCGCGACATCCGCATGACGGGTATCCACACTCAAAACAGCTTCCGGATGAACCTTTTTCAAATTTCTCACCACCGGAAGTACCCGGAATTTCTCCAGATCTCCGGAAACTTCATGCGCTCCGGGTCTGGTGGATTCTCCGCCGATATCCAGCAGATCCGCCCCGCAATCCAGATGCGCCAAAGCCCGGGCAAGAGCAGAATCTGCCGTAGAACAACGCTCCATGCTGAATGAATCACACGAAGCATTGACCACCCCCATGATAAAAGGAGCGCGTCGTGATGATAAAAATCCGGTCAAATCAAACATTTCGACTTACGCTTCCGGCTCTTTTTCTGCTTTTTCGCTGTTCTCCGGCATTTCCGGAGCAACTGGGGTCTCCTCACTCATAACCGGAACATCCGGGGAAACATTGTCACTGTTTTCCGGAGCATTTTCCTCTTCCTCATCGACCTTGACCAGTTTAGCAACACCGGTAATTCTGTCATTCTGGTTGAGGTTCATAATCTTGACCCCCAAAGATGCTCTGCCGACACGACGGATCTCTGCAACCGGAATCCGGGAGATTTGACCCCGTTCAGTAGTAATGAGCAGCTCATCATCTCCGGTGATCTGAACCACCGACAAGACACTCTCTCCTTCGCGAAGACGGATATTTACCACACCGCGGGCACCGCGATTGGTCTTGCGGTAGGCAGAAACGAAAGAACGTTTACCCATACCGCCATCGGTAACGACCAGAACTTCCGGACCAATTCCGGCAGCATCGGTACCGGCGGCATCCTCTTCCTGAACGTCGCTTTCAGGAATTTCTTCAACATCAACATCTTCCTGCGCTTCATCATAGGTCGGCTCCGAAATAACTTCAAGGCTGACCACTTCGTCACCATCAAGTTTGAATCTCATACCGGTCACGCCGCGCGCAGTTCTGCCCATGGGACGGATCTGCTCATCATTCTGATCAAAGCGGCACGCCATACCAAGTTTGGTTGAGAGCAGCAGCTCATCACCATTGGAGGCAACTGCGGCACCGATAAGATCGTCATCCTCCTCAATGACCAGCGCACGCAAACCGACCCGCCGGAGATTCTTGAAGAGTGCCAATTCAGACTTTTTGATAAAGCCGCGGCGAGAAGCCATGACAATGTATTTATCCGGATCTTCAAAATCCTCTTTGGAAACAGTAAGCATCGCACAAATTTTTTCACCCTCCTCAACCTTGATGAGGTTGATGATCGCTTTACCTTTACCGGTTCGGACACCCTCGGGAATCTCATACACATTGAGCCAATACATGAATCCGCGATCGGTAAAGAAAAAGATAATATCATGACTGTGAGCATTGAAAAGATGTGCGACATGATCTTCTTCTTTAGTCCCCATGCCGATGATCCCTTTGCCGCCGCGATGCTGGGTGCGGTAAGTCGCCGCCGGAACGCGTTTGATATAACCGGTATCGGAAACAGTGATCACACAGCTGTGACGGGGAATAAGATCGGCGATGTTGAGATCACTGTCATCCATGGTGATCTCGGTACGGCGCGCGGTGGCGTATTTTTCTTTGATCTCAGTAAGCTCTTCCTTGACCACAGCGACCCGCTTATCCTGATCGGCAATAAGTCCCTTAAGGTACTCTATACGGGCAGTAAGTTCATCAAACTCATTCTGCAAGTTCTCAATCGCCAAGCCGGTAAGCTGATGCAGACGCATATCCAGAATCGCATCTGCCTGAATTTCCGAAAGTCCGAAACGTTCACGCAAACGCGGATTGGCTTCGGCACGGTTGGCTGAAGTTTTGATTATCTCAACAACCTCATCCAGATTGTTGACAGCGATCATCAACCCGGAAACGATATGCATACGCGCTTCGGCAGTTTTCAACCGGAAAATACTGCGCCGCAAAATCACTTCAAGGCGGTGATCGATATATGCCTGCAGCACCTGGGTAAGATTCATAATGCGCGGACGGTTGTGATCGACCACCAGCATCGTACAACCGATGGTGGTTTCAAACGCAGTCATCGCGTAAAGCTGGTTCAAAATCACCTGCGCCATGAAACCTTTTTTGATATCGACAACGATCCGGGTTCCGGCACGCTCACTGGTTTCATCACGTATATCACTGATACCGTTGATTTTCTTATCAGCAATCATCTGATCAATACGGGAAATCTGTTCACCGCGATAAACGCCATAGGGAATTTCACTGAAAATAATCTGCTCTTTGCCGTCTTTTTCAATGATATCAGCCTTGGCACGCAGACGGACACTGCCGCGTCCGGTCTGGTAGAACTGGCGCAACGTATAACGTCCGCGGATGATCGCCCCGCCGGGGAAGTCCGGTCCGGGAAGATATTCCATAAGTTCATCAACGGTGGCATCCGGATTATCCAGCAATGCGATGGTGGCGTCAATAACTTCTCCAAGGTTGTGTGTAGGAATATTGGTCGCCATACCGACACCGATACCGGTAGTACCATTGACCAGAAGCTGCGGAAACTTGGCTGGAAGAACTGACGGTTCAACATCGGATTCGTCAAAGGTCGGCACCATGTCGACAGTGTCTTCTTTGATATCCTGCAGCATCTCTTCGGCAAGACGCTCCAGACGGCACTCGGTATAACGGCTGGCAGCAGCCGGGTCACCATCATCGGTACCGAAGTTACCCTGCCCTTCGATCAAAGTTTCACGCAGGCTGAAAGTCTGTCCCAAACGAACCAGAGCATCATAAATGGCGGAATCACCGTGCGGGTGATAATTACCCATAACCTCACCGACCACCTTGGCACATTTGACAGTCTGATGACTTTTGGTAATACCCATACGTCCCATCGCATACAAAATACGCCGGTTCACCGGTTTGAGTCCGTCACGCACATCCGGAATGGCACGCCCGACGTTAACACTGAGCGAATATTGAAGATACGCAGTATGCATGATCTCTTCAATATTCACCGGAATATCACGCAAAAGAGTTTCGCTCATAGTTCTTTCCTCAAAATTAGTATACAATAAACCTTACTATACAATAATAATTAATAATATAGCACACTTTATGCTCATAAACAAGTCTTATGCCGGTGCAACAGCACTTTTTATGGCAAAAAAAATGCCGCTGAAGAAAATCGGCGGCATGTACTTTGAATATTTTGATCGATGTATGATCTTCACACCAGTTTTCCGGCAAGCATTTGCACCTCTTTTTCAAAGGCATTGCATTTCCCGGAGTCAAAAAGAGTTCCATCATAAGCCCGGGGAGAAACAAAGTTAAGTTTATCTCCGGCAATGGCTTTAAGCAATGAAACATCTCCCCATTTCAAAAAACCGGGAATCGACAACACCGGCGAATAGAGCGCCCCCGGCAAAGTCCAGTATTTAAAAGCGTCGTTCTTGAATGTTGTTATTGAATCACGACAGAACACCATGCTCCCCGGAGCATCAATCGCCGTCACGGCAAAATCGTCACGGCTCAATACCGCCGCACAGGATGCTGCAAAACCGGTTTCTTTTTCCGCTTCCACGCAGATATCCACTGCATGGAAGTTCTTTTTCAGCATCTTCACCAGTGCAATAATATCCCGCACCCATTCTCCGGGAAGACTTCTGCCGATCCAGAGCATCTGCCGCAATGTCTGATGAAAACCGGCAAGCAGATGATTGCTGCGCGCAGTTTCCCCACTGCCGATCAAATCGCACAACACCACGGTAGAACCGTCCGAGGCAGCTTTCTCCACCCAACTGTCAGCAACATCGATTTTGCCTTTTGGAGAAAGCAGAAGCTTGAATTTGCCTTTTGCCGTACCGCGTTTGACCAGAATTGGCAGCAGATGATCTTCCAGATCCAATGCATAACGTTCCACTCCGTCAGCATCCTTGTAATGGATCAACGGCATATTGGCTGGTATTTTCCGCAGCCGCAGAACTCCGGCAAGTTCTTTCAGTGTCTTCTTGCGGTTGATCTGTATTCTTGCCAGCAATTCACTGTGAAGTTTCTCCCCGACGGTGCGGCAATAAGCATCTGTTCCACACACCTCTGCCGGACGCTCTGCTGCACTTGCAAACACCTGCATAACTTCATCCGGTTCAGGTTCTCCCTCATAGACCGGCACCGGGTTGCCGTTACCGATCCCCTTCAGATGAAGATCAAACCATCCGATTACCGCCTGACGCTGTTCATCATGCATACCGTGGACACGATTACTGACCGTATAACGCAAATTCCCGGGAACTCCGAGATTCCAGTACACTTTTTCAACCTGATGATAAGTTTTCAGCATTTCACCGACTGCAAATGTATGATTGCAGTCATAAAGCGCATTACCGATATTGAGCGGACGGGGTGCGATCAAAGCCAACACTCCTGCCTCATCGGTAAATGTCAGACCGTCAGGAAGCAATTCACAAATACAATTGACCCCATTGACATAGGATTCATACGATCCGACACTGACTACCGGCATCGCAGCAGCGATACGCTCATCCATAGCGGCAAGATACATCGTCTGATTACCGCCGCCGGAACCGCCGGTGGCTCCGATACGCTCTTTGATGACATATGGAAGACTTTGCAGCACGTCAATAGCACGGCGGTTATCAACGATCTGTTCACCCATCAGCGACTCACCGAGATTCAGCAAAGCTCCACCGGGAAAACCGCCATGATACTCCGGCACATGACAGTCGCAGGCACGTTCAAACACTCCGAATGCATCCGGAGCAAGACAGACGTAACCGGCTTTTGCAAGCGTCTGGGAAAGCTGTTGGATACGCGCACCGAGCTTACCGGTGGCAAAGTGCCCGTGCATATGTACGACTCCGGGGAAAGGCCCCTCGCCTTCCGGAACATAAAGCAGTGCCGGAACATGTACTCCGGGACGGCTCTGGTAAGTCAATTTGGTAACAGTATAGCCATCGCGTTCAAGTTTACCGTAAACTTTTATATCCACCGGCAGAGTTCCATCATAAGTACAACCGGTCTTTTCCTGCATTTTGCGGCGCAATTTTTTCTGAAACGTCCGCAATTCCGCCAGCGTTTCCGGAGCCTCAAGCTGATTGATACGGCGCAGACGGTCAGCTTCTGAAACCATCATCCGTGTAACCGGACAATCATGCGCCGGTTCCAGATGAAATATTCCCTCCCGGGGAAACGGCGGCATATCAGCTGTCCAAACACGTGTCTTCATAGCAAACTCTCCTTTATAAACATTTACAAAACTGACAAAATCAAACCGGTAACAATCAGAACTCCTCCGACATATTTCGGCAAAGAACCTTTTTCTTTCAACACAAAAATTCCGGCAAGTAAACCGATAAGCATACCAAGCTGTCGAAACACCTGTACGTAAGAAACATTATCCACATAATTCATGGAAATCAACACCAGAACATAGGTCAGCGAAGCAAAAATACCGGCGGCAAACGGAGCCCATTTGCACTCTTTCCACATCTCTTTGAAATGCTTACGCTGCCGCGGGATCCCCCATGCCAACACCATCAGCGTGGAGGATAACACAATACCGCGGGTTGAGTAATAAGAAAGAGACAACACCGGCTTGGAAATACTCATCCCCGCATCAACAACCGCCGCTTTCATGATATCCTGCGAAAGACTGTCAAAAACCGTATATCCGGTCGTTCCGCAAGCAGCGAGCAGAACAAAAAACATGTTTTTTTTGAAATAACAACGGATATCAAAATCTGAAAACTTTTTCAGCGGCATGGACATACACCCGAGAAAAACCAACACCATACCGCACACAGCGCAGGCGGTCAGAGGTTTGCCCATGCCGAAAATCGCAGTCACTCCCACAGTCAACAGCAAAGGCAATGAACGCATCATCGGATAAGCACTTGACATATCCATCAACCTGTAGACCATGACCAGCGCGCCGCAATACAGCAGTGCGTCACTGCAAACCGAACCTGCCACACTTGCCCAGAACTGCCACGACATACTCCATATCGGAACCGGTGTCCAAAACTGCACATGCAGCCACATCATCATGGCTGTAGTACAAATCACCGCATAAAACGGCAGGGTCATGTGGTACTTTTTGGCAAGCATATTCCACGAAGCATGGAGCGTTGCCGAGGTGATGATCAGAAAAAAAGCTGTCCAAGTCATAATACAATACTCTTCCCCGTTTTTTGTATTTTGGATAATATAGCACCTGAAAACGGAGATTCAAGTTCAGCCGGAATAAAAAAAAACCTCCACCGGCACACCGGCAGAGGTCGGAAAACAGAAGCAAGATGTTATTTAAGCACTCCGGAAAGCAGCTCCACCACTTCTCTGGCAAATGCCGCCGGATCAGAGAGCGGGGAACCTTCCAGCAGCAATGCCTGATCATAAAGCACTCCGGCATACTTTTTAAGTTCCACACTATCAGCATCAACTGCGATCTTCGCATTCAACGCCGCGATGATCGGATGATCTCCGTTGAGTTCCAGAATCCGTTTGCTGACCGGCACATCCTGATTCATCGCCCGGAAAAGCCGTTCCATGTGCGGACTCAATGCCTGACCGTCGGTGATCAGACAGCAGGGACTGTCTGTCAGGCGGCCGGAAAAACGCACCTCGCTGACTTTATCCTCCAAAGTCTTTTTAAGGAACTCTGCCACCACAGCATATTTTTCACTGTCTGCCTTGACCTTGTCCTCGGATTCCTTATCTTCAAAATCACCTTTTACGATTGATTTGAAGTATTTCTGATCATACTGGTACATTGACTGCATGACCCATTCATCTATCGGATCGGTCATAAAAAGAACGTCATAGCCTTTTTTGCGGAAGAACTCCAACGCCGGTGATGAAGCAACTGCTTCACGTTTTTCTCCGGTGATGAAGTAAATATCCTTCTGACTTTCCGGCATGGCATTTACATATTCCTTGAGAGTGATACGCTTACCGTTTTCACTGTTCATCGACTCATACAAAACCAGATCCTTGAGTTTTTCACCGTTGGTCCGGTCTGTATGAAGCCCCTCTTTGAGGATCCTGCCGAATTCAGCGAAGAATTTCTCGTAATTTTCCCGGTCATTTTCCAAAAGTTTTTTCAGCTCGGAAAGCACTTTTCCAGTCACCGCAGTCTGGATCTTACCCAAAAGCGGATTCTGCTGAAGGATCTCCCGGGAAACATTCAGCGGCAGATCACTTGAATCAACAACGCCGCAAACAAAACGCAGATAATCCGGGAGCAATTCTTTGCATTCATCGGTGATGAACATGCGCTTGATATAAAGCTGCAGACCTTTTTTCTGGATATCCGGCATCAGCAGATTAAATGGAGCCTGTTTGGGCAGAAAGAGCAATGCTTTGAATTCGCTGGTACCTTCAGCTGTCATATGAATGGCTTTCAGAAATTCAGTGCCGCCGAAGTTGGACAAGTGAGCGTAAAAGCTCTTGTATTCATCCTCGGTAATTTCCGACGGCTTACGCAGCCAGATGGCTTTTTGAGAGTTGAGAGTACGTTCCTCTATGCATTCAGTCTTATCTTCTTTGACCTTTTTTTCCGGCATTACAATGGGATAAGCAATAAAATCAGAATAGCGATGGACGATTTCGGAGATCTTCCAGCTTTCCAGATACAATTCAGCATCTTCCTTCAGATGAAGAATGATATCGGTACCCGGTTCAGCTTTATCAGCGTTTTCGAGTTCATAACTCCCCTCCCCGGTACTGCTCCAACGGACAGCCGGCTCATTGCCGCGGCGTGTAATAAGTTCTACGGAAGAAGCGACCATGAATGCAGAATAAAAACCGACACCGAACTGACCGATCATCTCCGGAATATCAGCACTGTTTTCGCCTTTTTCCTCAAGCATCTTCAAAAACGCTTTTGTTCCGCTCTTCGCAATGGTACCGATATTTTCAACCACATCGTTTTCGGTCATACCGATACCATTGTCGCTGATGGTAAGAGTTTTGTTTTCCTTATCCGGAGTAATGGAAATCTTCCATTGACGCGCGGCCTCCGGATCGGTCAGACTCTCAAAACGTGCCTTATCCAGAGCATCGGCGGCATTGGCAACCAATTCACGCAGGAAGATATCGCGGTTGGAGTAAAGAGAGTGGATCATCAGCTGCAAAAGCTGCTGAACTTCGGTTTTGAATTCACGGGTTTGAGCCATGGTAAAACTCCTTATTTTTGTTTTCAATTGGGTGAACATCTCATAAATATAGTTTTTTATTTAAAAAAATCAAGTTCAAAAGCGATTGTTGTATTGATTTTTCTCCGTCAGGTGCTATAATAAACAACATGTCTGATCGTATTTATCAAATTTAATGGAGTTGAAAATGAGTGAACTGACTGAAGCATTGCGCAGCATTCTGCATGAAAAAGAGAGTATCTGTTCCGCCTTGGAACATCTTTCCAATGCCGGAGAGATAGATTACAAAAGCGAAATCACCAGGTTGAGTGACGCATATAAAAATGTCGGAACACTGCCGCCGGAATTTGCAGAACTGCTGGATAAACGCTTCGCCGATGCAATAAAAACTGCAGAAAACAGCGAAATGCTCTATGTTGCCAGACAGGAAAAGATCGCCAGACTTTCCGGAGAAACCGATGCCCTGCTCGCCGCCGGAGAATTGGCGACATTGAAAGAAGTTGAATCTTTGGAAAAAACGATCCTTGAACTGGCACCGTCAAGCGGTCTTGCCGAAAAACTTGCCCCGCTCAAAATTCAGCTTGCAGCCGAAGAAGCTGCCGTGAAAGCTGCCGGAGATGCTGCAATAAAGCTTGCCGAAGAACTTGAAAACCTCTGTGCTATTGAAGATATAGCTCCCCTGCAGGCAAAAAAACCGGAAATTGAGAATGCGTTTGCCCAACTGGCAAACATCCCCCGTCCGGCAGCGCAGCGTTATAATGACGCCCACCGCAAAGCCTCGGTCAAACTGGCACAGCACTTTGAAACTCTCGACCTTGCCCGTTGGGAAAATTACACCCGTAAACTTGATCTTTGTGCGGAATTGGAAAAAATGCTCGCCCTCGGCGAAGATGAACTTGTCAATGCCGGAAAAAAATTGAACGAATTGCGGGAAATATGGAAAAATCTTGGCAGTGTTCCAAAAGAAAAAAGCGAAGAGATCAATCCGCGTTACCTCGATCTGACCCGCAAACTCCAGCATAAAATCGATGAATATTTTGCCAGAAAACGGCAAATGCAAAAAATCGCCGCCGCAGAAAAAGAGCAGCTTTGCGCTGAAACCGAAGCCCTGGCTGATTCAAAAGATTGGAAAAATACTGCAGAAAAAATGCGGGAACTGCAATCGAAGTGGAAAGCCCTTCCCCGCGCCGGAGCAAGAGAAAACGAACTTTACCAACGATTCCGTGCCGGGCAGGATAAATTTTTCAACGCCAGAAAGGCAGCCTTGGACGAACGAGACAAACGTTTTGCCGCCAGTGCTGAAACAAAAAACGCCCTGATCGCAGAAGCTGAAAACCTTACCGATCCCCGTAATGCCCGTCAGTTGCGTGAAAAATTCCGCAATGCCGGCTTTGCAGGGAAACAGGATCAGGAACTTTTTGAACGTTTCAATGCGGCAATGGATAACTTTTTCAATGCCAGAAAGGCGGAAAATGCCTCCAAGAGTGAACGTGTCCGCCAGTTGATAGATGAGATAAATACCCTCTCTGCCGATCCGGCAGCAGGAGTTGCCAGAATCCGCGAGATCCGCGAAGAACTTCACACGCTTGGAGTGCGGGAAACCCGCCAGAGCGAACAGCAGGCACTCAAGGCATTTGACAGCGCTCTCAATGAAGCGCGTCAGCAAGAGCAGCGTAAACGGGAAGAGAATTCCGATACCACTGCGATGACACTGGCACAGGCATATCAGGCATGGAAAGACGGCGGCACACCGGAACTGCCGGATGCAGCGGCATTTGCAGGTTTCAATAAACTTCAGACAGAAGCAAAATTACTTGCGGAAGCCATTGCCGGAGACAGTAAAGCTGCAGCGAAACTGGATAAACAAATTGCCATTGCCCGTAATGAAAGAGAACGCATTTGCGCTGCATTGGAAAATTTGAGCGGGAATACAGCAGCAGCAGAACCGGTGTTGGATTTGGCAGCGGAACTGCAAAATGCGATGCTTGGAGACTTTGGCAAGAGCGGCAGAGAAAATGCCGCAGCAGATCCCCGGAAACTCTGTGCGGAATTTGCATCATGCGGCATAGTTCCCCCGGCTGAATTGGAAGAATTTCAGAGACGTTTTGCCTCTGCCAGAGCAGTGATTTTTCCAGCGAAGTAAAAAAAACAGTACTTTTTCATATTTTCAGCTTGAAAAAGGATAAAGTCCGGTATATATTAAGAGCATTGACAATTTAACAAGGGGCAGTAGCTCAGTTGGCTAGAGCGATACGTTCGCATCGTATAGGTCGTGGGTTCGACTCCCATCTGCTCCACCATTTTTCTGCTTAAATTGCCGTATTTTCCCCATTTCTTCCCCGTTTCGTTTGCATTCGGGCCTTTTTGGTGCTATGTTACGCCATAATCTGCCAAAACAGGTTATGTATTTATGAAACAGGAAGAAAAACGGAAACGGATTTACAAACGGATGAAAGAACTTCGCGGCAAACTTAGACAGAAAACCAAAGGCGGTAACTACTACTACCGCCTCACTATTGCCAATGGGCTTCGCAAAGAATTTGCATTGAAAACATCCAACGAAGATGAAGCTGTGCAGAAAGCGGCGGATCTGGATGCTGTTTATGAAGCCCCTAATCAGGAAGTGGCTTTCGCCCAGATCAATGCGATCAAGGGATTTTCACGTCAAGCCCAGATGTTACCGCTGGCAGAGGGGTGGAACAAATATGAAAAACATCCCAACCGGGCAATGCCGCATACCGTCAGCGAGCATCTTTCCTACAAAAAAACATATGAAGATTTTGTTGAGTTCGTTTCTTCTCCTGACCGGAAAGTACCGATTACTTCAATAGCGGAGGTTGAAAGTTCAACAGCCTCCGAATTTGCCGACTTTATGCGGCAAAAAGCACAAGCTGTCGATACCCACAACCGGAAAATCAAACGCTTGAGAAAAATATTTTCCTGCCTGTCTGATTATTACTCCGGCGACAATCCATTTGCCGCCAAATCTCTGCTCCGCAGTATGCGTGAAGAGCAAAGTACAACAGTCAGACGGCAGGCATTCTCCAGTTTAACGCCCAGACAGGTGGAACAGCGCATCCGTCAGGCTATGCTTTCCTCGCCTCATAAATTCCGTTACAGTACCAATATCGAAATTCAGGGGATGAAAAAGCGTGTTCGTGGCTATATGAACTGCAAACTGAAATTCCCGACTGTCAAAAGTTAAAAACTTCCGTATATCCGTATATCCGTATATTTTACGGAGTTGTCTGCCGACAACTTGCACAAAGCACCTCTTGCAATATACAGCAGGAGGTGTTTTTATTTCTCCTCATTACGTTTCTTATCGGCATAATGTCTTCTAATCGCTATCGCTCTATCTTCATCTTTCTGGAATTGAGATATAAAGAACTTTCTGGTACTGCTGGGTGTGGTATCGGTGGGATCGTGCTTGGTCAGATAGGAAAGTTGTCGGATCATTGCTTCTCTGGTATCGTTGAAGTCAATAGCATTCCGTTCCAACATATAGCCATTAGGTCTTGGATTACCGTCTGGATCGTGGTTACATGGATAGACCAACTTTTTGGCATGAACTTCCTCTACGGATATCTTCAGTGTATTTGCCCAATGCTTTTCCATTTGCTCAAGTAATGTCTTCCTGCAACGTCTCTTATTGCCATCAACTAATATAGCCACGTGCAAATGAGGATTATCGCTTTGGCTACTCTGTTCCCGTCTGGCGAAATATTGAACATCCACTTTCTTTCTGGTTAAATCCTTGGTATAATTTTGAAGCGTACAGGAAAAATCCGCATTGGAACCATCTGATTTCACCGTCTTTGGATAACGGAGGTCTACACGTTCCTGCAGAACTTTACTGTGACGTCTGCTCATGGAATCAATCAATCGGATACCTTTTTCCAGATATTGGATGTGGAAGTCATAATTCTTTTCAGTAAGGTTATTTCCATTGATTTGGTTAATGTTTACAATTTTCTTTCTGGGCATGATGAACCTCTTTGGTTTGAATGTTGTTATATATAAGTGTACTATATAGAAACCGAGTACTGTTGCAACTTGTTTTTTTATAAAGAACCTCATCAGGCAATAACGAATAAGCTTTGAAAGACATTGATTTTTTGTCCGAGTTAGTTCCCTCATATTATAACCAACAATCATAAAAAAATGAGGTGAACAATGAAACAGGAAAAACATCAATTTGGATTTATTTTTGCACAAAGCCCAACACAACAGATCAGCCAGCAGACTATTGAAAAGAGCTGCAGTGATTTTATTGCAGAAGTCACTCCGCATTTGGCTCAAGCCTGCAAACTCCCAGAGGAAAAAATCATTTCCGATTTTTACTTCGATAAAAGAACAAATGAGGTTAAAGGCATGATCCAAATCCCCGAACCAGCAACAGAGAGTGCAATAGATCAACTCTATTATTACGGCAAAACAGCATGGAGAAATCAAAAGAGCGAACCGTATGATTTTCACTTGTTTATTGCAGATTGAAAATGTCAAATGAAAAATTCTATTAAAATTGACAAGAGTTGATTTTTTACTTGACAAATCAGAAAAACAAGTTATATTAAACTTCTGGAAAGCGAGGTGTAAAATGGCTGAATCTATGAATATTGATGAGATGAAAGCTGAATTTCTTTCGTTTGGAATCGAAGCGTATAAAACCAAACTCGGAGTTTCTGGAGCGAAAGTTGCAGAGTATTTTGATGAATCCGGCGTGCTGGATTTTTTGTTGGAAAATTATGACTTGCTGCATACTCTTGGTAAAGAACAACTCCTTGCGGAAATTGAAAGATTTTTAAGTAAACGGGTGAATAAATGAAGTTATATCACGGCAGCCATATTGAAGTGAAAAATCCAAAAATCATTACTTCTTCCAGAGTGGGAGACTTCGGGCATGGATTTTATACGACCAGCAGTTTGGAACAAGCCCGCCGCTGGGCTCAAATCCGGGCAAAACAGGAAGATCTCTCTGCAGGTATCGTAACCGCATTTGATGTTCCGGATAATCTTTTTGAGCATCCGGAATTGAAGATCAAAACTTTTGAAAATGCCAATGAAGAGTGGTTGGATTTTGTTCTGGCAAACCGTAAAAATGTCGACTTTGACCACGAATTTGATATTGTCAGAGGACCAGTCGCCGATGACCGGGTGTACGTCTGTTTGAATATGTTGGAAGATGGTTTGGCTGACCGGGAAACGGTTATCAAAAAATTAAAAGCTTATGTGCTGGCAGATCAGATATTGTTTCATACCGCCAAGTCGCTGTTGTTTCTGGAATATGCTTCAACGGAGGAAGTGCCATGCAAGTAACGCAGAAAAATCTTTACAACCTCATCCCACCTAAAGCGGCAAAAATCACCACCATGCTGCGGTCGAGCCGCAACATGGCAGTTAAACAAGCGTTGTTGACTTTTTACACTTCAAGAGCGTACCGGCTTTTGGAACGGGAGGAGACCAAACTGTGGTACGCCAGTCCCGCCCAGATTTTTGCAGAACATCTGACTGTTCCCAAACATTCCCGTAAAAGTTATCAAAATGGTCCCGGCCGCAGTAAACTTGCTCCTTACGCAGAACAGATCAAAGAGTGGCAGGCTAACGGCATGACACTCCGTGAAATCGCTGTTGAGTTGCAGAAATACGGCTGTAGCACAACAGCACAAAATATTTCTCTTTTTCTGCGTAAGAAGAAGTAGCAGTTCTTTAACTATCTAACCGAAGAAAATAGATACATAAAAAAACTGACATCATGTTTTTATATTGCAATCGCCGGATAGCGGTTGTAAACGTGTTCGTAGATAAGGTCTGTGTAGCGGTTGATGCTCTGGTCGTCGTAGCTCTGCGGGAGCGAGACAAAGAGGGAATCGCGGATAAGAGTGCTGACGATAGCCTGCGTGTCGGATTTATCCCGCCAGTGATCAAGTTCGGCTATTTTTTCTTTTATTTGAGCGAGCAATTCAACCGCGATCTTTTTAATTGCCTTTATATCGTTTTTAGACAAATCATCTTTGAAAAGCAGATCGTAAACGGATAACTCCTCGTCCGTTGAAAAGCCTTCCCGGATATAACGCTGCTGTTCGCCGTCAAGTTCTCCGCAGAGGCGCATCAGGTCATCAAAGGTTTTCTCGATTTTGGGGCGGTCATGTTCCTGATTGTATTCGTCGATGATTTTCTGATATTTTTCATGGTATTTGATACGGTCCGGATTATTGGGCAGCATAGAGGCTATCCGCTGTTCGATAAGCTGTTCCAGATCTTTGATCAGCAGGAATTTCTTTTTGGTTTTGGAAAACTCTTTGCGGAGCAGATCAAAATCAATCTTGCTGATATCAAAGGAACGCACCGTTTCATCTCCGGTCGATTCGGTGGAAACATATTCATTAACGATATGGTTGATTTGAACCATCAGATCAACTGTGTCGGCATTTTTCCGCTTTTCGATCAATTCGTTGTAAATGCCGCTGATTGCGTTGCGTTCTTTTGCCATCTGAAGATCTTTTTCATCTTTATTCAGATACTTCCACAACCGGAAAAGTTCACTGGCGATCGTTTGAAATTCTTTTTTGGTTTTCAGATCAACGCACAACTCATTGGCGGCAGTTTTGAGCAAAGCGATACGTTCAAATTCTGAAGAAGAAACCAGATCATCCAAATTAAAATTATGTTTCAGCAGAAAATCTTTTGCTTCAGCAATAAGTTCCCGTACCCGGATAACAAGCATTTCTTTGTCAATCGTGGGGTCTTGTCCCTCGGAGTTCCCTTTTTGTGAAGTGTAATCTGCCAGAGCCTGCCGTAGAGCTTTGACTATTCCGATGTAGTCTATGACCAAACCGTTGGTTTTGCCTTCTGCCACGCGGTTGGCACGGGCGATGGTCTGCATGAGGGTATGAGCTTTAAGCGGCTTATCCAGATATAGACAGGCAAGGGATTTTACATCAAAACCGGTGAGCCACATGGCACAGACGAAAACCACCCGGAACGGATGATTTGAATTTTTGAAATCCTTATCAAGTTCACGGTCGATCATTTTCTGCCGATGCGGGAGGATATCCAAGCCCCAGGCTTTGAAGGTTTTTATTTCGTTCTGCTCCTGACTGATGACGACCGCCATTTCGGTTTCCTGCATCCACTGGATTTTGCGGGAAAGTTCCAAAGAAAGCTGCTGAGAAGTTTCGTGTTTCAATTCGGCTTGCAGTTCGGAAATCTTCTGCTGCCAGTATTTCTGAACGAGGTTATACATCCGGACGCAGGAAACTTTATTCAAGCAGACATACATTGCCTTGCCGCAAGTCCAGTGATCGGAATAGTGTTCCACGAAATCTCTGGCATAAGCATCAAAACGGGGTTCGGCAGTGAGCAGATGGATCTCTTTGGCAAACTCTTTTTCCAGTTTTTCCTGTTGATTGGGATCAAGTTCGGCAGCTTCGAGAGCTTCGGCGATGCGTTCGGTAATTTCCGGATCGTTGATATCGTTGAATTTCTGTCCGCGGTTTTCGTAATAAAGCGGAACGGTGGCACCATCGTCCACCGCCCGCTGGAAGTCATAAATTGAAACATAACCGCCAAAAGTGCGTTCGGTGATATTGTCATTGGCAAGCAGAGGAGTTCCGGTAAAGCCGATACGGGAAGCACTCGGAAGCAAGCGGCACATATTGTCGGCAAAAATACCGTACTGGCTGCGGTGGGCTTCGTCGGACATGATGACAATATCGTGATCGGGAATGATGGGCGGCAGCTCCGGCTGATTGAATTTCTGGATGAGCGTAAAAATAAAACTGGGGTTGCCCTTGAGTTTTTCCACCAAGTCAGAACCGCTGGAGGCGATGAATTGCGAAGATTTGACTGCACCGAGCATACCGCAGTTTTCAAAGGTGTCGCTGATCTGTGTGTTGAGTTCATCGCGGTCGGTCAGGATGACAAAAGTCGGAGAACCGGCGGCTTTACGGCGGATTTTTTGAGCAAGAAAGAGCATGGAATAACTTTTTCCGCTGCCTTGAGTATGCCAGAAAACACCGAGCTTGCCATCTTTGAGTTTGCGGTTGGCATAGGCTTCGACGGCTTCGTTGACACCGAGATACTGGTGGTTGCGGGCGAGGATTTTTGCAGTATGTCCGTTGGAATGGTCAAAGAGGATGAAGTTTTCCAGAAGGTCGAGGAAAGTCTCTTTTTTGCAGATGCCGCGAAGCATGGTTTGCAGTTCCACGCAGCCGGGATCTTGCTCTTTGAGGCGTTTCCATTCGTGGAAAAATTCATACTTACTGCCGAGAGTACCGACTTTGGCGTGATGGCCGTTGCTCAAGATGAGAAAAGCGTTGTAGTAAAAGAGTTGCGGGATGGTATCCTGATAGTCGGTAAAGTTATTGGTAAAGGCATCCTGCACGTCGACATTGACCGCTTTGAATTCCATAAAAAGCAGGGGAATACCGTTGACAAAGCCGACGATATCGGTACGGCGGCGATAGTGATAACTGTGGATTTTGAGTTCTTTGATGGCGAGAAAATGGTTGTTGGCAGGATTCTGAAAGTCGATGAGTCTGGCGGTACGGGTGGAGATTTTGCCATTGGGGAGTTTGACGGAAACGGGGACGCCGTCACGGATGAGAGAATATTTTTCCTCATTGATCTGCATTAAGGAGGCGGAAGCGAGGTGAGCTTCAAAATTTTTCTGAACTTCGTCAATTTGAGCCGGAGTGATCCAGGGATTGAACTCCTGAACTTTGAGCCGGAAATAGTGGGAAAGCAAAATTTCCTGATAACTTTTCCGTCCGAACGTGCCGTCTGCACCAAGTTTTTCGGTATCGTAGGCAAACTTGACCTCCCAGCCCAACTCATTCTGGAGCAGATTTCCCGCACTTTCCTGCACCAGAATATTTTCAGAATACTCGTAACTCATTAATTTCTCTCCATATTCTTAAAACTCGTCCGAATCACTCTCGTAATAGTAAGAGTAGTCGATACCTTTCATAAACATTTCCCGGTCGTCGATTTTGTCGGTCAGAGCAACTTTCAGCAGAGCTTTCAAATCGGAACTGTCAACGACACTTTTACGCATTGCATCAAGATATGCGTTTTTATTGACCAAACTCCAGTTGATACATTGTTTCAAAGAACGTTTGAGCATCAAGTCCAGCCAGATACGGGTGGAACGCCCATTGCCTTCCATAAAGGGGTGAGCGACATTCATTTCCACATACTTGTTGATGATCTCTTCAAAGGAAGATTCCGGCATATTCTCAATATTGGGCAGAATGGTGGAAAAATAAAGAGCATTGGCAAAGGTGAAACCGCCCTTGCTGATATTTTTATCCCGGATTTGCCCGGCGAAGTCATACAAGCCGCCGAAAAGATAAGCGTGAATTTGCTGCAAGCATTTTACCGTTCCCGGTTCCATAGAAGCAAGGATACCGCTTTCAAAGAGAGTGTAAGCCTTGGTTCGACTTTTGCCGTCGATGGTATCATCGCTGTAAGTGAACCATTTTATAAATTTAGCGGCATGACGGCTTGGAATATGCTCAATCAAAATGAGAATATCCTGTTGGGTAAGACAATCGGTCAGATAGCGTTTGCCGTCGGCAGCGGTCATTTTCAGTTGACTACAATTTGTAGTCAACTCGGGGTTGGTCTTTTTCAGGCGTGATTTGAGAACGCTCCAGTATTTGCGCGGATTAACGCTTTCGGTCAAAACGCCGACAATATCGGCAACCGAGAACAGCCATTGATTAGCTGAGGCATCCCACGCCGCCCGGACCTCACGGTCATTAAAAAAACGGATGGAAATTTTATTGCTCATCAATTTCAACCTTGTTTTAATTTTTCAGAATACTCGTAAGTCATAATTCATCATCCCGCAATTTGCAAATATTTTTTGTCATCATAATTTTACGCAACTTGGTTCCTAAATCAGTATATGCATAGTATGAATTGACTTTACGGGGTATGGGGATTTTTTTAGAAACCATACGCGTAGGTTCTGTTATGAAGCGATTTTTCGCCTGGTGATCCTCCGTAATTATACCAAGTCCTTCTAACCTCAACAATGGCTCAATTCCATCACTTTGCCCCTCGTATACTACAAATAAATTTTCTGTATACATTAAATAAGTTACATCATCTGGAAGTAGTCTGTCTATAATTTCTGCATATGTAGAGAATGTCTGCCAATCAATATACTCGGACAAATATGCAAGGTATAATTTCGCTAACATTCTTGGTTTGTTGTAATCAAGATAGCGATCCACTAAAATCATAATGTACTCAAGTTGTTGTTTTTGAAATTTTTCATTCTGTTGGAATTTCTCCGCATACAAGTTGCGATTATTTTCATCAAGAGAACATTTATTTAACTCATCTAAAAAACATATTAATTTTTTTAAGTTGTGTCGCTCTTTAATGCTTTTTCCAATGCGATATATGGAAATCGCAGAAGATATAAACGGTATATCTTTTAAAATACCATCTTCAAGTAACGCATCAATTCCCAACTCCGCCGCATTAGATATGATACTTTCAAATTCTGGTGACAAACTGTCTTTTAATGACTTAGATAAATCATTTGCCATCACTTCACCTCCAATTCGCCGGTCATCAGTTTGGGCAATAAATAATCTCTCGCTTCTTGGCATGAATTAACAGCTTTTGACAATACTTTAACTTTCTCGAAATACGGGGCAACAATCTGTTCAAATGAATCAATGATTTTTCTTGATGGCAGTAAAGTGGAATACATCTCCAATTTATCTACTTTTACCCTTTGTCGTCCATCACTTCCCGTCATACTGTTGATTGCATAATTTCTGAATTCTTCAGTTCTCGCCAATAAGTACACTATGTACGGATTTAATTTTTTAGATCTCAAAACAATAAATTCTGTTGAACCGACGCCATACACACCTTTATCAATATCTGAAACGAAAGCAGTCTTCCCATTTTCTAGACATGGAGTAATACGGGCGAGAAGAGTATCTCCGATCTCAAATTTACTGCCAGCATTTTTACTTGTTTCAGAAACCGCTGCCGTTGAAATTACCATGCTGGATGTGCTTAATGCTTCCATCGGAATAAAAGTTTTAATAGTATCATTCGTTGCGGTAATCTTCGGATTGAATGCAATAAGTTCACATAATTGTACTTTCTCCCAACCTTCGGGTATGCCGTTGATGATTTTGATGGTTTCGTGACCTTGGAAGCGGAGGTCGATGAACCATTCTTTATAGAGCCGCTGAGCGGCTTCTTCGAGCAGTTTGATCTGTTTCCGGTTATTTTCAATCAAATCATCATACGCCGAAAGCACATCCGCAATCTTCCGTTGCACCTCAAGCGGCGGGAGAGAGACAGGCACATTTGACAGTATGGATGTATTCAAATTGAGCATTGTTGAGCCGACTGCATGTTTTTCAACCCAGCCAACAGATTGAGACGTTTGCAGCTGATAAAAAATAAACTTGGGATTTGCTTGGGATTCATCTATTGTAACACGCAAACATCCTGTTCCACACAACCATCCGCTTTCTTCTTTACCGGCATACGCACATCTACCGACATCTCCCCTGCGGGAATACAGAATATCACCGCTCTGTATTTTATGCTTGGTAAGTCTTTCGACATGGGATGCTTCAATCCGTGCAATAGATTGTTCTGATATTTTGCCTTCTACCAAATCCTTTGGCATAACAACAGGTGTGCCAATTTCTGAATAATCCGATTGGTGCAACTGTGAACCGAAAGGACCAGTCTGAATATTACTGGCAATATCGCCAAGTTTTACTTGTTGCCACTTACTCATTTTTTCCCTCCAAAGTCAATTTGTCCAAATTGATTAAAAAAGGATGATTGTTGGCATGACAGTATTCATTAAACTGATTTGCCAACCAGTGGTATTTAGGGAAAACAGTTGTCTTGTTTTTCGCAAGTAATTTTTTATATTCGTGTAAAATAAAAGAACCATTTCGACGAAGATACTGTTCTACTTTACTTTTTCCTCCATCTAATAGAGCAATTCCCCAAAATGGATTCAGATACAATTCCCCATCGATATCTTCACGTATGACTTCATCTACTTCAAGAAAATTACATAGGTTTAACATTTCTTTGCTTATATAATCAAAAATAGTTCTTTCAATAATAATTCTTGGATAATTCGCAATTTTTGACTCTCCATTGAAAGCATTAAGTAATGCCTCTCCGTAAACCAATGTGTCATCCATATAAAGATTACCTATCGAAATAGCTCCCCGTATAATGTTGTGATTCAGCAAGGCATTCATGTAAAGTAATAAAGAAAAATGTTCTATATTAGCAAAATACCCCATTATGTTCTTTGTATCTTGGATTTCTGTAGCAATGATAATATTGTCACTGAATATTTTGATTTTTATATTACTCTTATAAGATTTTTTCATATCTTTATGTATATAATTCGCAAAAGAATACACATAATTAATTGATTGCAAAAATTTATTATTTTCTTTCGGATCACGCATTTTTTCACTGGCTCCGAGGAAATCTAAAAATGCAACGATATGCGGAGTCTGTTTCAGCGGCTCTGTCGGCTGGTACTTTAATTTCATTTTTGCACCTCGCTGACAATATTTTTTATAGGACTTATGAGTCTTATTTTAATTGCATCTCTCATTGTTTCCCGCCTTTCAGCAGCTTTGCCGCTTCTTCGATCTTTTTCAGTAAAGATTCATTGTTGTATTTTGCGGCATCTCGATAGATTTCCCGCAGGAGCGATAAGAGTTTTTCCTGTTTCGCATTGCGGCTGTTTACCCGGGCGTTATACATCCTCTCACGCAAGCCGCCTTTTTCAGCGAAACTATCTGCCAATGATTTCAGTTGCCGGTCAAGCAGATAATTGGTCTGGTGGATCAGCGAAATCATCACATTGCAAAACAACTCGGCGTTGTCAGATGGCAAATAGCTCTTATAAGTCTCATAAGACTTATTCTTTGTTCGGGCAAGCTGTCTGATCTGCACAATTCTCTGATCATCTTTATCCCACAATGGCAAGTTATGCACCCGCAGATAATCCCGGTAATCTTCCAGTAATTCTTCGAGACTCGCTCTTGCAACACCGATAAGTTTGATCTCGGTTTCGCTGCTTATCCCCGAAGCCATACATCCCTCGATGATATTCTGTTTGCCGCTTCTTGCCGCCTGTATCATCTGGTCGATCGTCCGGTCTCCCTTTTTGAGAAAATTGGTACAAAAATCACTGGTGGCATCGAATATCACCACGCTGTTCTGATAGGATTCCAACTCCTGATAATTGCCGTGAGGCTGGATGATTTCACTCATATTTCCAGCTCCTTGAAGTTGGCGGAGATTTTTTCCATCAGCGTGTTGGATTGCTGCTGCAAGGTTAATAATTCAGCGTGAATTTCGTGCATCCTTTCGGCGAAATCCACTCCGTCATCTTCGACGGCGGCAACTCCGACATACGCTCCCGGAGTCAGCGACCAATTCTTTTCTTCTACTTCATCAATGCTGGCTATCTTGCACAATCCGGGGACATCGGTATATTCGCCGTCAGTTCCGAACTTCTCTGTCAGCCATTTTGCTTCCTGCAAAATAGTGATATAATCGTTTATAACTTCTGCGACTGCTTCGCCTCGTTGTTCCAAAGCCTTTTTATATGCCGCCAAGCGGATGAAACCGATATCTTTGAGCTTCTCTTTCTGTAAGTTCGCCGGAACATTTTCAAAACTTCCCAGCACTCCGGCGGTACACTTTTTGTGAATTTCTGCGGTTGCTTTCAATGATTCAATTACAGCATCCGGCTTTATCAAGGTTTCCGCAGTCATCTCTTTCAGTTCTTTGCAGAGATGATCCACCGCACAATCAAAGTGTCCGATGCGGTCACCATCCAGCAGCTGACGGTAAGATTGACAAATCTCTTTTATTTCCGTTACGCTGTTATGGAATGTTTCCAGATATTCGGCAATCAGCCTGCCGTACTTTTCTTTTTCTCCGCGATAGAGCCAGACAATGGCATTGAGATTTTTCAGCTGCCATTCGCTCCATTCGTTGAGGGTGCGGTCAACTTCAGTATAATAGTTGCGGGCATCGATGAAAAGAATTTTATCTTTCAGCGTTTCCGCTTTGCCTTTGTCAAAGAACCAGAGCGAACAGGGCAGACTTTTCGTATAAAAGAAGTTGTTGCCAACGCTGACCATTGCATCAACGTGCCCGGTTTTGACCAATTTTTCGCGGATGTCTTTATCTTTACCCTGACTGTCGGTGGAACTCGATGCCATGACAAACCCCGCCCGTCCGACCTCATTCAAATAGGCGTAGAAGTAGGAGATCCACAGATAGTTGCCGTTGCCAACCTCTTTGGATTTGTTGACGGCAGGCATTCCGAAAGGCAACCGCCCAGCGGCTTCGGTAGATTCCGCTTTGACTTTATCCACGTTAAAGGGTGGATTTGCCATCACATAATTACATTCGCCCGCCAGATTGTGAGCGTCGTGATAAAAGGTGTTTGCTTCGTCCCCGGAAAGGATTTTGCCATTCAAACCATGCACCGCCATATTCATCAAACAGAGTTTTGCGTTGTATTCAACTTTTTCCTGACCGTAAAAGGTCATAGTGTTGTTGGCAATCATCCCAGCGTGGTTGACAAAATCCCCTGTCTGCACGAACATCCCTCCCGAACCGCACGCCGGATCAAGCAAAATTCCATGGCTCGGTTCAAGGACATTCACGATCATTTTTACCAGAGATTTCGGCGTAAAGAATACCCCGTCATCTGAAGCGATATTTTTGGCAAACTTATTGAGAAAGTATTCGTAAATCCGCCCGAAAACATCGCCGCCGACTTCATCCAGAGCATCGTTATTAAAAATACGCAAGAGTTCCGACAACAATTCATCGGAAAACATCGTGTATTCCTGCGGCAGCACGCCTTGCAGCTGTTCGCTTTGCTGTTCAACCAAACTCATTGCATTGTTGACCGCTTCGCCCAAACTGATGATCGGCATACCGTTAATGTCACTCAAACCAGCTTCAGCAATATTCGCAGGAAGATTCACTAAATAGGGATATTGAGCAGCTTCCGGCAGAAACAGCGCACTTTTGGATTTGAAATCGTTGGCATCAACCGGCAACACTCTGCCATTGCGTACCGGACGGTTGGCGAGAACCTCTTTTTCCACCAACTTGAAGCGGCTGTAAGCGTAACGCAAAAAAAGTAAACCAAGTACCGGCATGCAGTACTGATTGGACGTAAGTTTTGAACCGGCACGAAGCAAGTCGGCAGATTCCCAGAGGTCGCTCTCAAGTTTGCGGATATTGATCATCATTTTGATTCCTCCACATCAGCGGCCTTGCCGGATTTCACCCAGGCATCTACTTCATCCTTTTTGAATTTCCACAATTTGCCAATACGATGTCCGGGCATTTCCCGATTTTCAATCCAACGATAAACAGTTTCCCGGCGAATGCCCAGATATTCGGTAATTTCTTTCAGCGACAGCCAACGGTCTTCCATGATAAAAATGCTCCATTGAAGTAATATTTTTGTTCAATGGTAAGATAGCACAAAAGAGCATGGATTTCCAGTGCTTTTGTCAATTTTTCAGTTATTTTGTGTGACTTTAAGGGAACGTTTTTCTATTGTTATAAACAGTCAGAGAGTTGCCCGGATGCTCCGGACAACTCTCCAATAATCGTATTTTACGTTTGGCAAATTATGCTCAAACAACTGTCACAAATGAATGGAGGGACTCCGATTATTTGAACATTTTTCACTTCCTGTGGGCAGCAGGCTTGCCTAAGAGATTCACAGGGCTGTAATGATTTTTTTCAAAGCAGGAGATTTGAGAGACATATAACGCTTCTGACTGGCGGTCAGAGTTCCCCAAGGGCAGAGTGCTGCTGCTTTTTTGCTGGATTGCCGGTTCCAACTTCGGCAAGGTGGTTGCCCAGATATCGTTACCTTCAAGAGTCTGCTTAATAATAGCAGCATTTTCAGTGCAACGGATGAGCAGCATCAAGCGTTCCCAGGGATCAAGAGCCCACAATTCAGAAATCGGCAGTTGTGAAATCAATTCAGGATATTGTTCAAGGTACACTTCCAAATAAGCACATCCAGCTTTCCATTATCCGTGCAATTTCCAATAAGCATCTTCTCCCAAATTGGTTTCAAAGAAAGTAAGAACTTCGGCTGAGGAGCTTGCTTTCATTCATAATAGAATCTCCTATCCCAGTTATGCCTTATCGATCTCACTGTATCCACGCTCAATACGAATCAGCAGTATTATCATCAGCAATATTACAAGCAAAATCAACGATTCTGCACACCAGAACCACACTGCTGATACGCTGCTGATAACAGATAACGCCTGATAAAAACCGATCCCACTCATGCCAGCCGCCGAAATGGCACAGAGAAAAAGCAATCCGTGATGCGGAATACCATTTACCGGCTGCTGACCGTTACGGATCTTTTTCAGATCACGGGCAACTCCACGCCATATCAGCCAGCAGAATACTCCGGCTGCCGCCGCAAGCGGCATGCCCAAAACCAAAAATCCCCTGCCATTTCCGCCGCGCAGTGAGATCACGCACAGCACCGCCGCCATAACGATATGCAGCAGCACGACAGCACCGACAGCGATCATGCCGAGTTTTACCAGTTTCTCTGTGGGATGTCTGATTTCAGTGACCGGCATCTCCTCCCTGCCGCTCTCCGACCACGGTGCCGGGGCACAGAAGTTATCTCCGCCCAATTTCAGCCATTGACGGTAGAGCAGGATGAAAAACACCACTGACGGTATCATCCACAAAAGCCGCCATCCCCAAATATAACGGTAGGCAAAATCTCCCAATCCCGCCTGATATTTAAGCAGATCAATACACGCTCCCAGTATCAATCCGAAAACCAGCACCAGTACCGAGCGCAGCATGGCGCAAGCAGAACAAAACTGACCGAAACGGGATTTCGGATAGGTACGCATAAGCACCGGCATCGAGCTGAAACTGAAAAGCGTTCCGCCGATACGCAGAAAAACCGCCAGCATCATACTGCTCCACCAGAATACCATCGGCGGCGGAGTGCTGAAAATAAACTTGAGAAACCCCAGCGGTTCCAGCATCGCCAGAAGAATTCCGAAAAGATAGACCCGTACCGGGTGCCAACGGTCGATCAGCAGAGTGCCGACTGCCGCTCCGGCAATGGACAGCCCGGTACCGATGATCCCCTGAATACCGAACAATTTGCCGATATTATCCAGCGACAATCCCATTTCCTGATTGTAAAAAATCAGAAATGTTCCGATACCGCTTACTGAAAGTAATCCGGTGGAAATAAACGCATACCAGTAAAACGGATGAGAAAAACTCTCCTTGATAAAGGTTAATGCTCCGGCAGAACCTTTGCTGTTTCTGGCATCTTTTTCCGAAAGCGGCGGATACTCCGGCTCTTTGAGCATAAAGCACATAAGTCCGACTCCGACCGCGTAGACCACCGCCGCCAGGATCATCAATCCTTTGAAGCAGCTGATGGAATATTTGAGCAAAAACAAATTGAAGATCGTCGACGCCGCTGTAGTGGCAACCTGAACCGCACCGACTACCCGAGCCTGAAATCTGACCGGAATGACATCATTGTAGATGTAGTAGATCACCGAAGCTACAAACATGTAGAAAAACTGGTAAAATGCCATCACGACACCGATGGTGATGATCGTCACAGTCGCCGGTGCGACTTTGGATAATCCGGCAAAATTCCGCAGAAATGCGGCTATTGAACCGGAAAATGCAAAGAAAAGTATGCTCAATACATAAGGTACCATCGTCCACAGGATAAAAGGTATACGTCTGCCCCAGCGGCTGCGGTACCGGTCGCTTTTGAAACTCACCATCGGACAGATGGTAATGTTGAATATGCCGCCGATGGTACTGATTATGACTGTAATGGTCTTATTGTCCGCACCCAATACATCTTTCAGCTGCAGCGGAATAAGGGTGTTGACGATACTGGTGGTCAGTGTAAAGCAGAAAAACGCAAACAGTATCAAACCTACCGCCACCAGCAATCCGCCAAGCGAATAACGTAATGTGCCGCATTCATAAATCTTTTTTGCCATGATCACCCTCTGCTGAAAAACATCTTCCGGAACTCCCCTGCCGGAGTTCCCAATACTTTCAATGCTTCTGCCGCAGCAGCATTGCCGCGCAGCAGTTCCATCATCAGATCCCCCTCGATCCGGCACAGTTCCGTATAGCGCGGGAAATACTCGTCCATCAGAAATGTACCGTATTTGACCAGCCGGAAATCACCGGTAAGCACGGGGAACTGCCCTTCATTGCGCAAAACCGCCAGAGAACGGTTCGCTTTCACCGCCTCGCGGATGCTCTCAAAGGAGTTCTCCCCGGCAAACAGCAGTGTGTAGAACCAGTCAAAGAGCGCACCTCCATCAAAACAGTGAGCATCACTTGCTCCCACTACCGGCATCGGATTGCCGTGTACAGCTTCATGATGCCAGCGGGCATTCTGCACCGCATTGGAACGCCACTGGTGACGGTAAAAACCGCTGACGACCTCTAAAGCATCAAAGCTGCGGCGGCTGATGATGGAATCGGTGAGCGTTTCCGGGATGGAGTAACCGAAACACTCCTCCCAGTACGGATGACAGAAAATACTCAAACCGTCAAACTCTTTGATCTTCCGGAATGCCCACTCGGCGGCTCCGTCGCTGAAAGTATTGCCATTTTCCGGCAAAGTCCGGCAGATATCCTGAACCTCCTGACGGTACTTCGCCTCGTCGGCTTTTGCCGCGCCGTTGACGCTCGCTTTGCCGCCGAAGTTGACGATATGCGCGTTGCAATCGGGCAAATGCACCTCTTCACCGGGATAGATCATAAAACCGGTACGCAGATCTTTCCAGTAATCAGCAGCCAGCAGTGACGGTTCATAAACGAAGTGATCGGTGATCGCCATAAAGTCAAATCCCGCCTGCCGGTAACGGCAAACATCATACTCAGGAGCTTCATTGCCGTCGGACAGATGGGTATGGGCGTGGAAGTCGCCTTTCAACGGTGTAAGTTTCAACAGGTCATCTTCAACAGAATAGAAACGAAACCGCATTTTCAACTCGCCGGACAACCGGTGGGCGAAAGAGGAGTTTTTTCTTGCCGGCTGACTGGCGATGACAACTTCCAGTACATGTTCCTGTTCATTGCCGAAAAACACCTCCGCCCCGAGTACACCGTTTTCAAGTTCAAATGATCTGACGGCATTTTCGCTTTTATGGTCACTCAAACTTACCAGTGACAACTTGATCTCATCTGCCGGCGGGAATGCCACGTTGGAAAATTTTGGAGCAATACAAATTCTGCTTACCTTATTTGCCGGAACCACCCGGGGAAAGGTATCAAAGTATTTTTCTGGACAATGCATTTTCTTTTTTTACCTGTTTTTGTTTGATCGGTATATGATTCCCGCGCCGGGAACAGAATTTCAATCCAGTTCTATTCCCAGCCACCGGGCAACGGTTCCGCCCATGATCTCCTGCCGGATATCATCGGGGACAGCGTTGAGCATCAACATTCTTTCATAATGATCCATGCCCTCGATATGGGCGATATGATTCATCACATAAGCGTCACTGCCGAATATGAGTTTACGGTAGTTCCGGTAGATTCCGCCGCGACGCGCGCAGAAAGTCAGCGGCTGCGGACAGAGCAGGTTATGCAGCTCTGCCGGCAAGACCCCCTGCCAGTTGCCGCTGCCTGCCAAGTCCGCATAAAGATTATCGTGCATCCGGATAAGTTCAGCTCCTTCGAACCGCCAGATCCGGGTTCCCATGTGCGCCATGACGATATTAAGTTTCGGGAAACTGCGGGCGATACGGTCAAGCGTGATGGGAGCCATATTCCGCAGCACCGGACGGCGGACAACCGCATCATAAGCATGAGCGCGGTATTCGCCGGTGTGGAAAAGCACCGGCAAATCACATTTTTCACACGCCTCATAGACCGGCATATACAGGTCATGGTCGTATTCGTAATACGGATAGATGAATTTCACGCCCCTGAAACCGGCATCTTTGCAGCGGTACACCTCATCGGTGTAAACTTTATCCCACAAGTCGATTTTCGCCATGGGGATAAAGACGTCCGGATACTTTCTGCACCATTTCAAAACCTCATCATTGGGGATGAAATCGTATCCGCCGTAATTAACTCCGCCGATCATCGCCATCATGCAGCTGTTGTGTCTGCCCAATTCAGCCAACCCGGCAATTTTTTCCGGGTCGGTGCCATCGAAGTGGACGTGAAAATCTATTCTTTTCATTTTTTGGAAAATCCTTTGAACTTCAAAATCTTATCTATGACAAAATCCCGTTTTTTCTGCAGGGGGATCTTTTCCGATTTCAAGACATTTTCCAATGCTTTTTCTTCTGCAATGCGTTCTTTTTCGGGCATTTTTGCCAAAATTTCCCGCAGAGTTTCCACAAAACGCCAGTCATTGGCTCCGGCACGGATACCCTCAAAGACCACTGTCGGACAATAGTTGCCGTCTTTATCCTTGTAGCAGTACATCGTACGCTGGTAGCCATAACAGAAGTCGGCGATTTCAAAATCCGGATCAAAAGTATCCGGAGTATAGAACACCCAGATCATAAACGCTTCCAGCAGCCGGTCGGCAGGCAAAAATCCGCAGGCGCGGCGGGTCCCGATATAATCATCCCACCATGCGGGCCAGTCCATGCCCCAGAAAGGCTGTCCCCATTTGTGGACGGTCTGGCGGTACTTGACAGCATCATCGCGGGAAATACGGCTGATTTCAGCGCAGCCGACATCCAGTTCCGGGCGGAGCAGCTCAATGGTCGGCAGTTTGTACGCCGTGGAGAATGTCTTGACGGATGGATTGACCTCTTTGGCAAGCCCGTACTCCATTTTGGCGAACCAGCCGCGATAACGCCACGCATTGTTTTCGTCGATCGTCCGGTCGACCGGGAACGCCGGTTCATCCATCAAATGCAGCAGATAATCCGGATATCCGGCTTTTTCGGTATGTTCCATCACCTTGCCGATGATCTTTTTATACAGCTCTTTAGCTTCCTGCGGATACTGCCCTTCCGGAACGACATAATGCGGTTCACCGTAAGCGATCAGCCGTTTGTAGCGACCCTGGATCTTGAGCAGTTCCAGAACCCGGCTGGCAAGCCGGTCATGGAAAGGATTGAAAACCATCTTTTCGGTCATACCGGATTTTCTGTAGCAGTCGATCAAAGCATCGCAATGATCCATATTCAGTTTCACATCGCCGTCGGGCAGCAGAGCCACGCCCGCCTGTGCCTGACCGAGATAAACGGAGTTGGCACCGTATTTGCGCATCCATTTGAATGACTCAAGCACCGGTTTGTGATAGTAGCAGAACATGTACGGTTTACCTTTGGCAAGGACAAAAGGCAGCACCTCAAAGGTCAGCGGCAATTCCACTTTTTTGCCGTCAGCGGCAATGGTCACCGTACCTTCATAGACGCCGGGAACGGCATCTGCGGGCAATTCGGAAATAAGATTGTAAAGTTTCGGACAGCCCGGTTCGATCGCAGTTGAACGGATGGGAATCTGCACTTTGGGAATGGTGCGGTAATAGTCCCTGCCCCAGATGATATTCATCAACTCCGCCTGCCGGGGATCAAATATGGAAGCAGGCAGAACTTTGCCGTCACGGCTTTTGAGATCACTGACTTTGACCGTGACATCTTTCAAAGGGCGCAGTGCGCCGACTGCGATGAAAAGTTCCTGTCCCTGACCCGGTGTGGAACGGACCGAAAGTTTTTTCAGCACCTCTTTGCGGCGGATTTTTCTGCCCGGAGCCACTTCGCGTACCTCATCCGGCAGAAACGGTACAAATCCAGCCTGATGTTCAGCAGCAGTTGCTGAGAAAACCGAATCATCCAGCACGTCAAAGCGAAATATCAGTTTACCGTTGCGGCTGTACGCATGCAGACCGTCGGAAAAGAAACGGGAGTCAAATTTATCTCTCCAATTGGCAGGCACTTTGACGTTTTCAACAGCCGCTTCATCTTCCATAAGCAAGCGGAAACCGGTAACGATCAATTCGCCGTTGGTATTGTTCATACTGGCGACCAGTTTGAGATTGGAGATCTTTTCCGGCAAAGTTACCTGCTTGGCGTAACGCACCCACGGCAGAGAATCCGTACCGCAATAGTAGTGGCGGCGCAGCTCAACTTTCACCGGTTTACCGGAAGCATCGTTGTATTCCATGTGAACGGATGCAGTTCCACTGGGAGCGATCTTGAAGCGGAACTTCGCATCCAGCACCACTTTTTTACCGGCGAATTTTTTAACATCCAAGTTTTTGAATGCCCGGACCGTCGTCCGCTGTTTCACATTGATCTTCAACCCCGGCCCGAAAGCGGTTTCGATCTTTTTCACCATGGGTGAATTTGCCGGTTCCGTTATCCATTTGGCTCCGGCAGGCAGTACCGGCAGCAGTAAAGCTGCCAATACTCCGACACAGACAATATTTTTTGTCATGGTCATTTTCCTTTTCCTTTGAGCAGAAGAATACGCTGAATGACCCATTCCCGTTTCTCATCGCTGCTTTTATTTGAGGCAAGCAGATCGTCGAGCAGACGGGTTTCCTGCCAGTAATCCACGGACGGCATGGCTTTCAGCATTTCCCGCAAAGTTTCAACATAACGCCAGTCATTTGCTCCGGCACGGATACCCTCAAAAACCACCGTCGGCAGCAGATTGCCTTCTTTGTCGTGATATGAGTAATTAGCCATCTGATAACCGCCGTGGAAATCATCGGCGATATATTCCGGATCATGCAGATGGGAAATATAATACACCCAAATCATGAATGCGTCAAGTTTGGTTTCCGCCGGGATAAAACCGGCAGCACGCCGGGTTCGGCAATAATCATCCCACCATGCGGGCCAGTCCATGCCCCAGAAAGGCTGTCCCCAGTTATGGACAGTGCGGCGGTAGTTGATCGCCTCCTCGCGGGTGATACGCTCGATCTCGGCACAGCCGACATCCAGTTCCGGGCGGAGCTGTTCGATGGTCAGCAGTTTGTACGCCGTGGAGAATGTGCGAACCTGCGGATTGACCTCTTTGCAAAAGCCCAGTTCCATTTTGGTGAACCAGCCGCGGAAACGCCACGCATTGGTCTCGTCGATAGTCCGGTCGACCGGGAACGCCGGTTCATCCATCATGTGCAGCAGATAATCCGGATAGTTCTTCTCTTTCATATGAGCGAACATCTCCCTGACGATCTCTTTGTAAAGTTTGGCGGCTTCAGCAGGGTATTTACCTTCCGGAACAACATAATGCGGTTCACCGTAGGCACGGATCGTCTTGTAATTTTTGTGCAGACCGAGCAATTCCAGCACCCGGCTGGCAAGCCGGTCATGGAAGGGGTTGAAAACGATCTTTTTGCTCATACCGGATTTGCGGTAACACTCAATATGGGCATCGGGAATATCGTAATTCATCACCAGTTTGCCGTCTTTGATATTGGCACTGACTTTGGCATCACCGAGATAGACGGAATTGGCACCGTGATCGACCATATCGGCGTAATATTTGAGTTCCGGTTTGTGGTAGTAGCAGAACATATACGGTTTGCCGGTGACCAGTTTGAAAGGCAGAACTTCAAAAGTCAACGGCAGTTCCATTTTGGAATCATCAGCGGTGATGGTCACAGTACCTCTGTAAATACCCGCTTCAGCATTTTCCGGCAGACGGGTGAGCAAATTGAAAAGCCGGGGATGCTCCGGAGATGCCGCCACCGGGCGCATGGGATACTGCGGACGGGGTACAGTCCGGTAATAATCTCTGCCCCACATTATCCGCATGATCTCTGCCTCGCGGAGGTCAAAAATGGAATCCGGCAGAGCTTTGCCGTCAGCACGTTTCAGGGTGCTGACACTGACCTTGACCGCCTTGAAATTACGCAGGGAACCGACTGCCAGAAAGAGTTCCTGCCCCTGACCGGGAGTGCTTTTCACTTTAAGTTCGTTCAACACCTCACTGCGGCGGATTTTTCTGCCCGGGGCGACTTCGCGTACCTCCTCCGGACGGAAAGGCACAAAACCGCGTGCCTTTTCTTCGGCAGTCGGAGTGAAAACGGTATCGTCAAGCAGTTGAAACTTGAAAATCAGTTTATTGTTGCGGCGGAAAGCCAGTATGCCATGCGGGAAAACGCATTTGGTGAATTTTGATCCGTCACGGATCTCCACTTTCGTTTCACTCAGAGGTTTATCCTCAAACACCCGGAGATTGACAAACGTGGCGGCACCGGACGCATCGCTTATACCGGCGACCAGAAAACCGTCTTTGGCTCCGGCGGGGATGCGGTGTTCTCTGACACATCTGATCCACGGCAGAGAATCGGTTCCGGCATAGCGTGCCTTGCGCAGATAAAAGGTGTGCTTTTTGCCGTCGGCTTTGGTGTATTCCAGAGCGACGAAAGCGAAACCGTCACTTTTTCCGATGCGCATTCTGCCGTCGATTTTATCATTTTTACCGTCAAGTTTGTCGAAACGCATGGTTCCGTCAATAATCACATTTTTTCCGGCAAGACCGGACAAGTCGATTTTTTTACGGATAGTTTGAGTGGTTTTGACCTTGGAGGAGAAGTTCCATCCCTGACCGAAAGCGGTCTGCACCTCTTTCACGGGCAATGCCGGGTCGATCTCCCAGGATGATGCAGCGATACTTCCGGCAAAAAGCACTGCTGCTGAAAAAATCGCAAACATTTTTTTGTTCATTTATAAAACCCTTTTTTTCACTGTCATTTGGCAGTTTTCAAGACAACATTCCCCTGACCGGCATGGGAAATGTATCCCATGCCGATTATTTATACAGCTCGTTTATAACGAGTTACACTTTCAAATACGATCTGTCAGAAACGGAAACCGTGCAGCAATGCACCCCATCTCTCCGGATCATCGCGCCAGTCACCGGAACTGTAACCGGAAGGAGTTCCCAAGCCTTTCCACTCCGCATATTTGAGGGAACCGACATGACCATCCATGTAAACAATGTTGCTTGCGCCGGTAGTAGCGGAAGCTGCGGCATCATTTCTGCCGGTATCATTGTTGCGGGCACGGGCATCTATACCGCCGTGACGGAAAGCTGCCATATAAACTGCCTCAAGAGTCGGCAGAACAGTCGTACCGTTTTCAGCAACATAGATCGCGCTGGATGCGGAACTTACACAACCGAGCTTTCTGTTCGGTTCATTACACGGATAATAAGTATTTGAACCGCCGCTGAAAAAGTGATTTATCGCATAATGGGTACGGCGGAAACCATACACTTCACTGTAGGCAAAAGGCATAGCTTCACTGGGGCAGACCCACACACCGCTCTCACGGGCATCGCGGTGACCGTTGTTGCCTGAAATGCCAAGCGGATACTGGAAGCTGACACCGTAAGGAGCACCGGTTTCAAAAGCGGTCAGATAACTGAACCAATACCAGCCGCCGTAGTTTCCGGGAGTGATATGGTCATCATTATCCCCTGAATACATAATGCCGGCAGTACCGATCTGTTTCAAATTGCTGACACATGATGCCGCACGGCCGCGCTCACGGGCGGAGTTGAGTGCGGGCAGCAGGATAGCCGCCAAAATAGCAATGATGGCGATAACAACGAGCAATTCAATAAGAGTGAAACGCGCTTTTGTTTGGAAGAAATGCTTTTCCATAATGATATCCTTTCCTGATTGTTTGTTTTTGCCGGAGTCTGTGTGAAACTTCAAAATATTCAACACAGTTACCTCCCCGACAATAGTTTTTTCCGGGATTTTCCGCCGGACAGCCCCTTATTAATTCTGTCTGCCGCATCTTCCCGGATATACCGGAAACTAAAACCTCCTTTTTTATGGTTACCCTGTTAAAACTCCTTTCATTTTTAATTGTTCAATTATGCGTAAATTTCTAAAGGGAAATTTTTACTGTATGTCTGCCCGGTGCAAGCCGGTGTTCCGTGCCGTTCAAAGTCAAATTGAGCGTCAAAGTATTTTCCACTTCGGCAATGCCGCCGGCAGTAACCAGAGATACCGTATTGCCGCCGAGTTTCAGATTGCGTATACCGCATTTGCCCTGCGTTGCCGGCGGATTCCAGCAAATACTCATATTCGCTGCATCAACTTTATTCAGACCGATCACATCCTCGATCAGCAGCGAAATCGGTGCCAGAGCCGACCAGCCGCAGAAATCTTTGCGGCAGAACAAACCGCTCTTGGTCGTTGACGGCAACGGTTCCGTCGGACTGTAGCACTCCCAGATCGTGTGCGGCTCAACCTGATCGAAACACTCTTTCATCCAGTGGATCATCTGCAGTGACAACTTCCTTGCCAGAGCATTTTCACCAACCTTGCCGAGAGCTTTCATCGTCATATAAAACACCGGCAGCCACACTCCGCCGCGCCAGTACCCGCCAGCCGGATCAAAATCCGGATCGCTGCGGCTGACACTGGGACAGGCGACAACTCCGCCGAGTTTTTCCGGATCAAGCAGAGTTTTCACCATTGCTCCGGTCTGTTCGGGCGTTGACATTTGGGCGAATACCGGCCAGAATGACGCCGGGGTGAGCACCTTGATAAAACCGCCGAACCCGGGCCGGGAAAGCGTGCGGTCATAAAAACAGCCGTCCTCCGGATCAAAGTAATTACAAATGAGCTGCTTTTTGCTTTCGTACTGCTCCATGAACCAGGCAGCTTCATCCATTTTTCCGGCGATCATGCATAATTCAGCAACATCCCGGGCAAACATACCCTGCTGCGCCAGAGCATCCACCCACAGCATCATCTGATACGAACCGCGTCCGCGCGGGGTATTATCCATACCGCTGGGGTTGCCGCTCCACAAATATCCGTTGGGCAGCCGCCGGAGCATCACCGGTGCAGTACCGCTCCACGGCAGGTAATCTCCCGGTGCGGCACTGTTTTCACGCCACTTGTAATAGTTCTGCAGCACCTTGCCGGAAATGAGTTTCTCCACCCGTTCCCGGTTTCCGGTATGCCGGTAAAGTTCCAGCTCTGCCCAGCCGAAAAGCGGGGGATTATCCGGATGATGCACCTTGATACCGCACTCTTTGCCGCTGATTACCGCATAGAAATTATCCAACGTATTGGCTACCGGGTAAACATCATTGGCATAACACCCCCAAAGTGCCATGAAACAACTGTCCCATATCCACACTTTGTTGGTACAGCAGCCCTCTCCCAGATACGGCGAAAACGGCATTTCACAGGAGTTGTAAACATGTGACCAGGCAATACGCCATGCCTCACGATACAACTCCACAACCCCCGGATCATCTTCATAGACTGCTTCCGGCAGCTTTTCAAGCGGAAACTTTTCCGTCACCGGCGCAAAAAGCTGATTGGGGTCAGGTGTGCTGCTTATCTGCTCTCCGGGTATTTTCATCAGGCAAACTCCCGGGCATTTTCCGCAACTGCCGCGGTAACGGAATACTCCGGCTCCCAGCCGAGTTCGTTGACCGCTTTGAATATGTCAAAGCACATGTGTTCAGCAAGGAACGTCAAGCCGCCGCGGATATCTTCACCGTATTTGGCGATCATGGCATCAAAGCTCAATGAATTGAACTTCGCCTCTTTGCCGAGAGCTTCAGCGATGATCTCACAATATTTGCGAACCGTCACCGCGTTGGCTCCGCAGATGTTGTACGCTTCACCGACAGTTTCCGGATTTTCCACCGCCAGAGCAAACGCCCGTCCGAGGTCACGGACATGGACTATCTGCAGCAGAGCCGAACCGCCGTCAAGCAGGTCAAGAGTTTTACCCGCCATGATATCGGCAATAAAATCATCACGTCTGCCGCCGATATTGTCCAACGGCAGCTTGCCCGGTCCGGCAATGCAGCTCGGCCGCAGAACCGTACCGCGCAAAGTTCCGGCGGCATTGGCTTCAAACATCGCCCGGTCAGCGGCGACTTTACCCATGAAACCATCGTAATCTTTCATACCCCACTGGTGATTTTCATCTGCCGGAATATACTGCAGCGGAGTGTAAACACCCACTGAACCACACTGAATATAACGGTCGTACAAGCCGCTGAATTCAGAGAGGATCGCAATCGCCGCAACCGTCGGTACCGAGTCGATAACACAGTCATAATTGCCGGATTTCAAAGTTTCATACATGAAATCACGGTTGGTTTTGTCCCCGGTAATACGGGGCAGAAAAGCCACTTCGCGGGAAAAACGCGCATCCGGATTGCGGCTCATCACCGTCGTATCAAATCCGGCGCGGCTGCACGCCAGAGCGATATTGTGACCTACCCAGCCGGTTCCGCCGATAACCAGAACTTTCATAATTATTTACTCCTCTATTGATGGATAAAAGATAAACAACTGACTGATACGGTCATATTCACCAAGAAACAACTCTCCGTTTCTGCCAGTGGTCATCGCTTCAAAACGGTAACCATTCCACGGACGTTCCGAACGCGCCAGCAGACATCCCAGATCAAGCAGTTCCCGCGTTTCATCATTATAACTTGCCAGATGAGCGCAGTCGTCGGCTTCACCGATGATCATGTAAATTTTCTTACCGGAACGGCTCATGCCGGTAATGCGGGTCTGCACGCACGGTTTGCCAAGCGTGATGACCTTTTCTTCAACTGTATCAAAGCGGAAAAGCTGTCCGGCATTGGTTCCGCCGTACAGTACCGTACCGCTTTTGTCGCTGCACCACGCGGTGACCTGATTATACAACTCCCAGCCTTTGACGGATGAGGCACTGACATTCAATGCCCGGAACTCCTGCGTTTCCGGAGTGTAGCGAAAAATCCTGCCGTACAATCCTGCTCCGTAAACTCTGCCCTGACCATCCAGCGTCAGCC
>SUWK01000097.1 GCA_015061525.1 Lentisphaerota bacterium
GCGTCGGCTTTGCTCGCATGGAAATGCTCGCAAAGTACATTCGCATGCGGACTGCGCGCTCGGCGGCAACCGCCTCGCACCCGTGTGTTGAACATGCCACAGAGGGCATCAACCAATATCGGGAACAAAGCCATTTTTTTGTAATGTTTCAAATTTTGTGAAACGGAAGCATGAGGTTATAAACAAACATTTCTATCAGTGTATAAAACATATCACATAAGTTGTGATTTGTCAACCAAGCCGGTACGGGTTTGATCCAACCGGCTTGTCAAGGCGTAGCTTTATGCGAAGACTGATGGATGGATTGCGGAGCAAGGCGCGAGATTACCCGCAAGGTGCCACCGCAGGTTAGATTTTTCACAAAATTCAGGACAACAACTATTTTTTTAACTTGAAAAAACTTTCAAAGTGATATATATTCAGAGTCAGAAGGCAGGTTCTTCTCGGAACAATATTTGCATCGGGCTCTCTTTTGAGCTTACTGTACGTCGTGTCGCCGCGAGTAACACACCTGCCTTCTTTTTTTGTGCCCTGAAACGGGATATTCCGTATGTACCCGACGGCTCCGGCGCAGGAGCAAGGCGCGAGATTACCCGCAATCCGCCACCGCAGGTTAGATTTTTCACAAAATTCAGGACCACAACGAAAAATGGGCTGCCGCAAAAGTCTTGCAACAGCCCATGCGGGGCAAAATGTATCATGCCATGACGCAGATAGCACGGAAACGCGGGAAAATCACTCCCGGAGCCTTGCTCAATTTTACCAGCAGATCGCCATCTCCGGCGGGGATGTCGATGACAACTTTGCCGTCGGCATCAAAGGTGTATTGCTGTTTGGCACCGTTGTCCAGTTCCAGAGAGAAATCCGCTGTTTCTGTGGTGTCGCCGCTGATGACGAGTTTTGAACCGCGTTTGACGGACATTTTGAGATAACCGTTGGGGAATACGGTGTTTCCGGCGTAACGGAAGATCTCGCCCTGATTGATGGTGGAGTGGGCGGCGTGCATGTAGCGTTCAATGCGCCACTCATCCAGAATACCTCCGGCGATCACGCAGTCGATCGTACCGGCAGAGTATTTTTTGCGCATGGCAAATTCTACATCGTACTCCATTTCCAGCAGACCGAAGATCGCAAAGAATTGATTAAGATAAATATCCCGGACATCGTTGGCTTTGCGGAAAAGTTTAGACCCCAAACCATTCTCGAAAAATTCTTTGCTGATAGCTTCACCGGAAAGATCACAACCGGCAAGACGGCTCAATTCAGCTTTGCCGTGAGCAACGGCGGCTTTCAGTGAAGCGGCACTTCCGTCGCCTTTTTCCATATCATCAAAGTAAGCACAGATACATTTGGTCAATTCGTAAAACGCTCTGGTTGCTGAAGCGGCGTTGCTCCACAGCCGCTTTCTCCATGCCAATTCAAATTCAAATCCAGGTTCGGCAGCAAGTTTGTCCAGAACGGCATTTCCCCAGTCGGCGATTTCCACCGCCTGACGTTTTTCTTCCAGAATGGCATCTCTGCCCGGAGTGCGGTTGTTAAAGAGAATGGACCACACTTCTTTGCCATTGATCAGAGAAACATTGTTCTTGAAAAGTGCGAAGATAAATCCGGCTTTCAGATATTTCAGCGTCTTCTGGCTGGGGAACTGGTGGAAGATCACGTTGCCGTCCACAAAGTTATTCTTTTTGACCAATTCAAAGCCTTTGATGTCCAATTCACCGAAAATTTCTCTCTGGCTTGCCGGAGCATGTTTTTCCAGATACTCTTTTCTGATCTGATCGGCAGTGGCTGTTTCATCGGTGATCGCCCGGGTGTAGGCGTAAAGATTTACCTCGTAACAGTCGAATGTCTTGTTGCCGATACGGTCAAGACGGATGGCGTAGCGGTCAACATCCGCCGCCTGACCGTTGCGGACGTACATGACGATATTTTCGACGTTTTCCGCCGGGAGCATACCGGCACCGAGAAATTCACCCAGACAGTCACATTCGGCACCGAGGGTGGCTCCGGGCTGCTTGCGCAGGAACGGGTTGACCGGCAGGAATGGATCAAAGTCATAGGGAGTGATCTTGGTTTCGATCTCAAAAGTGTAATCTTCAGCCGCAGCTTTGCCGCCGGCAATGATGTCTTCATAATCCTGGGCAATCGAACCGAATGAGCGCAGAATAAAGCGTTTCTGACGTTTGCCGAGCTCATCGGCGAAAATCCGGACGATGTGTTCCACCACCTGACGGGGCGGATATTTTTCAGGCGCAGAACTGTGGATGACTGAGTAGGTGGCTTCAGTCAGAGTCAGCACCAGACCATCCAATTCCGGCACGGCATCAAAAGAGGCGGAAATTTTATAACGCAGCAGTTCTTCATAGGCGGAGCCGAGCAAGTCGAATTCGCCGTTTTCATCCAGCAGATTCGGCAGATCTTCCAGCAATCCAGCCGGAACCATTGCTTCACGGTGCCAGTAGTAGACAGGCTTGTTGATGGAGTGCGCCAGAGCGATAATCTCTTTAAGTTCAGAACGGGATTTCCGGATCATGCTCTGATCAATGGCTTTGAAAGCGTGCGGATAGCGGGAATAATCCGCCAGGCCATCCATTCCGCCGTAATTGCCGTGACAGGCGGCACACAATTCAAAACTGTCCACTTTGTAATTGGCGGCTTTGGCAACGACTTGTTTCATGTACTCCACATCCAGCGGGGTGGGGTGCATCAGACTCCAGGTGATTTCCGGATTTTTGCTCATAAGTTTTTCCTTTTTTTATTTAGCTCTGTTCCCAATATAGGTTGACAACATATTGCGCACACAAGTTGTGGAGGGTGTTAGCAGCGTTCAGTTTGTCTGAGGGGCGGGACACTGCGTTTCCCTCCCCTCAAACTCCCCTCCCTCAAGAGCCTTCCCGTGACTGTTGCGGGTCATTGGGTTCTTCCATTAAGTTATTGCGCCTGCGCTCCCGGGGCGAGTGCCTTTGGCACTCTTTCCGGTCGCTCGCGGCTTATTGCTCGTCCTCCGCTCATCCTCGCAACATTTGTTGCGTCGGCTTTGCTCGCATGGAAATGCTCGCAAAGTACATTCGCATGCGGACTGCGCGCTCGGCGGCAACCGCCTCGCACCCGTGTGTTGAACGTCCCACGGAGGGCATCAACCAATATCGGGAACAGAGCCTTTTATTTTTGTTATTATCCTGAATTTTGTGAAAAATCTAACCTGCGGTGACGGCTTGCGGGTAATCTCGCGCCTTGCTCCGCAATCCATCCACCGGTTGGATCAAACCCGTACCGGCTTGGTTGACAAATCACAACTTATGTGAGATGTTTTATACACTGATAGAAATGTTTGTTTATAACCTCATGCTTCCGTTTTACAAAATTTGGGACATTACCTGTTGTTTTATATTATTGCAAAGAGATCGATCATTCCGTCGGCGGCGGCTTGCGGGTAATCTCTTGTCCAATCATCGGACGCGGCACACCAGTTTTGTCCGGCTTGCCCGGCGTGTTTTTTCAAAAATTTCAATTATTCTCCGTCTTCCTCCGGCAGCGTATCCGGCGGGTAGACCCCCACGACGATCTCACCTTTCCAGTCGCGTTTGAGTGCGGCAAGTTCTGCGGCACTGCCCCGGAGTATTTCCTCATGTATTTTGGTCGCTTCGCGGATGACGGCAACTTTAGCATCCGGGGCAAGCTGTGCGATTTCGCTGATGGTTCTGGCGATACGGAAGGGCGATTCAAAGAAAAATCCGGTTCTGCCGTCCGTCATTATCCGGGCAAAAAATTTTCCGCGTTTACCCGGCTTGACCGGAGCAAATCCCCAGAATGCAAACTTATCCACCGGCAGACCGGAAGCCGTTACGGAAAAAGTCAATGCTGAAACTCCCGGAATGACCGTCGGTTCGATGCCTGCTTCCAATGCGGAACGCACCAGCAGAAAACCCGGATCTGCCACCGATGGAGTACCGGCATCGGAAACCAGTGCCACCGAGTGACCGTCGAGAACAAAATTTATCAGCGAAGCAACTTTGCTGTGTTCATTGAACGCATGACAGCTTTCCAGACGGCTGTGGATGTCAAAGTGCGAAAGCAGCTGGCGGGTGTGACGGGTGTCTTCCGCGGCGATGAGGTCGACCGATTTCAGTACATTCAACGCCCGCAGTGTGATATCCTCCAGATTACCGATCGGAGTGCTGACCAGATACAGTTTTCCGTCCATAAAAATCCTTTCAAAAACGTATTATCTTATAATATAACACATAAACCGGAGGTTGCAAACTTGCACATAGCGGTTTGCCGTGTTATTTTATATAAAAGAGTGTTTTACTGTAATCGAAACAATAAAATCATGGTCAATCTGGTAAAATTTATCGCATCTTCAGGTGCGGCATCCCGGCGTCAGGCGGAAACACTTATCCGGGGCGGGCGGGTCACTGTAAATGGCGCGGTCGTGGATAATCCGGCGCACCGGGTCAGTGGTACGGAGAATATCTGTCTGGACGGCAGAAAAGTTTCCGCCGCGGAAAAATTGTGGTATATCCTGCTGAATAAACCCCGCTCATACACCTGTTCCAGTGCCGATAAACACGCTGAAAAACTGGCAGTCGATTTGCTGGAAACTGTTCCGGCGCGGCTGGTTTCTGCCGGACGGCTGGATAAAGACAGTGAAGGGGCGATTATTTTTTCCAATGATGGAGATTTTATCAACACTCTCACCCATCCGCGTTACGGAGTTTTGAAGCGGTACATTGTCCACACTGCCGGAAAAATCAGCGAAAATGATTTGCGGCGCATGGAAAAAGGTATCCGTGATGCCGGAGAAGTGTTGAAAGCTGAACGGGTCAGGCAGATCAGTGAAAAGTGTTATGAATTTGTCCTTAATGAAGGAAAAAAGCGGGAGATCCGCCGCCTGACCGCTGCCTGCGGTGCGCCGACACAGCGACTGATCCGGGTTCAGATCGGAGAGGTGGAACTCGGCAGCCTTGCTCCCGGGGAGTTCCGGGAACTTTCACCGGTAGAGATCGCTGCTTTCCGGGAGTATGAAAAGTGACCGATCATCCGCAGCTTTATGTAACTTTGCCTGACCGCGACATTTTTCTGCGGCTCGGCGGCAATCTGACCAGAACTCAAGTATCTGCCGCAGAGGAAATAAAGTACCGTACTTCGGTCGTCAGGGCTTTTGAACTCTGCCGTCCCCGGGGCAGATGGGAGGTTTTCAAGGTAAAAGCTGTCACCGGTGACGGAATTCTGCTGGATGACGGATTTTTCGTGCGCAGTGGTGATTTTGCCGCCCGCTGTGCCGGAATAACGCATTTGTGGTGCGGCGCGGTCACGGTGGGAGTTTTGGTGAGCAATTTGCGTGACCGGACAGAGAGTACCGTTGAAAGTGCCATCTGTGATGCCGTGGGTTCTGAAAGTGCCGATGAGGCGATGAACGTCATGTTTGATTTTGCCCGTCAGCAGCTGTTGCGCAGGGGGATGGGACTTGACAAACGCCGCTATTCTCCGGGGTACGGTGATATGGGACTGGAACTGCAGGAGTTTTTCTTTGACCGTCTGCAGCTTGCAGAATTGGATATGAGTTTGAATGAAAGATTTTTTATGATACCGGAAAAGTCGGTAACTGCTTTTGCCGGAATAAGATGAGGAAACAGTATGAATAGAAGTGATTTCAGGGAGCTTTGCCGCCGTGGTTTTGTGGTACTTGACGGGGCAACCGGGACGGAACTGATCAAACGGGGAATGCCCTCCGGAGTGTCGCCGGAACTGTGGGTTTATGAACATCCGCAGAGCATTTGTGATATCCACGATGCCTATATCGCCGCCGGGAGCAATATCGTCTACGCTCCGACGTTCGGGGGCAATCGTTTGAAAATGGCGGAGTTCGGCATTGAAGGACGTCTGCATGAGATCGTTTCCTCTCTGGTGCGTACAGCTAAAGAGAATGCCGGGGAACGCGCACTGGTATTCGGTGATATCGCTCCGACCGGCAGATTTGTAGAACCTTTCGGTGATTTGCCTTTTGAGGAGGCAGTTGCGGTCTTCCGGGAAGCGGCACAGGCCATGCTTGACGGCGGAGTTGACGGTTTTGCCATTGAGACGATGATGGACATTCAGGAGGCGCGTGCCGCACTGCTCGGTGTGCGCGAAGCTGCTCCGGAGCTGCCGGTGATCGTCACGATGACCTTTGAATCTTCCGGGCGCACGCTGACCGGTTCCACTCCGGAAGCGGCACTGGTGACTTTGCAGGCTCTGGGGGCGGATGCTTTCGGCTGCAACTGTTCGACCGGGCCGGAAGAGATGGCAAAAGCGGTTTCTGCCATGCGGAAGTATGCCCGGATCCCTCTTATTGCCAAACCGAATGCCGGTCTGCCGCGTTTGGAAAACGGCAGAACGCTCTTTTCGCTTGATGCAGTTGATTTCGGCAAATGCGCCGGGGTATTGACCTCTGCCGGGGCGCAGATCCTCGGCGGCTGCTGCGGTACGACTCCGGAACATATCGGTGAACTTGCCGGACAATTGAAAACGCTTGCGCTGCCGGAAAAAAACACTCCGGCAGGAGCCGTGGTTTCTTCAGTTTCCGGAGTTTGTGAAACCGGGAAAAGTTTCACCGTTATCGGTGAGCGTATCAACCCGACCGGCAAAAAGGCGTTTCAAGCGGAACTGCGTGAGGGCAAACTTGATATGATGATGGATTTTGCGGTTCAGCAAAGTTCCGCCGGAGCGCAGATCCTGGATGTGAATATGGGGCTGAGCGGCATTGATGAAGTGCAGATGATGCGCAAAGCGGTCTCCCGTCTGGTGAAAAGCATCTCCCTGCCGCTTTGTGTCGACTCAACAGACCCGGATACTGTGGAAGCTGCTTTGCGTATCTATCCGGGCAGGGCACTGCTCAACAGTATTTCTGCGGAAAGAGTGCGTCTGGAAAAAGTTCTGCCGATTGCCGCAAAATACGGTGCTGTTATCATCGCTCTGCCGCTGACCGATGCCGGAATACCCGCAACTGCTGCAGAACGTATGCAAGCTGTTGAAAAAATCATTTCTGAAGCGCAGAAATACGGATGTTATGCCGAAGATATCATCGTGGATGCTCTGATCATGGCGGTCGCATCTGATCCGCTGGCGGCGAAGACCGCACTTGAGGTCATCGGGGTGTGTTCTTCACGCAAAATAAAGACCGTTTGCGGATTGTCCAATGTCAGTTTCGGAATGCCGGACAGAACTCTGCTCAACCGGACATTTCTCGGACTTGCCATGGGGCAGGGGCTGACGGCGGCGATCGCCAACCCGCTGTTTGCGGATTTGATGGCGATGGTCAAAGCCGGTGATGCACTGCTGGATCGTGATCCGAAAATGGCGGAGTACACCCGTTTCGCCGCCGGAAATCAAAGCGGCAAAGCAAATGAAACTGTTGCGGCGGTGGTTTCTCCGGATGAGGCGGTGCGCAACTGCGTACTGCAGGGTGATGATGAGCGGATCACCGGAAAGATAGATCTTGCTTTGCAGGCGGGATTCACTCCGGAACAATTGCTCAATGACATCTTGATCCCTGCGATCACCACTGTCGGTGAAAAATATGAGAAAAAGGAGTTCTTTCTGCCCCAGCTGATTTCCGGAGCCGATGCCATGAGCAGGGGAACGGCATACCTTGAGCCGCTTTTGTCAAATTCAGCTGCCGGTGAGAACGGGCTGGTGAAAATCATTCTTGCCACAGTGAAAGGTGACATCCACGACATCGGTAAAAACATTGTCGGTACAGTGTTGAAAAATTACGGGTTCGAGGTTATCGATCTGGGGAAAGATGTGCCGCCGGAAGTGATTCTTGATACCGCTGCTGCTCAAAATGTGAAGATCATCGGTTTATCTGCTCTGATGACAACCACCATGACGGCGATGCGGGAAACGGTCGAACTTGCCCGCAAGCGCGGCTTGACAGATTTGAATTTCATTGTCGGCGGAGCGGTGGTCGATGAGAATTTTGCCCGGGAGATCGGGGCATTTTATGCTGCTGATCCGATGGGGGCAGTTCAATCGGCACGCCGGATCTGCGGCAAGTGAGCGGGAGCTGCTGCTGAGTATCAACTGTCGTTTTTTTACCGGAGGAGTGTTATTTTAATAAAAAGATTAGCTGTGGCTAATTGACGAGTGGATTTCCCGGTATTTTTTTATAGAAAAGGCTCTGTTCCCGATATTGGTTGATGCCCTCCGTGGAACGTTCAACGCACGGGTGCGAGGCGGTTGCCGCCGAGCGCGCAGTCCGCATGCGAATGTACTTTGCGAGCATTTCCATGCGAGCAAAGCC
>SUWK01000098.1 GCA_015061525.1 Lentisphaerota bacterium
CGCAATAACTTAATGGAAGAACCCAATGCCCCGCAACAGTCACGGGAAGCCCGCTTTCTTTTGCAAAAAAGAAAGCTTGGCAAAGAAAATGAACTGTCGCGCCGCTCCGATGTCGCGGCTTGATCGACGCTTTTGAAAAAGATTGGAAAACCACTGGAGCGGCTCGGATCTGGCGGGCTGCCGCCATCCGTACTAATCCGTACTCATCCGTTCCTATCCGTACATCCACCCCGTACCCCCGCCGCCTCCTAAAGCCCGGCGCGGCTTGATCGATTTATTTTTTGCACAGCAGTATGCAGCAAGCCCGGGTTTTGCAAGGAGCAAGCAAAGGAGCATACTATGTATGTGACTGCGCGAGCAACGCCAGCAAGGCGCGGGATTGACCATAATGCAAAGCAAAAAACGCTTTTGAAAAAGCTTGGCAAAACCCCTGTGGGGTAACACCCGCCGGGTTTTTCTTTTTTAAAGAGCAGGAATTGTTTTTATCGGTACGATAAAAACGATTCCGTTAAAAGTTTTTGAAAGAAGGGGTGCGGGGAAGAAAATCTTTTTACAAAAAGTTTTCTTCCCCGCTCACTTTCCTTTTTACAAAAACCGTCATTATCCGGCGAGAAGTCCGGAGTTTACTTTTGTTTCCTCATCATTGGCGGAGAGGATATCGGCGGCACTGCGGGTGAGTGCGGCAGAATTTTCCAGACTCCATTCATTGAGGTCGGCGTAGTTTCCTCCGCAAAGCGCATTCTCGCTGCCAGTTCCACAAACATCCCAGCTGTTGTCATCTTTGGCAGCAGCAGCCAGAGAGCGGACCGGCTCTTTCACAAAGATGGTACGGTAGGAGTTGTTGTTGGTCTCGCTGGCTTCGGCGATAATGTTCTCTGAATCCAGAACCACATTGATTTTGTGAGTTCCTACAGAAAGTTTTCCGGACGTAAGCGTGATGGTGCAGTTCCGGTAGCCTTTGGCATCGATTTCACCGAGGGCAACTTCGCGCAGCAGTCTGTCACCGTCATAAACCTTGATGGTTGAGGCGGGAGCTTGGACTTCGCCGTCATTGAAAACTTTGAACGTCAGTTTGACTGACTCCTCAGTGGTGATGCTGTTGCTGGATAAGTTGATCTCAGCCATACGCAGATCCGGAGCCTTTTTGACGAAAATCGTGCGGTAGGAGTTGTTGTTGTTCTCGTTGGATTCGGTGATGATGTTTTCTGAATCCAGAACCACATTGATTTTGTGAGTACCGGCTGAAAGTTTTCCTGAAACCAGCGTGATGGTGCAGTTCCGGTAGCCCTTTGCAGCGATTTCACCGAGTACAACTTCGCGCAGCAGTCTGTCACCGTCATAAACTTTGATGGTTGAGGCAGCTGCTTTTGTATCACCGTCGTTGTAAACTTTGAAAGTCAACTTGACAGACTCTTTTGTGGTGATACTGTTGCTGGATAAGTTGATCTCCGCCATACGCAGATCCGGTCTTTTTACCACATTTACCGTACGGTATGAACGGTTGTTGTTTTCATTCAACTCGGAAATGCTGTTATTGGCATCCGCCACCACATAGAGTTTATGGCTTCCGGCACTAAGTTTACCGGCAGTGACCGTCACAGTACAGTTGCGGCTGCTTCCGGCGGCGATGGAGTCCAGCGACACGGTACGGAGCAGTGTATCACCGTCATAAACTTTCAGCGTACTGGCTCCGGCTGTTTTCGTACCGGTATTGTTGATGGTGAAAGTAAGTTTCACCGATTCCGAAGTCGTAATACTGGATTTGCTGACCTGATAATTGCTGATGTTCAATTCGGCTTTGTTATCAGAGATCGTCAACTGCAGATTACCGTTGTTTTCCGTCAGACGGTAAGCATTGGTACTGCCGCAGAGAGCTGAACCATTGACACGGAGCGTGCCGTAATTTTTACCGTTGGTACCGATGGTGATACTGCCGGTGAAATCTTCCGCACCCTGCGCCAGTTTGTAAGTACCCTTGCTTTGAGAACCGCTGATGGTGATCGTATATTTGGGGGTGCCATATACCAGCTCAAGATCATTGATCAGATATCCGCTTGACGCACTTCTGCCGGTAAGAGTAAAATCCATGGTACCGCCATTTTCAACATAGATGTAACCGTTATCACTGATGGTTAAAGTACCTTTGTGGACACCTCGGCTGCCAATACCTGCAGAACCATTGGAGATTATGGTATTGCTGGCTGTGCCGCTGACATACATATGTCCGGAGGACGTGAGTGTTGTACTGGTGGTTGTTGCACCTGAATCCACATACACAAAGCCGCCGGCAATAAAAGTTTTGCTTATTGTGCCGCCTTGTTCAACATCAAGCCAGCATTCACCATCATTACCGAGAACCCTGGTGTTTATTGCTTTGCCGCCGGATTGGACTTCAACTTCATCGTAACGCGTGACTTCGAAGTTTGAGAGGACTCCATTGCTCATGCTGAAAGCTGAACCATTCGTTCTGCTGCCGTAGAAGTAAGTTCCCTTTTCCACATCAACGACCAACTGCGCACCGGAGTGGAGCGTGATGCCGGAGGCATAAGCTCCGCCTTCAATATTGAATTCGCCGCCGGAACTGACTACCGTGTTGATAACTCTGCCGCCGGAATCGACTTCCATATCCATACCTTCAACAACGGTGAAGTTGGAAACCGTTCCCTGGATATCAAAACTTCTTCCGGCAAAAGTTCCCTGCAGTCTGGTATGCGGATCAACGGCAAATTCCATCGTGCCGCCGTTGTGAACATTGATCCCCAGAACTGTTGCTCCGCCGGAAATCTCCAGTTCAGCTCCGGACGAAACAACAACACCGCTGGCATATCCGCCATTGTAAACGAACATTTCTCCGGAACTTTTGAGTGTGGTATTATTCATTATACCGCCGCTGCATACATTCGCTTCGGCACCGTTGCTGAAGGTATTGCCGGAGGCACTGCCGCCGGCCATCACGTTCATATTTACATTCACGCCGCTGCTTGTACGGTTGGTCGCCGTCTGGGTTCGGGAAACCAAAACACCATCAGAGGTGTGGTATATACCACTGATCGCACTGGTGTAAGTGACGTGTGCCCCATACTGCGCATCGACCCAGCCGATCCCCGGGGTCCAGTCAACGTTGGTCGCGGTACCGCCTGAGTTGACTTCCATATAACCATCGTAGCGAATTTCGATATCAGTCGCAGTACCGCGCGGACCGATCCAGAGTTCGCCACCCTCTTCTACCACGGAATCTCTGATGACGCCACCGTAATATACATCAACTGAGTCTTCTGCTATCGTCAGACCCGACACTTGAGAACCATGAACACACAACATAAAACTCCCTTTCTGTTATTGGTGTCTGTCACATACTTATAACTGCGTGAGGTTTAAAAATTGCTGCATATGAATCCCGGGATCGTTTTACGGCTCTTTAGCCGTTTCATCCAGAGCTTTTATCAGTGGGTAGAGGATATATTCAATTACCCTGCGGCGGTCGCATTTGATATCACTTTGCACTTCCATGCCGGGAATCAGACGGAAATCCTCTTTAACTCCGGTCAACTTGCCGGAAACTGTGATGCGCGCCCGGTAGTATTTGATGGAATTTCCCGCTTCCTGTTTTTCCAGAGTATCTTCGGAAATGTTTCTGACCACCCCGTCGAGAGTACCGTATTTCTGGAACGGGTAGGCGGTCAATTTCACCCGGACGGGGGCACCGACTTTGACTTTGCCGATATTTTCCGGCGGGATCTGAGCCTCAAGTTCGATGTTGCCGTCAAGCGGAATAAGCGTGATCAGAGCCTCGGCTTCGCGGACAGCGGAACCGGGGGAGAAAGAGGTGACTTCATGAACGACTGCATTGCAGGGCGCACGCAGATAAACGTACTCTATGAGCTGGGCGATCTTGTCATACTCTTTTCTTGTGGAAGTCAGGTCGCGGTCAACTGCGACCATATCTTCGGAAATTTTATTTCTCCACTCCTGAATAAAGGAGTTTTTCTCGGCGAGAATACTTTGTCTGCGGTGGTCAAGTTCCAGAAGGTCGTTGGCGATCTGATCCACAGTTGCCTCCATTTCCATACGGTCAATGGAAAGCTGGATCAACTCTTTCAGCGAAGCGACTTTTTTATCGTACAATCCTTTGAACATATCCTCCAGACTCTGTACCGCCGCCAGACGTTCTTTCTGTTTGGCAAGGCTGTCGCTTTTGGTCTTTTTGGTGGCATCTATCTGAAGCACAGTTTCGTCAAAATACCGGATGCGTTCCTGATAATACTCCTGACGCTGCCGGTAGATGGCAAGCTGCCATTGGGCAAACTGCTCTTTTCCGCCGGAGTATTTTTTGTTTTGAAACTCTGACTGCAGACGGGCGAGGTGCGCTTCATAAGCACTGATCTCGTTCTTCAATCTTTCCGCTTCTGCGGTGTTGATCGCCGGGTCAAAGGTGATGAGGATATCATCTTTTTTTACGATATCACCGATTTTGACATTGATTTTCTGGATGACTGAACGCTCCAGCGGTTTCATGACGATCGTCGGCAGGTCAGTGACCAGTTTGCCGTTGCCGCGCACGACCACATCGGTTTTAGCCAGACATGCCCAGACGATGGCTCCGGCAAGGACGATAAACGGTATCCAGACTCCGAACTTGATCCTGGCAGGGAGTTTTTCATGTTTGATTTCCAAAGCATCCGGAAGAAAATCAACCACTTTGGCAGGGATTTTTTCATTATTTTTATCAGACATGTCAAGCCTCCACACTCATTTGCTGATTCCAGAACTCTTTATAGATTCCGGGACGGTTCACCAGTTCGTGATGAGTTCCCCGGTCTTTGATCTCCCCATTGTCGATTACGATGATCGAGTCGGCGTGGCTGATTATTGACAGCCGGTGTGAAACGATCAATACAGTTCTGCCTTTGGCGATTGCATTGAGGTTGTGCCGGATGACCTCTTCGCTTTCCGGGTCAAGCGCACTGGTCGCTTCGTCAAAAATCAGAATCGGCGGATTGGTCAGCAGTGCCCTGGCAATGGCAAGACGCTGTTTCTGGCCTCCGGAAAGGTTGGCGGCATTTTCCTCAAGGAATGTGTCGTAGCCTTTGGGGAGCTTCTGAATAAATTCATCCGCACCGGCGAGTTTTGCTGCGTAAATGATCTCTTCAAGAGAGGCGTTCTGTTTGGGCAGAGCAATATTGTCGCGGACGCTGCCGCTGAAGAAATAATTTTCCTGCAGCACCACGCCGATATTACGGCGCAGATGCGCTTTATCCAATTCGCGGATGTCGATACCATCGATTTTGATGATACCCTGCTGAACCTGGTAAAGACCTTGAAGCAGTTTGGTGATGGTGGTTTTTCCGGAACCGGAACGTCCCACCAGACCGATCGTCTGACCGGCTTTGATGCTTAAATCAAACTCCCGGATGACCATGGGCAGGTCTGAGCGGTAACGGAATGCGATCTTTTCAAAATCGATCTCCCCGCGCATCTGGTTGCGGACACCGCCGCCGGCAGGTTCAGGCATGGAGTTCATTACCGAGCCGAGCATCCGCACGGACAGGGCGATCTGCTGATATTCGTGGATGAGACCGACCATTTTGACCAACGGACCGGTGACCCGGTTTGCCAGCATTTGAAATGCGATCAAAGCACCGATGGTGATCGTATGGTCAAAGACCAGATGGGCACCGACCCAGATCACGCAGATGGTCATCATCATTTCCAGCATCTGACTGATGCTCTGGGCGGTCATGGAAATCTCGCCCACGCGGAAGTGTGATTTGATTGCGTAAGCCGTTGAATCATCCCAGATTTTCTTTTCAACAGGTTCAAGGGCGAGGGATTTGACGGTTTTGATGCCGTGGATGGACTCCACGAGCATACTCTGACGTTTTCCTTCAGCCTGATAAAGCTCATCCAATCTCCGCTGGAAAGGTTTGATCAGACAGGCGATGACCAACGCCATAAGCAGTGAAAAGCCAAGCACGATCAAAGTCAATGTCACACTGTAGAAGAGCAGAAACGGGATGAATATGCACAGCGCAAAAAGATCCAGTATGGTAAAGAAAAGATTTCCGGAAAGGAATCCCCGGATTTTTTCTGTCTGCTGCATGTGCTTGAGCAGCACTCCGGAAGGGACCCTGTCAAAGAAATCCACCGGCAGTTTCATCAGATGTGTGAACGTCTTGGTCGCAGTGGAAATGTCTATCTTATTGGTGGCAAAAAGCAGAAGATATCCTCTGGTGTAGTTGACAATGGCGTTGAAAATGATCGCGATAATAATCCCGATACCGATCACATTCAGCGTGTTGTATGCTTCGTTGACCAGTACTTTATCCACCACGATCTGGAAGAAGAGCGGCACGATCAGCGAAAAAACGGTCAGCATGATGACCATCAGTGCGATTTGTCCGAAAATTCCCTTGTGTTTGATGAATTCGGGGATGAACCAGCGCAGACTGAACGGCTGTTGTTCATCCGAGAGCTTATAGATTTTTTTCAACAGAACGCATGTGCCGTCGTATTCGCTGTTGAACTCCTCTTCGGAAAGGAAAAGGAACCGGTCAGGCGTATTGTACTGATCTGATTCCGGGTCAAGGATCACTGCGTCGTATTTATTTTCGTCATCGCCGCTGCGCACTCCGCAGAGAACTGCAAAACAGCCGTTTTTCTTGACAGCAATACAGGGGTATGCAGAACGGCTTTTACCGAGATCTGCCCATGAGAGCCGGACAAATTTGGTTTTGAATTGATAATCGGAGGCGATCTCACGGAAAAGGCTGTTTTTGATCTCTTTTTCTCCAATGGCATATTCGTGCATTATTTCCCGGATATCGACCTGAGTATTATGGTGACGGGCGATTTGGACGAATGAGGTCAATTTGGTCTGTTTTTTCGCATCGACTTGGGCGAGGTTGTAAAATATGATACCTTTGCCGGTGATGCGTTCATGCAGCTGGGGCACCGGAACTTTGAGGATTTTCTGTCCTGCTTCGGGGTCGATTATGGAGACGCTTTCCTCTGCTTCGCGCAGTTGGGCGGTATTGAGTACCATGATCCAGGTGCCGCTGGTAAGTTCCAGCAGCGCAGGACCGTTGTAAAGCTTCACAGATTCAAGAGAATCGATCTCTTCCGGGGCAAGCTGTTGTGCAGCTGCCAACTGAAGCATCACCTGCTGCGGATCGTTCCGGTATTGTTCAATTATGTCCGGCGTGATCAGAGAGGAGAAATTCACATTTCTTCTCACTTGCTGGAACAGGAATTGCAGACAGTGCAATCCGCTGGTTTCACCATGTTCGTTGTTCATTATAAAGTTTCCTCGGTTGTTATATATAAGAGTATTCTCTGTAAAATAGCATCGAAAAACATTTTTTGCAAGTTTTTTTATGCAATATGTGATAAAAAGTATCAAAAAGTAATTCTTTGTTGTTGTCCTGAATTTTGTAAAAAATCTAACCGGCGGTGGCGGCTTGGTTGACAAATCACAACTTATGTGATCAGCTGCCGGAAATTTCAAGCGAGAAATCTATATGAACTTTTGTCACAAACCGTCGAAGAGGCATAAAAAAGTAATCTTATGATTTGAATCTTATTACTTGGTGTACTATTTTATAGCATAGTGTAAACTTATAACGGACTAAAGAACGGACAGCAACGGACGCATACTGATATGAAAGACCATGGACAGCTTTTATTCCCGCACGGAGGCTATGTAAGTACGATGGCAGATTTCAGAACTTTTGTGCAAAACGCAAAACAACATCCGTCAGTGTCCGTAAGTGTCCGTACCTGTCCATTACAGTCCGTCATCGTTGCCAACGCAGTATTACTGTTGCTCAATGTTGCCTGTCATTTGCTTGACCGTCAGCTTGCCCGGCTTGCAGCCGACTTTGAAAACAAGGGCGGCTTTTCAGAGCGGATGTGCAAACGCCGTACCGATAAGCGGAATGAACTTAATAAAATGAATAACGCTGTAAGAAAAACGATATATGCCGCAGTTGTGGCAATGCTCATGCTGCTTGGCAGTGGCTGCTGTATTATTGTACCTTACGGGTACGAAACTGTTTCGCAGGAAGTGATCGGCACGCGGGCTGATTCAAACGGCAATGTATATGAACAGATCGTGCATTACGATAAAAGATTGAATTTTTTTGTGATCGGCTTTCCGCCGGATGCAAAATTTGTTGGTTATTTCGGATATTCCCGCTATGCGGCAATTACGCAAGACTCCGAAAAAGCGATATGGGCAATGGAACATTTTC
>SUWK01000010.1 GCA_015061525.1 Lentisphaerota bacterium
TCATCCTCGCAACTTTTGTTGCATCGGCTTTGCTCGCATGTAAATGCTCGCAAAGTTCATTCGCATGCGGACTGCGCGCTCGCACCCTCGCGGTGCTCGCACCCGTGCGTTGAACGTTCCACGGAGGACATCAACCAATATCGGGAACAGAGCCAAAACATTTGCAAATCCCCCTTCCCTGATGTATAGTAAATGAGCGTCAGCAATCAACAGGAAAAACGATCACATGGATACCGCAACAAAATTTATTTCCAGCGGCAATGACCGGCTGGATGCTCAGTTGAAATTTTCAGCTGAAATCGACAAAATGACCTCCATTTTGCGCCGCACTTTGCTCATTGACGGCAGCCGCCGCGAAAACGATGCGGAACACTCTTGGCACATCGCCGTAATGGCTCTGCTCTTTGAAGAGTACGCCGCTGAAAAAGTAAATATCCTGCACGCTGTGGAAATGCTGACAGTTCACGATCTGGTGGAAATTTACGCCGGGGATACCTTTGCTTACGATACCACCGGCAACGCCACCAAAGCAGAGCGGGAAAATCAGGCTGCCGACCGGCTCTTTTCCATGCTGCCGACGGAACAGGGCTCACACATCAGAGGATTGTGGGAAGAATTTGATTCCGGAAAAACTCCCGATGCAAAATACGCCAACTGCCTCGACCGGATACAACCATTTTTTCACAATATGCTTACCGCCGGACACACCTGGAGAAACTCCGGATACACCACCACCGCCGCCATGGTGAAAAAACGCATGGCAACCGTTGCAGAATTCATGCCGGAAGTCTACAGCTGGATGGAAAAAAATCTTGACTTTGCCGTAAAAAACAACTGGCTGTCTGAATGACTCTGTTATTTCCGGGTTACTCTTACCATTCCGGGAACATCTCTGATATAGTGATTTTTTGAATCAAAATGCACATTCTGACCGGTTTTCACCGCCGAAAGGATCTCCCGGTAAATTTCCGGACGGTGATTATTCACTGACGGGATCGTGGTCAGATGTTTCCAATCACTGCTCAAAACAACTGTGGATGGATACGTCCGGATATTCAACAATCTGAATACAGTTCCCAAATGCCTTTTCTGGGCAATGGGCATCTCCTGCTGATCGCAATCACAAAACATCAGAACAAAATCCTTTTCCAGAGCTTCCACATATTTCCGGTCAAGCATAAAAGCCGGAAACAACATCGCTCTTGAAGTGAATATCAGCAGCATTTTCCGGCTTTCACGCGCTTTTTCAGCAGCATGAGCAAAGTGATTGTGCCACTTCCCGGGAGCAGTTTTCCAACCGGTTGTACCGGAGTGTTTTTCCAGCATGTGATGGATGAGATCACGGATCTTTCCCGGATCAGCCGGTTTGAAATGGCATTTACGCTCAGTTATGGAGTTTTCACTTTGAGCAGCACTCTTTGCGGTTTGAACCTTTTTCACGACCGGAGGCGGAGCATTTTTCACGACCGGAGGCGGAGCATTTTTCACGACCGGAGGCGGAGCATTTTTCACGACCGGAGGCGGAACATTTTTCACGACAGAAGCCGCTGATACGACTTTTACCGGCTGACGTTTCCTGCTTTCCGGCAAAGTGATCCTGACCGGGTAAAAATACAAATCCCATGCCAGAACCGCCGCGGTGGCAGCAAATATTCCGGTAAAAATCACCCGCCGGAACAACTGCTTTTTACGTTTTCTTTCATCTCCGCGTACCAGACTCCGGGAGACCGAGGCGATCATTGATTGCAGTACTGCAGCACTCTGCGGACGTTTATGGGGAGATTTTTCCATCATGCTCCTGATCAGTTCCTCCACCGGCTGCGGCAGACCGCTGCGTATTTTTCCCAACGGCGGAGCAGTATGGGAAATGACATTGACGATCGTTTGAACCGGAGTTTCTCCCTCGTAAGGCTGCTTGCCGCAAGCAAGAACGTAAAGCGTCACTCCAAGAGAATATATATCGGAACGGCTGTCTACATTGTGCGGAGACTGACACTGCTCCGGACTGGCAAATGCCGGAGTACCGAATACAGAGTAGTCTATGGTCAATGTATTATCACCGGCATCGTGTGATTTGGCAATTCCCAGATCCATCAATTTGTATTGACCGTCACTGCCGATCATGATGTTTGAGGGTTTGATATCACGGTGGACGATATGGTGTCTGTCAAGCTCCACCAATGCCCCGGCAATATCACCGGCGATCTTCAGCAACTCTTCCGCCGGAAAAATCCTGCGGGGAACGTCGGCCAGCGAACCGCCTGACAAATATTCCATGGCAATGAAAAGTTTACCGTCTTTACTGTCGCAGCCGCTGTCAAAAACCCGGACTATGTTAGGATGATCAAGTTTGTGAAAACAACGCGCCTCCTGCAGAAAACGCTTGCTGTTCACCGCCTGTTTGACCCCGGAAAAATCTTTCATCACCTTTAGTGCGTATTCCCCGCCAAGCAGCAGATGTTCCGCAAAATAAACATCTGACATGCCGCTGGATGCCAGATGCCGGATTATACGGTATTTATCAAAAATCACCCCGGCCTGCAAAGTATGGGAGTTATCTTCATTCCCCGTCATACTCTCTTCTCCTGCCGCTTTTCATCTGCTGATTCAATCCGGAGACCTTTGCGCAAACGGGTCAGAAAATTCTGTTCGTCCAACAATTTTTCCATCCGTGTCATGCACAATGGACAATTTTTCAAATGCCTGCGGCAGCGCAATCTGAAAAGCCAGCTGCCGGTACGATTCAAAAGATGCTCAAGTTCAAAAGATTCAAAGTGCCTCATCCGCCGGAACTCCTCACATGGAATCCAACTGCCGGATCGTCTGACGCAAATGCTCCAAAGCCCGGCTCTTGTTGACGTAGACAGCATTGACCGATATCCCGAGTCTGGCAGCAACTTCTGCCGGAGGAATCTGCTCAATGGCATACATCCGGAAAGAACGGAAGGACAACTCCTCCATATCCTTTTCCAGCACATTCAACGCTTCCTGAAAAAGATAATTGTGCCACTCGGCATCCCATTTTTCATCAAACGCGTAATCCAGCAGCGGTTCATTGCTGCCCGGCGGCAGCAGCTCTTCTTTGCGTTTTTTCAACATCGCAAAAGTATTACTGCGGGCGATACTGCGCAAATACTCACGGAAACGGCCATGGGCACGGTCGTATTTGAAACGGCGGCAGTCACTGAAAAAAGTCAGCATCACCTCCTGCACCAATTCATCACAACCGTCATCATCCAATCCCCACTGACTGCCGCATTTGCGGATCAACGGAGAATACATTTTCTGAAACGTTTCCCAAGATATTTCATCACCGCTGATGATCTTCTCAAGCAGTGTAACATTTGTAGTCAACGACATTATTTTTCACCAACCCCACATCAAAAATCCGGTCAGAATACTCCGGAATATGTGCATAATATAACACCGCCGGAAAGAATGTCAAATGCGGCTGTTTCAAAAGTTGCTCAAAAATCACGTTCATGTATATTCAACAAACAGCTCAGGATTCCGGCAATCCGCAGTTAACTGTTTGACTATAAATAAAAAAATTAAAAAAACATATTTGAAAGTTTGAAATCAATTTATTTGCATGTTATATTTTAACATCAACGGGTGATTTTTAAAAATTTTTCATATACATAATCCACAGCACTACAAAGGGACAATCATGAGTCTTTACTACAGAGCGGAAAATGAAAGTAACGACACGATCACAACTGCCAATACAATCCCTTCGCTCTACTCCGGGGATGAGGTGATCTTCTACGGCTCAAGCAATGCCAATACCAGAGATTACGACTGGTTCAAATTCACCGCACACACCACCGGCTATGCTTCCATCTCCATCGACGGCACGGGAATGTACAGTCTGGCTCTCTGTGACAGATACGGTAATCCGATCAGCTCTGAATACGATTCTGAAAACCCGTCATTGACTGCTTATGTCACCAGCAATTCAACCTATTACATCTGGGTGGCGAAACACACTCTTTCAACAGAATCCCTCTCATGGACCGGGCTGCTATCCATGCCCGGCGCATCATCAACTCCATCAACTCCATCAACTCCATCAACTCCGTCAACCTCAAATGACAAACCTGATCTGTCGATCAGCAGTTTTTCATTGAGCGATTCATCCATATCTCAGGACGAATCTGTAACGTTGAGATTTTTAGTTGACAACTACGGTTCAGCAGAGAGTCCGGAATCCGAAGCAGACATTTACATCGACGACACTTATTTCGGATCAATAGATATTCCGTCTCTTTCAACGACTTGTCCGGGGTGGTATGTTCCGGTCTCCTACAATATACCGGCCAACTCTCTTTCTGCCGGATCCCACAGCATCCGGATCAAAGCTGACGGCGACGACTCTATAGATGAATCTGATGAAAGCGATAACTGGAGTTCCACAGAATATATCACCGTCACATCAGCAGCCAAACCGAATCTGGATGTCGATACTTACAGCGTTTCCAGCAGCAATATCAGAAGCGATCAGACTCTCACATTGACCTTTGATGTCAATAACAGAGGGGATGCCTCCTGCGGATCGTCATATGCTTACATCTATGACGGCAGCAATTATCTTGGTTCAGTGAATGTCGGTTATCTTGCGGCTCACGGCAACGGGACATGGTACCGCACCTGTACTTATACAATCGCAGCTGGAACTCTTTCCGGCGGTTCTCACAGCATCTGCATCAAAGCTGACGGCGGCAATACCATTGCTGAATCAGATGAATCAGACAATACGATCTGCCGCACTGTCAACGTCACGCAAGTTACCAGAGATCTGAAGATCACTGACATGCAGGTTTCCGACAACTCCATCACCACGGCACAATCAACTGTATTCACATTCAAAGTGGTCAATAACGGAAACACTGAGGTCGGCACGACAAAACTCTATCTCAAAGCAGGAAACACCATCCTCCGGGAAGTTTCAGTCGGTGCCATCGCTGCCGGAGCCAGCCGCAACTGTCAGATCACACTTACTTCCGGAAAACTTCCGGTCGGCACTCACCGGGTTTACGCCACAGCAGATGCTGCCAATCAGATCACGGAAACCAATGAAAACAACAACAGTGCCTACCGTACCATCACCGTATCCCGGGCAACCAGAGATCTGAAAATCTCAGACATGCAGGTTTCAAACAACTCCATTACCACTGCACAATCAACTGTGTTTACATTCAAAGTGGTCAATAACGGAAACACTGCTGTCGGCACGACAAAACTCTATCTCAAAGCAGGAAACACCATCCTCCGGGAAGTTTCAGTCGGTGCCATCGCTGCCGGAGCCAGCCGCGACTGTCGGATCACACTGCCTTCAGGCAAACTTTCCATCGGCACTCATAAAATCTACGTCACCGCAGATGCCGCCAATCAGGTTTCTGAAACTGATGAAACCAACAACTCCGCCTACCGTACCATTTTTGTAAAAAAAACCGTTCGCGATCTGAAGATATCCGATATGAATATTTCCAACGGCAACAGTCAGAATACATCCGGTCAATTCAAATTCACTTTCAAAGTGACCAATAACGGAAACACTGCTGTCGGCACAACAAAACTCTACGTCTATGATGATGACCGGAAAATCCGGGAACTTTCCCTTGATACAGTCAATGCCGGACAGACCCGTAACTGTACATTGACAGTCAATGCCGCAACTCTCGGCGTCGGCACACACCGGATCCGGATCAAAGTTGACGGAGCCAGTCAGATTTCAGAATCCAATGAAAACAACAATTCCGCATACCGCACAGTATTCGTTGACAATGTCCGCCGGTCTGCAGATATTCCGTGGGATGAGGCGAAAATTGACTGCACCGGTGGTGATATCGAACTTTGGAAAGATGACCGTGACAACGCTTCATTGCCCCTATTTGCCGGCAGCGATGACAGCGGTCTGCTTTCCTGGGATTCCAGCGGAAGTACAAGTGATCTGTTAACAGGAGCTGTCTGTGATTCTCTGACAAACCTGACTGGTGATGAAGAGAGTAAAAGCCGCGCTGCAAGCACACTGCTGGCCTGAATCACACTCTTTATTTTGCCTTGAAATTGCCGTAAAAAAGTTGCTTTTTCCCGGTTCAGGTGTTATATTACAACACATCACATACAAAAAAGGAAATTCAAAAAAATGGCAACTGTTACAATAATCGGGGCGGGAATGATGGGTTCAGCACTGGCGTTCCCCGCCAGCGAAAATGGACATACTGTAAGACTGACCGGCACTCCCCTTGATAACGAGATCATAGAACATTGCAAAAAGCATGACCGCCACCCGAAGTTTGACCGTCCGTTTCCAGCCGGAGTGGAATATTACCATTTTGAAGAAATTTCCTCTGTTCTGACCGGATGCGATCTGATAATCTGCGGCGTAAGCTCGTTCGGTGTTGACTGGTTTGCTGAAAATGTTCTGCCGCTGCTGCCGCCTGATATTCCGGTGCTGTCAGTTACCAAAGGTTTGTTGGATATGGAAGACGGCTCACTGATAACCTATCCGGAATTCTGGCAGAAGAAATTGGATGTGCTCGAAAAAAACAATGAACTCTGTGCCATCGGCGGCCCCTGCACCAGTTATGAACTGGTCGCACACGATCAGACTATCGTGGCATTCTGCGGTAGAAATATGGCAACATTGAATAAACTCAAAGAGCTGATGACCACCGGCTACTACCACATCATCACCACGACCGATATGACCGGCATTGAAGCGGCTGTCGCTCTGAAAAACGGTTACGCTCTGGGAATTGCTCTTACCATCGGTCAGAATTTCAAACGCTGCGGCAAAGAAGAACTGCACTATAATTCCCAGGCTGCAGTTTTTTTGCAGGCATCAAAAGAGATGCACAAACTCGTCACTCTGCTCGGCGGCAATGAAGAGAGTTTTTTCACCGGTATCGGTGATCTCTATGTGACAGTTTACGGCGGCAGAACCAGACTGGTGGGAATACTGCTCGGCGAAGGTTTTACCATTGATGAAGCTCTGGAAAAACTCAAAGGCGTGACGCTGGAATCTGTCGTTGTTGCCGGAAGAGTTGCCAGAGCTTTGCGTAAACAGGCAGCAAAGAATATCGTCTGCGAAAAAGACTTCCCGCTGCTCCTGCATGTGGACGATATCATCACCCGCAAAATGCCGGTAAATATCCCGTGGGAGAAATTCACTTCAGCTCATTGAAAAGTGCTGGCAATTCATCGGGAAAAATAATCAATCCACCCTCGATGAAGTGTCCGCCGGCCCGCCAAAATTCCACCACTTTCTTCTGCAGAGATGTTTGACAAACCAGTTCGTCAACATCTTTGTTTTTAGCGGATTCATCCCAGAGCCGCCAGCGCATTGACATATCCTGCCCGATTTCCGGAATATCGAAGTTATGACCGAGATACTGGAACTGCAGGATATTGGATTTTTCCGGCAGCAATTGCCGCAGCTGGCGGTCAAGCAGCCATGAGTAACAAACAACCGCCTTATAGTGGTAATCAGGATAAAACTCCCGATAGAATTCTATCATACGTTTGATAGCGGCAATACACTCTTTTCTATCCAGCGGACCGGAAGCGGGAATATGCAAATTTATACACGGATCAAGGTGATTGACAAACTGAACGGTTCCGGCTGGCAGCTGATTCAAAGATTCCACTTGCTGCAGAACTCCGTTTTCATCCCGGTAAAAGCATCTTTTTACATTAAAATAGTGAACATCATTGCACTGCAGACGCCCGAACTGCTTGACCTGACCGGTCAGACACGCAGTTTGCCAACCAAAGATCACCCAAGTCAAACCGTAAAATCCCAAGTCCGCGACCATCGCCTTTGTCCAGACTTTCAAATCATATGAGAGCCACTCAAGCATCTGCCCGGGGAAATTATTTTTCCGGTAATACTCCTGCAGTTTTCCGGCATTGGCTGTTACTGCCAGAAAAAGGAAACGGTACTGATCGTCCTCGTTAAACGCACTTTTGACTTTCTCCTCCGGGAATCCATCACCGACTCGGGATGCGGCATCCCGGAAAAATTCCTTGTCCAATGATTTGAAAAATGGTTCAAGTTCACAGAATTTCTCCATATCCAAGTGAAAAAATTCTGCAGATTTCAACAATTCGTTCCACGTATCTGCGATTAAAACCATAATATCTTCCTTTTTATGCCTGATTTTGCATGAACTAAAATACATCGTTGAAATATTTTTTACAAGTTCATTGCGGCATTTTTACAAAAAATATCTCCCAAAGCATATATGACGGTGATTTTTCGACCGGTAAATTTGTTGCAAAGCCATTAACATAAACAAGAAAATATCAAAAAAATCTCATTTGAGAGTTTGCATTTCATTTTTCTGCATGTTATATTATAACGTAATTGGGTGAATTTTAAACATTTTTACAAATGATAATCAACAAAAACAGGAGATCAGTTATGAGTACCTATCACAAGAATGAAGTCGAGTACAACGATACGATGAGCTATGCTGATAATATCGGCAGCTTGTACTACGGAGACAGTGCGACTTTTTCAGGAACAAGTGACGGAGAAAAAGATAATGACTATTTCAAATTTTACGCAGGGGCCTCCGGGACTGCCGGTTTTGCCGTGAGCGGTGTCGGCGATTACGACCTGTGGCTTTACGATGCAAGCGGAACCCTGCTGGAATCAGATGTTTCATCTGATAATTCCGCCAGTTTCGCGTACTATCTTTACAGCGGAAACACTTATTATCTCCGCGTGAGAAACTACTCATCCTCCAGTTCCGGACACTCCTGGAGCGGGGCTCTTACCATGCCCGGTTACTCCTCCTCTACGATATACAGACCGGATCTGTCAGTCAGCAACTTCTCATTGAATAAAACAAGCATGACGACAAACGAGTCCGTCACGCTGACATTTGATATTGACAACTATGGTAATGGAAGTGCTTCGTCCTCCCGTGCCTACATCTACGTTGACGGCAGCTACTGGGGATCAGCTTATACCGATTCTCTCAGTGCGCACTCTTCTTCCGGTTGGTATGATCGGGTCAACTACACACTCAGCGGCCTTTCTGCCGGTACCCACACCATTCAGGTCAAAGCAGACGGTGGAAATTCCATTACGGAGTCTGATGAATCGGATAACTGGAGTGTTACCAGATCTATTACTGTCACCAATCCTGCCAGACCGAATTTGAACGTTGACGAATATAATGTTTCCAGCAACAATATCGGTCCCAACCAGTCTGTCACTCTGACTTTTGATGTCAACAACTATGGTAATGGCAATGCCGGAGCATCATACGCGTATATCTACGATGGTGACACTTATCTCGGTTCTGTATACGTCGGCAGCCTCAGCGGCAGTGCAAGCGGCACTTGGTATCGCACCTGTACCTATACGATTGCAGCCGGAAGACTTTCTGCCGGTACTCACCGTATCTATGTCAAAGCTGACGGCGGCAACGCCATCTCTGAATCCAATGAATCGGATAACTCCTCCTATCGCACCATTACGGTTTCCAACCCCACCAGGGATTTGAAGATCACCGACATGGCGGTTTCCAGCAACAACATTACGACAGCGCAATCCACGGTATTCACTTTCCGCGTGGTCAACAACGGCAACAGCACCGCCAGTGCGAACAGCATTGTCCTCCATGATGCCAACGGCAACATCCTCCGGGAAGTTTCTCTCGGCTCTATCGCAGGCGGCAGCAGCCGTTCCTGTCAGGTCACGCTGACTTCCGGAAAACTTTATCCCGGAGTCCAGCGGGTCTATGCCAAAGTCGATGCCTACAATCAGATCGGCGAAACCAATGAAACCAACAATACCGCGTACCGGACCATTACGGTCTCTCAGGCGACCAGAAACCTGAAGATCACCGACATGCAGGTTTCCGACAACCGCATCTCAACGGCACAGTCCACGGTGTTCACTTTCCGCGTGACCAACACCGGCAACACTGCAGTCGGAGCAACCACGCTCTATCTGCATGACGGTTACAACGTCCTCCGCGAGGTTTCCGTCGGTTCCATCGGCGCAGGCGGCAGCCGCAACTGCTCCGTCACACTGACCTCCGGCAAACTCTCTGTCGGAACCCACAAAGTCTACGCGAAAGTCGATGCCTACGATCAGGTAGCAGAGAACAACGAGACCGACAACACATCGTACCGTACTATTTTCGTGGAAAGACCGACCCGTGATCTGAAGATTACCAATATGAATATCTCCAATGGCAACACTCAGTACACCAACGGTCAGTTCAAATTCAACTTCCAAGTGACCAATCTTGGAAACACCTCCGTCGGAGCAACTAAACTCTATGTTTACGATGACGGTAATTTCCTCCGGGAAGTGACTCTTGCCGGTCTCAATGCCGGACAGACCCGTAATTGTACGTTGACGATCAATGCAAGCACTCTCGGTGTAGGTACTCATCAGATCAGAATCAAAGCCGACGGTGCCGGCCAAATCTCTGAATCCTACGAGAGCAACAACTCTGCATACCGTACCGTCTTCGTGAACAGCCTCTGGCGTTCTGCAGATATTGATGCTGATGATGCGAAACTCACCCGCAGCAGCGATGTCGAACTTTGGAAAGATGATGTTGACGGCAACTCGTTGAATCTGCTCGCCGATGGCAACAGCGGTGATCTGCTTTCCTGGGATGCCGCAAACGGTATCAGCAGTCAGCTGCTCGGAGCGGTCGATGATACTCTCTCTTCGCTCACCAGTGATGAAGAGAGCAGAAACCGTCTTGCAGGATCTTTGCTCGCATAACAGATGGGCATGACCAGCGGCAGTTACCGGAATTGTTCCGGTGACTGCCGTTTTCACATCTGCAAACTCACATTTAAGTTTCATAAAATTTGGAACATCAGCAGATGATTATCAATGAAATAAGTTTGAGTAATTTCAGGATTTTTCCTGCGGTGGAAACGATTGTGGATTTAAATAATGTTCCACACCTTGACCACGCGGAAAAAAGTTCCATTTTACTGGCTTTGCAGAAAATTTTCGGGGAAACAACCGAAGATAACCGGGTAACTGCCGAAGATTTCAATACTCTCGGTACGATGACTGTGTCTGTAAAAATCTCCTTTCCGGAATTTGCCGACCCCGCAGCTGCCGCAGAACCTTGTCACCGGCAATTATTCAAATATATGCAAATTGGAAGTGACGGTCAACTCTTCTGCCGTCTTTCGCTTTCAGCTTTCCGGCACGATCTGATCTCTTCCATAGAGCAGCACCTTTACTGGGAACTTCCCGGAGAGCTGCACATCCCGCTCACACCCGCTGAACACACTATATTCACTCCGGCTTTCCTTGCCGGATCCTGTTCCCGGATCATATGTCATGAGTAATATTCCTGAATATCTCTCTTTGCCGCCGACTCCGGATGCTGAAATTGTGATCAGGCATCCATCATGCTGCTTTTTGATCGATTCCCCTCCCGGAACCGGCAAAACCGAAGTTCTGGCGATGAAAGCAAAACACATCTTTGCTGCTCAAAGCGAAACTGTTCCAAAAATCCTCACCTTGAGCTTTAAACGGCACGCGGCAAATGACTTGAACAACAGAATCCGGCAATATACCCAAATACATGATGATTCCCCTGCAGATTCATTTACCTTTGACGGTTTTGCCAAAGAGCTGCTTGACCGTTTCGGTCAGCTGCTGCCGGAACAATGGCGGCCGAGTCCGGATTACTGTATAGACACGGAACTTTTCGCACCGGCAACTGTTGCAGAAAAACTCTATCTTGCTGCCGGACACAGTTTTTTCATGTCCGATATTGAAACTCTGCCGTCACGTAATTTTGCCCTTGAATGTATGGTAAATGAACCACTCCCGGAAGAAATGTCCTTTGACGGTACTCCGGAAAATGATATTCCGCTGCTGATGTGGCAATATTGTTTGAAACAAACTCCATCCGTTTTGGATTTCCCGCTGATTTGTGCTTTGGCAGAATTGCTGCTCCGCTGTAATCCGCAGCTTGCCAAAGCTTTGCAATGCGCTTATACACACATATTTCTGGATGAATTTCAAGATACGACGATCGCCCACTACCGCTTGTTGAAAACCGCATTTCCTCCGGGGACTCTGCCGGTTACTGCTGCCGGAGATCAACAGCAGAATATCATGCTCTGGGCAGGAGCGATGCACGGAATATTTTTTGAATTTCAACATGATTACAATGCCCCGAAAGTACTTCTTCCTTTCAACTACCGTTCAAATGGGACTCTGTTATCAATACAGAATCATCTTGCCAAATTCATGCTCGGCAAAGATGCAAAACCGCCGGTTCTTCCGGCGGTAGTCAACTCCGTCGGAGAGTGCCGTATCATGGTGTTCCCCGATGAAACTGCGGAAAGCCGCTTCGTCATTGACAAAATATGCTCTTTGCTCCAACTGCCGGATATTTCTCCACGGGATATCGGGATCATTGTCAGGCAGTTCCCGGAAAATGTTTTGAATCAGCTGCATCCGGCGGCAAGAGATCGCAGCATCCGTATCCGCAATGAAGAAAAAACCGGCAAACTCCTCGCTGAACCGGTAATCAAAATGCTTTTCGATTTATGGCACATGATCTTTTACCCTTCACCGGAAATTGAAGCACAAGAGAGACTCATGCACTTTTTAAGTGAGCCGGCAGGAAATTACTCCACCATTTCTCCGCATGATGAACTGGACAAATTCCGTTCACAGATACTGCACGACTTCGGTCAGCTTATGTTCACTCCGGATGATTTAACAGATCTGCTTGAAAAAAGTACAAATTTTCTGGATAAAAAACGGTTGAAAACCATCTTTTCCCGCTACCGGCAGGGTAAATATCTGGAACTTTGCCTTGCCGAACTTGCACAGCAGATCGCAGCAAGTGCATTGCCGTGCGCCGGTATCGGAGAAACTGTACTGGAATTTTCCGGTAATGACTTCATTCCACTGACCACCGTTCAACAATGCAAAGCAATGGAATATCACACTCTGTTTCTTATCAATCTTGACGGACAGGAACTCTGGGCAGATGATGCCGATCCTTTTCAGGATCTGCCCAAAATATATCTTGCTTCTGCACGCGCACGTCAAAATCTCTATCTCACTGCAAGCCGTGAACGCAACATGCACAGTCAGGATATGAATAATATCCGGCTGTTGAGCGATATTCTTGCTCCGGCATGGGTGATCCCGGAAATAATTTCCTGACCGGTTGTCAGTTCAAAACCTCATCCCCGTTGATCACAGTTGATTTTACGGTCAGCATATCATCGGCAAGAACAGTGATATCTGCTGTAAATCCTGGCAACAAAGTTCCGTATTTATCACCAAGACCGATGGAACGGGCCGGATTAGCCGACGTCATTTGAACCGCTTCAACCGGAGTACATCCGAATTTACGGATCAAATTATTAAACGCCCGGTTCATCGTCAGGCAGGAACCGAAAATCCGATACGGCGGTTCCAATTCCCGGCAGACATCATGGTTGTCAAGTTTATACATCCTGCCGTCAGAAGATGGATAGATCCCATCCGGCAATCCAGTTCCCATCATAGCATCTGAAATCGCAATTACCCGCCCGGTTCCCGCCGCCCGAATCGCCAACCGCACCAATTCGGCAGGAACATGTACACCATCCATTATGATCTCCAGCATCAATTGATTACAAATCAATGCCGCGTCTGTCAGTGACGGCATCGAAACACCATTTTCCACATGACGTCCGTCATACGCATCAAAAATATGACACATCCGGCTGACTCCGGCGGAAATCGCCTGCGGCAGCTCTGCAGCTTTCATTGCAGTATGCCCGAGTGAAACGATAACTCCACTCTCTGAGAGTTTACGGATCACCTCACTTGCACCGGGAAGTTCCGGAGCAAGCGTCACCAATTTCAAAGATCCTTCAGCACACCCGATCCATGAATCCACCTCTTCAACATCCGGCATCCGCAACTGATTGTGATCCATGCCGCCGGCAAATTCAGCAGACAGAAACGGCCCTTCCAGATGACTGCCGAGAACTCTTGCGCCACAAACGGCCGCAGATGCTTCTTTCACCTCTTTCAAAAACGCAAGTGTCGTTGCCGGTGCCACTGTATCCAGAGTCGGCAAAAAACCCGTAACTCCGAATTTTGGGAAAAATCCGCTCATCGGAACAACCCCGGATGCCGACACATCCGCATTCCCCAGACCGTGGACATGGGTATCTATGAATCCCGGCACGATCCAATCAGCTCCGCCACGGACTTCTCCGGAAAATTCCACATGGGTGATAACAGCATCATGCCACATTACCCTGCCGTATCCGGCATGGTCAGCACTTACAATATTTCCTTGAAAAAAATTTTTCATCTTCGATATTCCTTACAGCAATACTCAAAACTGCCTTTTCAACACCAATGCCGTCCGGCTCGGAAGATACAGGCGGATATATTCCCCCGAATCCTGCTCCATGGAAAAATACCGCTGCCCTGCACTTCTGCGGACAAAACCGCCGAATATAAAATCATCGCTGTCCAATACAGTGTCATAACTGCCGCGCAAAACCTCAATTTCATAATCCGTGTAAGAATTTACCGGATGAAAGTTGAAAAAGAACCAGTACCCAGCTCTTTCAAATACGATCACTTTGCTCTGATCGTCGATCCTGACACACTGAACCGGACGATTGTAAAATCCCGCCGTTCCGGCAAGTTTGGTGATCTCTCTGTCAAACTTTGCCAATTCTCCAAAACGCAGCGCAGAATCTTTTTCCAAACTCCACTGCCGCCGGGCATGAGCCATACTCCAGTTGTTGCCCTCCCGCGGCAAATCGATCCACTCCGGATGCCCGAACTCATTACCCATAAAATTCAAATATCCGTGTCCGGCACTTGCCGCTGTTGCCAAACGCAGCATTTTATGTAACGCAACCGCACGGTCGACGGCAAAATTGCCGGATTTTTTGTGCATGTTCCAATATATCTCCGCTCCGGTCATCCGGAAAAATGCCGTCTGTCCGCCTACGATAGCCTGATCATGGCACTCCACATAACTGATGCTCTGCTCGTCTTTGCGGCGGTTGGTCAACTCGTTGAACAACTGAAACATATTCCATTCTTCATCAGGGATATCCAGCAGTTTGAACCACATATCCGTCACCCCCATCGCCATACGGTAATCAAAACCGATCCCTTCCGGAGAAGCAAGTCCCGGCATACCGCTCACATCTTCTGCCACAGAAACAGCATCCGGACGCAGCTGGTGGATAACACGGTTCGCCAGCGTGAGATAAGCAATAGCATCCATATCCGTATCGCCGCTGAAATACTCCCCGTAAGAGCAAAAACAATGATTCAGCCCGTGATGATTATACAACATACTGGTAACTCCGTCAAAACGGAAACCGTCAATATTGTACTCCTCCAGAAAAAAACGGCAGTTCGACAACAGAAAACGCAGAACATTGAGCTTACCGTAATCAAAACACAGAGAATCCCATGCCTCATGTTCTCCCCGGCTGCCGCGATGGAAATATGTCGTCCGGCTGCCGTCGATTTCCGCCAATCCCTCTTCCACATTTTTCACCGCATGCGAGTGAACCAGATCTATTATCACCCGCAAATTCAACCGGTGTGCAGTATCAACCAGATACTTGAAGTCATCAGGAGTTCCGAAACGGCTGGAAACCGCAAAAAAATTCGCCACATGATAACCGAAACTGCCGTAATACGGGTGTTCCATTATCCCCATCAACTGCACGGTATTATACCCTTTGCGGGAAATTTCCGGCAGAATTTTTTCGGCGAACTCCCGGTATGTACCAACTTTGGCTTCCTCCTGCGCTATGCCGACATGCGCCTCGTAAATCAGCGGTGCCGCCGGAGGCGGTGCCGGATAAGTAAATTTAAAAGGTTCTTCAGGCTCCCAGACCACAGCAGAAAAAAGTTTGCTTTCCCCATCCTGAAGTACATAACGGGCATAGGCCGGAATGCGCATTCCCCCTCCCCCCGGATAAGCCACAAACATCTTGTAATGTGTGCCATGCTGGAACGTATTTGCTGGAAATACGCCCTTCCACACTCCGTTTTTCCGGGGGACAAGCGCGTACTGCTGATCGATTTGCCAATCAGAAAAATCTCCGGTCAACACAATACTTTGAGCATTCGGTGCATACTCCCGGAATACCCATTTGCCATCTTGCTGCCTGTGCAGACCGAAATATTCATGATCATTCACCGCCGCAACAAGCTGACGATCATAGCCGGTGATTGCCCTTTCACGTATATCCGCATACTCCCGGCGACGCTGCAGTTCCGGCAGAAAATCCCGCAAAAAGATATCTGCTGCCAACGCCTGCACCTTATTGGTCTGCCGTATCGGAGCCATATCAATTCTGCACCAGCGGACGCGCCAGCATCGATTCGTAAATATCAATATACGATTGAGCTGTCACATCCAGATTAAAACGCTGCTTTGCCTCATCCATGATCCGGGCAATTACCTGATTTTTCCACTCTTCATCCCGACGGTAAAAACGCATCGCCTCATCAATGCCCCACAACAGTCCGCCGTGGTCATAGTCGCGGAAAACAAATCCATTGCCGCTCTTACCATCATCGGTAAGGTGATCCACCGTGTCATGCAAACCACCGGTATCATGCACCACCGGCAAAGAACCGTAATACTGGCTTGCCATCTGCGGCAATCCGCAAGGCTCAAAACGTGACGGCATCAACATAAAATCCGATGCTGCAAAACCGAGATGGGACAACTCTTCATCAAAGTCACAAACCATCACTCTTTCATAAAAGTTGTGATGAGCAATGATTTCCCGAAATACTTTCTGATACGGCCCATTGGCTACAATGGCAATCTGCAAACCGCTTTCCCAGTAACGGTGAACGATCTCATAAACCAGATCGGAAAGCAATTGGCACCCCTTCTGGATCGGATCAAGCCGGTGCGGCCAGAAAAACAACGGCGCACTCTGATCGCACTTCAAGCCGGTACGCGACTGAAAGGCAATCTTATTGATTTTTTTGCCGGTTGCAGCATTGGACCCGGTATATTTCACTTCCAGAAAATCATCATTTTCCGGGTCGTTGCTGACATCCGGCGAATTCAAAATCCCCATCGCACAACCGGCATAATATTTGCCGGAGATCTCCCGCCGGATATTTTCCGGGACAAAGGAGTGCTGCCCATCAACGATCTCCTTCAGAAATGTCGGACTTACCGTGTTGATGAAATGGGCGGCAAAAATTCCGCTGGTCAGAAAATCGACGGGATTGCTTTCGCGGCTCTCTTCGTAATTATACGGTGGACGCTCGTAATACAGATTCTGCCAGAATGGTGCCGCATCGATACCACGATCCTCAATCTGAGCAAGTGTACGTTTCTGGGTATGAATATTGTGAACAGTGAATAAACACGGTATTCCCATTCGTCTTGCCGCTGCCGGGATCAGACCGGTCATCCAGTCATTGCAATGAATGAGATCCGGCTTGACCTGCGGAATGATGTTGTTGATGACCTCACGCTGAAAAGCCAGACTCTGCATAAATGTGTCGCCGTCATAATTACCGTAAACCGAATCCCGGTAGTAAAATATCCGGTCTTCAGCCAGATGGATGCGGCTGTTGTGCAGATTGCTCATGTAAATGCGCAGTTCATCATTGATGAGATTACCGACATCTATATGAAACATCCGCCGGTAATGCGGCAAAGCTACATGCACATCTGCCCCCTGCCTGTAAAGCGCGCCGACCAGTGCCGCCGAAACATCTGCCAAGCCGCCGGCTTTGGCGCGCAAATAACCGCCCATAAAACTCATTCCGGACGGTAAGGAAGTTATTTCCGGAGTTACTACCAGGATTCTGGGATTGGATCTTCTGCTTCTTCGCATTTTATCTGCTCCAAATATTTTTCACCGGGGCCAGCACATGAACCCTGGCACACTGTTATCCCATGCGGTTCCGGCCGCTTTTATCCGGGCGGTAAGTCCGAATCTTCCGGCAATGCAGCACTCAACTTCTCCGGCGTACAAATAGTTGCCATCGCCCCGGTCTTCCACCATGGTCAGCGCAGTAGCGGTACTGTCAATGATCTCATTGTGTGCGTTTGCACTGCCGCTGTAAGCATCGACCTCAACCTCTTCAGGACGCAGATTTCCCAGATGCACCGCGACAGAAACGGAGATCCGGTCTCCAATATGAAGATTGTTCAGAGTACCATTGACAACCGGATTTGCAATGGAAAGTTTACCTCCTTCAAAATTCTCCACCAGACGTTTTTTCACTTCAACCAGATTTTTTGCTTCAGCAGCATTGCCGGCAGTCAGGTTGCGAAATGCCTGGGCGGCAGGAACATAAAACTTGCGGTTATAATCTCCAACCATTCTGGCACTGGAAAAAAATCCCAATCCGGTGGCGATGGATGATTTCATACGGGCGATCCAGCGGCGCGGCAAATCCCCACCCTGACGCTCGTAAAAACAAGGAATGATCTCATTTTCAAGCAAATTGAAAAGCTGTTGACTCTCAAAATTATCCCGGTCTTCATCCGCGGTATAATAATCATTGCCCTCGATCGCCCAACCGTTCTCACCATTGTAAGCCTCTGCCCACCAGCCATCAAGAATACTGCAGTTGATAACACCGTTGATCGCAGCTTTCATACCGGATGTGCCGCTGGCCTCCTGAGGACGGCGGGGAGTATTGAGCCAGACATCGACACCCTGTACCAGATGACGCGCCATACCGATATCGTAGTTCTCCAGAAAGAGCAGTTTATCCTGAACATTTTCTCTCTGGGCAAACTCTATCAACTGACGGATAAGCTGTTTTCCGCCGTTATCCGCCGGATGAGCCTTACCGGCAAAGATAAACTGAACCGGATGATTTTTATCCTTGAGCAAAGCCAGCAGCCTTGCCTGATCACGCAGCAGCAGAGTTCCGCGTTTATAGGTTGCAAACCTGCGGGCAAAACCGATAGTCAGCACATCCGGCTGCAGTACCGGACGTTTTTTATCCACCCCGAGCGAACCCTCAATCATATAGCGGAAATTGCGCTGCACCAGACGCCGGGTGTAACGAACCAGACTCTGACGGCACAACTCATGGGCAGTCCACAACTCATCATCCGGAATGGAATCAAGATCGGAAACCAGTTGAACTATATCCGGATTATTCAGCCATTTGGAGGATAAGTACCGTTCAAAAAGCCGGTTGTGTCTTGCCGATATCCAGGATGAAATATGTACTCCGTTGGTAATGTGACCGATCGGGATCTCCGCTCCGGAACGCTCCGGCCAGAGGTGTTTCCACATACCGCGCGCCACCTCACCATGCAGACGGCTGACTCCGTTGCTGTAATTTGCCGCCATGCGCAAACCGAAAACCGTCATTGACATCTCTGAAGCATGTCCGCGATCAGTAATCGGCACTCCCCAACGGATGATCCGCTCCAGATCAAATTTTGCCGAAGCAGCAAACGGAGCCAGATAAGGCTTGACCAATTCAATATCAAAGACCTCATTACCAGCCGGAACCGGCGTATGAGTGGTAAATATATTGGAACGCCAGACAACTTCCAGTGCAACATTCGGATCATAACCGAGATCCTGCACCAAATGCTCCAATCTGGCAAGCGAAAGGAATCCGGCATGCCCCTCATTCATATGGCACACTTCCGGATCATACCCCATCGCCAGAAGAGCTTTGACACCGCCGATACCGAGCAGCAGTTCCTGATGCAGACGCATCCTTTTATCTCCGCCGTACAACCGCCATGTGACTTCTCGCAGATCAGGCGGATTCTGCGGTAATTCTGTATCCAGTAAAAGCAGCGGTACGTTGCCGACCCACAATACCCATACCGCCGCGAAAATCTCGCGGTCGGCCAGACGCATGGAGATCGTTACCGGTTCCCCCTGCGGGGTGCAGCCTCTTTCCAGCGGCAGATCATGGATCTCGGCGACCGGATAGTGTTCAGTCTGCAATCCGGTACGGTCAAGCACCTGCCGGAAATATCCCTGCCGGTACAACAGACCAACAGCGACCAGCGGCAGTTTCATATCACTGGCTGCTTTCAGATGGTCACCGGCAAGTACGCCAAGACCGCCGGAAAAAATCGGAATACTCTCGTGAATACCATACTCAAGAGAAAAATATGCCACATTGCGCTTTTCCGGAGTAAGCACATCTTCCATCTGACGTTCAAATTCACCCTGCACAACCTTGAGATTACGCAAAAATCCGGCATCCCGGGCAAGTTCCTCCAAACGCTTCGCGGAAACCATCCGCAGAAACATTTTCGCATTTCCGCCGACTTCGCGCCACAAATTCGGGTCGACACGCATGAAAAGCTCAATGGCATGATGGTGCCAGCACCACCAGATATTACCGGCAAGTTTTTCCAAAAAAGTCAATTCCGCAGGGATCCGGGGCGCGACATTGTAAAGCTGAAGTTCCATAGTCTGTAAATCTACCTTAAAAATGATCTTATTTTTCTTCTATTTGCAGCACGCTGTTCAGTGAACCGAATTCATTGGGGACAAAATCCGGATTTCCGGCATCGCTCCGCCACTGTCCATCCACGTAAAATTTATATTGGTACGTTCCCGGCGGCAGCATGAGCCGGCAGGAATAGTGTCCGTCGTTATTCCGGTCATTCAGCATTTTCACCGGCTGCCAGTCATTGAATGAACCGGCAACCGCCACTCTTTTTCCGGGAGCATCGGTGTAATTCAAAACCACGCACCGCCGCTTTGGAACAGATGTTTCTTTCATAAAAACAACTCCTTGCATCACATCACTATATATTAAAACGCCATCACAAATAATATAACTTAATGTAATGATTTTTTCAAATCATATCCGTGTCAAAAAGCGGTAAAAATCCCGCTCGTCCAATCTTTATCACGGAAACGTTCTACTTCTTTCATTCCGACTTCTGCAAATGCGGCACTGACTTTATCAAAATCCCGATCAAGAATACCGGAAAGCACCAGTAATCCACCCGGAGCGACCCAACTGACAATATTGAAGCGGAAAGCAATCAGCAGATGTCCGAGAATATTGGCGCAGACCAGATCATATTTTTCCGGACGCCCCTGCCAATCAGCAGCATTACCGGTTTCAAGATTGATCTTTTCACGGACTTGGTTCATTCTGGCATTTTCATCTGCCACATTGACCGCTTCGGGATCAAAATCGAATGCATCAACCGGCCCATATCCCAGCAAAGCTCCGGCGATTGCCAGAATACCGGATCCGCATCCGGCATCCAACAAACTTTTTTTCTCCCCGGCAAAACGATCGATACACTTCAGACAATAGTTGGTTGTAGCGTGCTGACCGGTTCCGAAGCTCATTCCCGGATTGATCTCCAAAACCTTTTGCCCCGGGAGCGGTTCATCATCGAGCCATGACGGACGGATCAGCAGTTTTTCCGAAACAGCGATCGGTTTGAAATACTTTTTCCACGCTTCTGCCCATTCTGATTTGGCGATAGTAAAAATATCACCCATTGTCAAATCAACTCCGAATTCGCGCCACCCGTTCAATGCCGTCTGCAGTTTTTCTTTATTTTCCTCAGCTCCTTCCGGGGTCGTGGAATAAACCGTATGCCGGACTGTACAGTTTTCCCGGTCAAAAAAACTGCTGAAATCCACTTCCAGAGCATTGAGCAATTCCGATGCCGGTTCAAATTCACCACTGGGATCTGCCAAATCTATGGCGTAAAGCAATTCGTCATTCATAACACAAATCTCCTTATAATTTACAAAACATGATATAAAATATCACCGTTTTATAACTTTTTAAAGTCACGGTCTTTGAAATCTCATCATTCCGGTGCTATCTTAACAAAACGCAAATATTTTTTACAGAAAGTTACACACACAGATGAATATAATTGCCGGCTGTGCCAGAAATCTGATCCTTGCGGATCTGCCGGACTGCGAAGTCCGTCCAACTTCCGGACGCGCCAGAAAAGCTCTTTTTGACAGTCTGGGCGACCTCTCCGGAGCCGGGATCCTTGATCTGTGTTCCGGATCAGGAGCGTTAGCTCTGGAAGCTGCCAGCCGGAATGCAGCATGGGCGGCTATGGTGGAAATCGATCCGGCGCATGTGGAGTGCATCAGGGAGAACTGCCGCCGGATCACCGCCGCCGGTGCCGGAACAAATCTGCTGATTCTCAATTTTGATATTTGCAGCTGCCGCCGTTATCTGCCGCAACTGCCGGGGAAACCGGATGTCATCTTCGCCGATCCTCCGTATGCGGTATCTGCGGAACTGTTCAATACACTTGCGGGGGATCCGGATTTCACAACTTTCACTTCAGGAGCAAAACTGATCTGGGAAATTCCCGACACCCCCGGTGCGATGGGGGAATTCATCAATGCTCCGCACTTGAAATCCAGCCAGTTCCGCCGCTTCGGCAGTACAATTTTTCTGCAGGGAATTATCCGATGAATATACCATTTACTCCGGCTGAACTTGATGCTCTTTTTGACCGGGCAACCCCGGTAAAAGTCGGCAAAATACGCGAAGTACGCCGTATAAACGACATGTATTTGAAACTGGATCACCGGCTGAACGGTTCTTTCAAAAAAGAGTTCAACTGTGCAAAAAAATTGAAGGACTGCGGCATTCCGGTAACTGAACCGCTGTTTTATTTACGCAGCGGGCGGGGCAACTATCTGGTGACACGTGCGTTTGACGGAGTCGCCGTAGATGAGTATTTGAAGCACCACCATGAAAGTAAAGCCTTTTTTGAAAAAGCGGCAAAACTGCTCTGCCGGATGCTGGATGCCAACTTTATTCACCGGGACTTTCATCTGGGAAATCTGCTCTATTCTCCATCCGGGAAAAATTTTGTTCTGGTCGATGTTGATTCGGTTCAAAAAATCCCCGCATTTCTGAAGCGTTTTATTCCGGAGGATGTGAAATTTGATCTCCTGACCGAGTTCAGAGGTTTTCTCCGCAAAAAAGAGCTGCTGGAAATTTTCACCGTTTCCGGAGTAAAAAAACCGGAAGATTTCTATACCAGAATCTTTGTCAATAATTCCGCATACGTCCGCCATTCATGGGCGAAACGCCGGGAACAGATACTGCTCGGATATCCGAAGTTCACCACTGTTTTTGACGCCGAACTTTTTACAGCCGATGCCGATGAAAGTGAATTTGTTTCCGCAGAGCAAATGAATAGCGGCAGAGGAATATTTCTTGCAAACTTCTATTTGGATCTGCTGAAAGTCCCCCATCGCCGGGCATTGCGGTTCAATCCGGCAGACGGTAAAGTTCTGCTGGCTGCGGAAAATCCCCGCCCTGCCCCCGCCGATGCCGCTGCAGAGATGATCGAACGGCTGCAGTTCTATGGTATAAAAACTGTTGAATCAGACTGGCGGCAGGGATCCGGAGAACTCCCGGAACTCAACGCGCTGGAAAAAGTCGCAATCTTACCCTTTATCATGTGAGGAGTTTTATCTGATGGTCGCCAAACTTTACTCCGCAACCGTGATCGGTGTTGAAGCATATATCATCGAAATCGAAGTAAGCCAGACCTCGCCCTTTATCGCCGGAATGAAGGATAATACCATCTCCATCGTCGGACTGCCTGATGCAGCGGTAAAAGAGAGCCGCGACCGGATATCATCAGCTTTTATCAGTTCTGAATTTGACCCGGCACAGGGGTTTACCGTGGTCAACCTTGCTCCGGCAGATCTGCGTAAAGAGGGTGCAGCATTCGATCTGGGTATAGCCTTGGGTATGCTTGGTGCAGCCGGCAGACTTGATTGTGAAAGACTCGGCAGGATCGCTGTTCTGGGTGAACTTGGTTTGGATGGTTCTGTTCGGCCGGTAAAAGGAGTTTTGCCGATCGCTGCAAAACTTGCCGCCGACCGGAGCGTTTCAGCTCTGCTCGTGCCTCATGCCAATGCCCGGGAAGCCGCCCTTGCTGCAGCCAACCGGCTGCCGATTTTTCAGGTCTCTACGCTTACAGAAGCAGTCGAACTGGTCAACCGCGGTCACGGTATACCATTCAAAGCAATAAACGAAGAAGCAGCCGATGCCTTCAACTGCTGCGACTTTGACGAGGTTAAAGGACAACTGCTTGCCAGACGTGCGCTGGAGATCGCCGCCGCAGGTTCACACAATTCCCTGCTCATCGGCCCGCCAGGCACCGGCAAATCAATGCTAGCAATGCGCTTACCGGGCATACTGCCGCCGATGACTCTGGAAGAAACTCTGGAAACCAGCCGCATCTACAGCGTTTTGGGACTGCTCTCTGCAGAACAACCGTTAATGAACCTCCGTCCGTTCCGCGCACCCCACCACACGATTTCAGATGCCGGACTCATCGGCGGCGGCAGAGATCCCCGCCCGGGAGAGATCAGCATGGCACATAACGGAGTGCTTTTTCTGGATGAGCTGCCGGAATTTAAACGCAATGTGCTGGAAGTTTTGCGTCAGCCGTTGGAAGATGGCATCGTGAATGTTTCCCGGGCATCCGGCAGCTGCCGTTTCCCGGCGCGTTTCATGCTCTGTGCGGCGATGAACCCATGTCCCTGCGGACGTGGTGAAGTGGAACTTGGCTGTCAATGCAAAGCGGAAGAAAAAAGACGTTACCTGAAAAAACTTTCCGGGCCGCTGCTTGACCGAATCGACCTGCGCGTACCGGTTCGTCAGCTCTCTGAAGATGAACTGCTCAAAGCTCCGGATGGAGAATCCAGTGCAGTGATACGGGAACGGGTCAAAGCCGCACGTAAGATACAACAGGAACGGTACGCCGGATTCGGATTTTTCTGCAACAATCAATTGACCCCCAAAACACTCCAGCAGTTTTGCAATTTATCAAAGTCCGGAGAAAAACTGCTCAAAGATGCAGTCAACCGTTTCAAACTCAGTCCTCGTGCCTACTCAAGAATATTGAAAGTCTCCCGGACGATCGCTGATCTTGCCGGTCAGGAACTTATTTCAGAATCCCATCTTTTTGAAGCGATCAACTACCGAAAAGGCGAACTTGAATAAGCCGGATAAAATCCGACAAATATGGAATAATATTTCTGGTGTTGACAATCGGTGCGCTGTTTTGCCGTGATAGCTGAAAAAGCAGACCCTGACTACGAATATGCTATTTCCGCCAATAAGATAGACGGCAGCACACTGTAGGGATTTTTCAAAAAGAAAAAGAGTAAAACTGAAACTGCTCCGGAAACGGCGGCAACTCCTGAAGAAAATTTAGAAGTTGAAGAAAGTTCCGAAAAAGGGAAAACGCAAACCGCAGTTCCGGAAAAAGGAACTTCTAAAGAAAACTTATCAGTTGCCCCGGCAGAGGGTTCCTCTTCCGTTCCCTCCGTTCCCATCCGTACCACCCCGGAGAACTTCCTAACTTGTAACCGGAAAACATCGGGGTTGTTTTAATTGTTCGGAAAATGTCTCTCAAGCTCAAAATGGTTGCAAGTTAATAAATCATGGTCATCGTTTCGTCAACTCGCGAAAATATCTCTGTTTTTGCCTTTTTATGCAACAGAAAAAAAAGTTTTCCGCTCAATCGAAAGGACTTTTTCTCCGAAACAACTGCAAAAAGCCCCGAAAAACAGCTGAAGTAGCGACTTATGTTTGAAATCAGTATATTTTATGTTATATTACTAATCATAACATAAAACATTCATTATGTGAAATTAAGTGGGGATAAAGATGTTGAAGCGATTTTTATTTGTTCTTCTGTTGTTGGGATTTGTTATTTCCGTGCCGTATGAAGTTTCTGCCGCTACGAAAAAAGAAACCAGCAAAGAACGCCGGGAACGCAGAAGACGTGAACGGGAAGAAAAGAGAAAACAACGGCAGCAGAAAAATACACAACAATCCAAACACCCACAGAAAAAAAAGCAGTCATCCAAGCAAGATACCCAGCCGGCAAAACAGCCGCAGCCGAAGAAAATCATTCCAACTTTTGAAGAAAAACTTACTCCGGCACAGGTCAATCGAAAAATTCAAACAATTCGCAAGCGCATTGAAACGGCACCCGAAAATATTATTTCCAACAAAGATAAACCCTTTCTTTTGGAAATTTTTGACGACATCGCACAAACACAAATGGGACGCTATATTTTCGAAAAAACGCATCCGGATTTGATGTTCTGTGTCAAACCGATGGGAAGTCCCGCCTCTTATGCTTTTGGTCCAAAATGCATCAACCTTGACAAAAATTACTTCAAAGAAAATCAAACGCCAGAGGAATGGTGTAAAAAACGACTTTATTTATCGCAATCAATTGCACATGAGGCAACACACGCCATTCAACACGTCAATGACATGATGAATTGTGGTAAAATTTCTTTTGAGGAACGGATTACTATTACAAAAATCTGTGAGCTACACGCTTTATTAAACGAGAGTATTACCTCTTATCAACTTTCGAAACAACCTCACTATAAAGCGGCAGTAAAAGCAGGAAAAACAGAAATTGTACCGGGCACACGTTTTTATGCAGAACTTTTTGATGCCTATAAAACAACGGGGCTGTCAGATGCTAAAGCTGCCAAAGCAGCCCGTACGAAATTTGTGGAAACCTTTTGGCAAAACAACGGAGAAAAGTCTATTCAAATCGGTGAAAAAACCGTTTTTCCTTGTGAAGAATTTATTCAAAACTGGAATATATCATATAGTACCTTTGCTTTCAGAGAACTCCAAGGTAATAAAACTCCTTACCGCGAAGCGATGCGTCATCGGGGTATTGAACGTTTTCTACGCCAATTTACGCAATCTATGGATATTGATACGCCTCCTTCTTTTTTCAGAAATCCGCAAACAACAGCTTTCCATATGCCGACTTCTAAACGGCTTCTCACTTACGCCAACGGGATTCTTAACACGGAAATGGATGCCTTAACAACGGGTATGATTACAAAGGGATACAGAAGTGGGATACGAGCAAAGGGCCGTAAAAAGGGAGAACCTTATTATATTCTTATCAAAACACTTCATCCGCAAATTGCTTCTCAAGATCGTTCTCATACTGAATATCATGAAGGAACAAACATAAAACGGGCAACTTACACTTACAAAAACGGTAAAATGAACGGTATTTATCGGGAGTATGACCTACAAGGGCGTCAGATTATGGAAGTTCCCGTTCAAAATGATAACGTCAACGGTGAAGGATGGGTTATGGAAAACGGAAAAAAAGTTCTAAAAACATTTTTCCATAAAGCGCTTTTAAGAAATAGAAAACAATAACTCAACACCACGAACTTGCCAGAGCCATCGGCAAAGACGATGCTAATATATCACTGCATTATGAAATTACAATCGAAAAAAAAGAAAATAATCAAAATTTACAAATAAAAGGATAGCCTAAAAGCTCAAATCTGTAATGTCTGATAATCGTATTTTGCAACCATCTGCCATGACGATTGTTCCGTCTGTGGCAGATATTTTTTTGACCTTGCCGGAAACTTCAATAATTGCCCCTCCGGATTTGTATTCATCCGGGACAAAATATTTGATGCGAGCTTCCGGCCGTTCTTTGATATGGTCGGCAATATATGCCAAGCGTTCATTGATTGCTCGTTGCTCCTGCTCGTCCAGTTCCGGACGTCTTTCGGTCAACCGGGCTGTTTCAGCAACGGCATCATCATACCCCACCAAGGCTGCAAAAGGGTTCGGATGTACCACCCTGTCCACACTCGTTTTTTTCATTTTTTTATACTACTTTTGACACTATCGCTGAATAATATAATGCGGACAGAGTTGTACTACAAACAGATAAACTCTCATTTTTCATTTTCTCATCATATGAGCGGAGCGAATGCTTCATAGCGGAATGAAATGGCTTGCCGCGACATAATGAAATGAAGACGGGAGCTGCTTCATCCGTCTTCGCCCTTGCGAGCTACGCCGTGACAAGTCTGAAAAGGCGTTTTATGAAGCACTTTGTGTCTTGCACGCCTCCGGCGTGTCAAGCACACAAAAGTATGAAGCGCAGCTTACGCTGCATGAAGCGGCACTGCGTGCCATGAAGCGAAGCCTTTTCAGGCTTCATGTTTTTTGCCCATTTGGGCAAAAAAAATGGTCGGGATTGTTTTAATTGTTCTGAAAATGTCTCTCAAGCTCAAAATGGTTGCAAGTTAATCAATTATGGTCATCGTTTCGTTATCTCGCGAAAACATCTCTGTTTTTGCCTTTTTATGCAACAGAGAATACTTTTCTGCTCAATCAAAAGGAGTTTTTCTCCGAAACAAATGCAAATTGCCTCGAAAAAAGATGTTAACTTGCGACTTTTGAATTTTTCCAATTATTTTCAGGCAATTTCAAATAGAGAACAAACGGAATTCCAGTATGACCAAAAGTCGTGTCTGAAATTCCGTATACACTGTCCAGCTGGAAATTAAGCTATTCTTCCCGTGCGAATCAATTCTTTGAAGAATTTGGCACTGAGTTTGGGAATGCGTTCCAAAGTCCGATAATTGACAAATGTCAAGCCGAAACGACGGCGGTAGCCAGAACCCCATTCCAGATTATCCAAAAAGCTCCAATGTAAATAACCAGTAATCGGAATGCCATCGCGAATAGCGCGGCTCATCGATTCCAGATATGATCGCAAATATTTAATACGGAAAATGTCATAAACCTCACCGTCGGCAGCAGGCAGATCCATATTGGAAAGTCCGTTTTCAGAAATAATGATCTCTTTGGGCTTCCACAATTCGTTGATGATACGGCAGCCCCAGTAAATCACCGCAGGCTGGAATATTACACTGCATTCAGGTAATTCAGAAGATGTATCGAAATTGAATATTTCGTATTTCTTTTCCGATTCAGGGGCATATCGGACCAATTTGCCGTAATAAATATTCAATCCGAGGAAGTCCATTGGCGCAGAGATCAGTTTGAAATCACCATCCTGAACAATCGGAGCATCGGCACCCTCTGCTTCAAGATAAGAGTCTGGATATCCCCCCTCCATAATAGCAGTCAGAAAATGTCCGTTGACCTCGCGGAAAGCCCGTTTTGCCGCATCAACGTGTTCAGGGGTATCCAGCACAGGGGTGAAAAATACGGGATTCTCTGCGAGGCTGACTCTGGCATCTGGCACGATATCACGCAAAACCTGCAAGCCCATCCCGTGAGCCAGAAGCATATTATGACGAACTTGATTGTGTTCCTTTTTGCTTAAACGCAAACCAGGAGCGCAAATGCCATTCAGATAGCCTTGATCGACACAGCCGAGAAGTTCGTTGACGGTGAAAAAGTTTTTGCAGCGTCCTTCCAGGGCTTTGGCAGTTTCCGCTACATAATCGGCAAAATACTTGACACACTCTCTTGATTGCCAACCGCCGTATTTCTGTTGCAGAGCTAACGGAAGATCCCAGTGATAAAAGGTGATATAAGGTTCAATACCGTTTGCCAGCAGCTCATCACACAGGCGTTTATAATAATCGATCCCTTTGGGATTCATTTTGCCAGTTCCTTCCGGGAAAATACGGCTCCACGCCAAACTGAAACGGTACGCATCAAAACCGATATCGCGCATAATTGCCACATCGCGTTTATACAGATGATACTGATCACAGGCGACATCTCCTGTTCCGTTATCCATAATGGCGGTGTGACCTTTTTCAAATTCATTCCAGATAGACGGACCTTTGCCATCTTCAAAGGCGGCACCTTCCACCTGATAACTGGAAGTTGCAGAACCCCAAATAAAATTTTCTGGAAAATCTCTTCTCGTATTCACAATAAATATTATCCTTATGATTAAAAAATTGGTAAAAACTCTGATTTTTCTTTATGAAAAATGTTTGACATACGATTTTTTTCGGTCTGAAATAAAACTTTTTTAATAATTCACCCTTCTTCTTTGATTTTGTGAAGCAGACAGCATATAAAACTCTGAAATCCGTGACAGCAGCTGGCATAAGGCTGCTTATGTTCCCACAATGTGCCTGTCAGTTTTGCCATTTTAAGGCAATACTCTTTGATAGTTTCTGCCGCCAGATCCTTCTGTCCAGTCTGAATGAGCAATTCAAGCCGCATAATCGCTCCCATAAACATATTGACAGGGTAAACTTTTTCCCATTTTTTTTCTGTATCACGCTGCGTGCCGAAATCACCCACCAGGCAATGCCACAATGCCGAATGAGTTTCAACTGTTGCTGTACCGAAATAAAAAGCATAATACTGACACACTTCTGTGGTGTCGGGAAGAATATTCAAAGTCCCATCCTCTTTTCTTTCAGCGTGATCCCTGAAAAATTGACCGTCAAAAGATTGTTCCAGAATAGTTTGACGCATTGTCTGTGCGCGCTCATTCCATTCGGGGATGTTATAGAGTTCTGCCATAACTTCCAAAGTGCGGGCATAGAGCATATTGATCGGATAATTGACATCTTGCACAAAACAATTAGCTTTGCTCCATTCCACAAAAACCCAGCTCGGGAGTTTTTCAAGCAAACCGTCTGAATTCTGAAAACGATCAATGTAGTCGATAAAGGCAAAGACTTTTTTGCGGAAATCCTCTGCCATACAACGATCATTGGAGCGTTGTGCATATTCGCCCAGTTGCAGTAAAAGCCACATTCCCCAGTTGGGAATGAATTCTCCCGTTGTGTGATCACCAGGATATTCCATCGGGAAAATAGCTTCTGGAATCCCAGGACAGGGCGGAGCGAGAAGAAAATTTTCCAGAAAGCACTTTTCCGCAATGGTTGAGCCTGTCAGAAAAAATGAAGCTCTGGCAATAAAAAAAGCATCAGTCAGCCAGCCAGCCCGTTCCCGAGATGGACAATCTGTAAACAGATCAACGGCATTAGCAGCAAAACTTTGCAATCCAGCGCGGTAAATTTTTTTCAAATCCTTATCCAGTTTGGGCGATGGCGGATACAGTTTGAGCGGATTTTTATATTCCCTGAGTGAAAAATCCAGAATTTCTGCCTTTCCGCTATGCATAAAAACTTCTGCAAATTTCAATGTGCCTGGTTCGATGGTCTCCAAATCATATTCACCAGGTTCCAGTAAATCGAAAAACACACCTCCTGTCATATAGAGGCGCAGAGGATTCACCCCGCCATCGGGAGATTCCAATTCATCATAAAGGACGACCAACCGTCCAGGCTGATGACAGACGACACGGATTTTAATAAAACCAGTATTGTCAGTTTTGCCTCGGTAAAGAGTTGAAATGATCGTTCCGTTATCATCGAGTCTGTATCGCGGGATCTCGGAATATGCGTTGACTTCAAGTTCCTGCTCTGGGAAACCCTTGTATCCCTCTTTTCCAGCGAGCGTAACAGAACGGTCCATTTTCGCGAGTGGTTCATTGACATAGGAACGGCGCAAAGTTTTTACAGGCTGGAAACTTTTATCGATTTTATATTTCGGTTCATGCATCCGTGATGGAAGAAAATTCACTGGCGGACAGATCTCCAACTCCAACGGATTAAGGTTTTTGCGTTCCACTCTCATTCGGTATGCTTCAAAAAACAATCGTTGATAGCTGTATCGGGAAACTTTTTGAATTCGTTCATTTGAGAGATCAAATGCCAAAAAATTCCGTCCAGTTGCCGCAAGGATGCGATTGCCGCAGCGAACTTCCGCTTGCAGAAAACTGGGTTGATCCATAAAGTCAAAGCTGTTGATATTTGCTCCTGAAACTTCGATTTCAAGCCTGTTTTCTCCCGAGTGAACAGCCAGCGGCAATTCAGATATGCGAAAATATCCTTTGGGACCGCGCATAGGACCGTGAGAGATAAATTGTCCATTCAATTTTACCCGAAAATAGGTTGAACCTGTAATTTTCAGAAATATCTTATCTTTGTATTCCGCGGGGAAACAGGTTGAGAAAAGAACAAAATCATTCATTTTTTCACGACGTCCACGCGGCCAGACTGGAAGTGCTTCTGCAAAAGATTCTTGCCCAGCAGGAATCAAGAGGTTTTCTGGCTGGATATCCAATATATCTGCCATTTTACGGATCGTATCTGTATTGGGGATCAAGCCGTCTTCTTCTGCTCTCCTCTGTGCGACCTGGCTGATATTCACCAAAGCAGCAAAATTTGACGGTGAAAAAGAAGAATCCGTTTTTGCTTTTTCACTGCGGAACCGGCGAAGCAGATCCCCAAATTTTTTTGATTCAGAAACCATATATTTTCTCCTTAGATTAAAAATTTATTGCCTCATTTTTGTGTGAAACATCTATGCTGACGATGGATTATCGCATATTTTTGTATCGGGAGAGAGGAAATTTTTTCCAGTGCCGATCTTCCAAAAAACGGGCGTGTCCGACATTGATCGCTCCGAGATGTTCAATGGAAGCACGATAGGCATCCAATTTGATAACTGCTTCATCAAAGGATTTTTCGGAGGCGTTTTCTCTGTTCTTGCTGAGTGCTTCCTGATATTTACGGCATTCCATTTGAGCTGCCATAATCAGGCGGATGTGTTCTAATGCGATCCGCAGATGTTTGATTCGTTCAGCAGAAGCGGCATCCAAATCAGGGGCAGAGGCGGCCTCGTCCAGCAAACGGGCAGATTTTGCCATTACTTCTGGCGTGAAAATATTGTCGGCGATCAAAAGCAGATTCCACTGCAATTCGCCGCCTTCATTGTTTCTGTTCTGTGCAAACGGATTTTTGAAAGGCGTTTTCATCGTGATACGGGTCAGGTATTCAAAATACTCTTTTACTTTCTCCTTTCCTGCACCGAATGCAGAGTAGAACTCATCTTTCAGGAGTTCCAGCGGGATATCACGGTCGTGATTGAGGGTCGCGATAACATAGTTGACCAATCCCTGCGCGCCAGGATGTCCAGCATATGAGTCCATATCTACGGCAACCATACTGCGTTTGGCAGAGAATGTGTAGACATCGTAGAATTCTTCGTGATATTGAATCGGAAAACAGTTGCCATCCAGTGTAAAGTTGGGGCGAAACTGCAATGTCGCACCAGTTTTTGCCCAACCAGCCCATATATCTTTGTAACTTTTGACTTTGGCGGGATTCCATGGATACATAATCGGCGGACAGAAACGCAGATGGATGCGGTCATTGAGCTTGATCTTATCTGTTGGCGGCGCACTGTAATTGGAATAGATCAAACCAGCGATTTGAGGATTTTTCACTCCCTGCTTTTCAGCTTCTTTCTGAACTGCGAGATAGAATTGGCAATATCGGTCAGAAAGAGTTCCAAGAGCTTCGCTTTCCCAGCCCATCTTTTTCTGTGCAAAGAGTTCTTTGGCTTTTTTCAGGCGTTCTTCATCGGGAATCGGCGAGTTATCCGCTTTCAGGCAGTTGGCACAGACGCATTCACCGCCAGTGTCATTTTCATTGACATTTATCATTCGGTCTCTACTGCCTTTCATAAATTCACGCACGATGTGTTTTATCAGAGATTCAGAAGTGACACACATACTGACATCTCTGGGATAACCATAACTCCACATATATGGATTCGGTCTGCGGGTCCCATCTGGCAAAAGGCTGAAAAATTCTGGATGGGTTTTGCCGTATTCATTAAAGTATTTTCCGAAAGCGTGACCGTTTGAATAGATACTGCGGTGGTTGAAACGGTGACGCAGCAGCCACTTTGCCTGATCGTCAAAGAACTTTTTGCGATTTTCGGCAGAAGACCAGTGAAATTTACCATCAGTAATACGCCACATACTGGATTTGAGTTTAGCTTGAACTTTTACGATGCCTTCTTTTAAGGAAAGATTTTTATGTTTCGGAATGATTTCCCCAGTTTTTCCAGGCCAGATCCAACGGATACCGATCTTTTTTTCCAAAAATTCATAAGTTGCATACAATGTGCCAATGCTGTTATTGGAATCATAAAGTTTGCCGCTGCCGTCTTTACCGACGATTTTGATATCACTCTTGCCGATTTCGATGATCCCTGAATCAAGAGCCATTTCATCTGACTTGAATTTCTGATTTGCCCGACAGCTTCCCAGATAGATATAGGATTTATCCTGCTGAACATCTGTCTCTTTTATGATCGGCAGTTTCTCGCTGGCTGCCATCTCCAAATGGCAGGATATCTCTTGTGCCGCATATTCTACGGTGGGATATGCTTTTTCGGGAATGACAATCCCTGAAACGGTCAATTTACCGTTTTTTATCAGCTCCATTGCCGACAATGTGTCGGTGAACAATATCGGCAACAGAAAAACGAATAATAAATTTTTCATATTTACAAGTTTGAAAGAGGCTTATTTCAAAAGATACACTTCCGCTTTTTCAGGACGGACAGTACCAGAAACTCCGATCATCAACGCCAAATAATGAACATTATCGGGAACTTTTACACGGAAAGAACCCGTACAGCGTTGATTCTGATCTGGTTTGACGGGCAATATTTTCTGCTGACTTCCAGCAGTCCAGCGTTTGTCGGCATTTCCCCAGTTGGCGATGAGAAAAATCTCCGACGAGCTTTGACAGGAGATACGCAATTCGTAGCATTGTCCTGGGGTCACTTTTACAAATTGGTGGATCGAACCGCTGACAACATTCTCGACAACCCCTTTCAAAACATCGCTGTTCTGCTGTTTTCGGGCAACAAATTTTCCATTGAAATTTTTGTTCTGCCAGAATGCCCAGCCGCGAATTGCAGCATTCTGTTTTGTACCAGTAAATTCAGGATTTTGCAGCAGATTGTTTCCAGAAACCATCATACCGATTCCTGCGTTGGGATCGGGCGGGTACTTATTTCCAGCGGGAACTGCCGTTTTTTTGACCATCGGTTTCAGAGCTTTTGGGGAATCTTCAAAGTTATCCAGCATAAAGAGTTCGCAACTTTCCAGAATGGCATTGTCCGCACTTCCATTCTGATTCTGGACATTGATGTTTAGAAAGAGGTGCGGAGCTTCATTCGGGACGGTTAGAATGATATTTAACACTTCACTTTTTCCAGTCGGTTTGATTTCGCTGTTGAAATCTGTTCCGAGCAGCCAGTCGCTGTGATTGGGAACAAAACGCCAGATCGTTTTGATTTTCATCGTCACCGCTGGCGATTCCATATCCCGATTGATCCTGCCTTTCACGCGCAAAAGATAACGGTTGCCAGGAATCAGTGAAACGATTTGGGTCAAATTGGTGTTGACCGCATTGCGGAAATAAAGAGATTTTCCATTGCCATCGGGCAGAACTTCAACAGTTCCGTTGGAATTTTTTCCCTGCCAGATTCCCCAGTATTTTGGCATTTTGCCATTGGTCTCATTGAAATTTGAGTTGCGTAACACGCTTTTTTTATTCTTTTGGGCGACCTCTTTTTCAGCATATTTTACAGGGTCACTGGCAGCTCGGAAAATTTCTGTGATCCCTGGCAGCCAGGCTTCCCATTTATTGGCATTCCAGCCATCGACTTTGCCGCCGTGCCAGGAGCGGAATTCACTCCAAGTCCACACATATTCATCGGAAACTGACAATGCAGCTTCCAGATGACGGCGCAGAAACTCACTGAGACTGAGGGTGCCGATCCCTTTGCTTATGATTTTGTTCCAGAGAAATGGTTTCTGTCGGGGAATGATCGCTTCCAGATACAGTGCTGCGGAGTAACTTGTTTGCTGGTAATATTTATGGCGGTTTTGCGGATCGATCAGATACGCTCCTTTTTTACAATCTGTATATCCTTTACGGAAATCAGAAATATCTTTTGCCGTATAGCCGCTGTATTCGTGACCGTCAACAATTTTTGCCTGCGGTGGAAGTACATCATAAATGCCATTTATGAAACTGCGGAAAATCGGACTGCCTTCGGCATAGGCCATCCAGAAATAACTGAAAAGCGTCATATCTGGATATTCACCGAAAATAGCGTTTCCGAATTCCTGTCCGCGCTGACGGGCTTTCTGAACGATTTCTTCCATCGAATGATTTTTTACATTGATCTTCTGCCAGAGATAAGCGTCGTATTCTTCTGGATCAAAAATCAAACCTTTCATTCCTGTTTCTCTGGCAATGCGGGAAACCAGACGGAAGTTGTTGCAAACAGTTTCCCAATCCTGATCAGAAAACCATTCCACATTACCAGGAACGACACCAGTCGCCAGAAAGTTATCAGTAAACTGGATAAAATCAGTATTTTTCAGATTGTCGATATCTTCTTGGAACCATTCATACTGCCAGCGCACTTTGCCGAAAATCGTTTTGTAGCTTTGCTTTTTTATTTTGCCTTCACCTTGCGGAGTAAGAATGATACGGATACCCTGATACGGAGTGGAAGACTCTATCTGTCTGATATTTTGGCGCAAAACGGCGGCAGTCGGATTGGACCAGGAACATTCGATCAGTTTTTTTACGGGAGCTGCCATCGCTCCAACAGCGATGACGGATAACAAAAGAGTATATTTTAATTTCTGCATATCATATTCTTTCTCTGTATGTCACATCCCCCATACGCCATTAACATAAAAGATGTTTTTGTAGGTGTCATTTTGCGGAGGTGCGTTTTTATCACTCTGGGAGATATTCATAGATTCAGCATGACCGTCCAACATCAGCAAATTGGTATTGTTGCTATGGATCATAACGCCGAGATATTTCACATTGTTGGCGTTGGCCCAGTTGAACATAAAAGTGGTTCCGCTCGCTGCCTCTGAGGCTGGTTTATCTCGGTCTGCCATAACACAAAGGCTGGATACATTTTTGATTTGAGAGGCTTTGCGGACACGATTCCAGTAAGCATCCGCAGTAATGTTGCAGGTTTCCTGATTGGGGATATAACAGGTTTTATTGAGCGATACTGATTTCCAGGAGCCTCTTTCAAGAGCGTGTTCTGCTGTCGGCTGTGAACCAGACGGGCAGTAGTAGGAGCCAGGAATCAATCCGCCTTCGCTGGCACCGATATACGGGATGAAGCTGAAAAACATATTCATCGCTTTCGGACCTTTGCTTTCGTCGGTGATATTTTGATTATCGTGTACAGGCAGATATCCGTCGTAATCTGTAATATACATCTCATAGCACGTGCCGAGCTGTTTCAAATTGTTGATACAGCTTGCAGCCCGTCCGCGTTCACGCGCACTGTTCAATGCGGGAAGCAATATCGCTGCCAATATCGCGATGATGGCGATAACGACGGTAACATCACATCTCTGCTGTGATTTTTTCAAAAATTGTAATGCTTTTATTATCAGCCAATTACAAATTATCATTATTTCTTTTTCTGATTATTACGGCGTTCAAGCTCTGCTTGCAATTCTTCTGTCGGCAATGTTGCAAGGCTTTTTCTCACTTCATTTTTTGCTTTTGCGGCGGCAACCGCAGAAATCAGCTCCTTATATTGCTTTGTCAACTGCTGAATTTCGGCGGTCGGAAGCCCCTTCAGTGTCGCCTTGAACGCCTTAACTTCTTCTGATTCCTTAATCCGTGCCATAATTGAACCTCCTTGTATTAGTTAATGGTTATGTATTCTGCAATAAAATACCACGCATTCTTGAAAAATTCAAATCGGAAAATCAGAAAAAATACAAAAAAAAATCGTCGGCGTATTCGCCGCAAATAAATTTTTTCAAAAAAATCAAAAATTAGCCGACAAATAACAAATAATAGACTTGATTAATTATAAGAAGGATGCTATCTTGAAGGCGTGCAAAAAAGGAATGATTATTGCACGGTAATTTTTAAGAAAATTTGAGCAGAAAAAAACAAGAAAAATCAACAAGGTTTTCTGGACGATACAGGAGGATAAAATGAGAGTTGCAATTTACGGCAGAGTTTCAACTATTGGCAAAGGTCAAGATGTGGAAAATCAAGCAAGGTTATTGAGAGAATATTGCTCTGATAATAATTTTGAAATCGTTGCTGAAATAACGGAAAATATCAGCGGTGGAAAAAAAGCCGATGAAAGAAAAGGTATGAAAGAATTATTTTCTCTCTGCCATCGCAAAAAAGTTGATATGGTGTTGTTCTTTGCACTCGATCGGCTCTCTCGCCGTGGTGTGCGTGATACGCTTGATATTCTGAGCTATTTCGACGGTTGCGGTGTAAAATGGCACTCATATTCTGAACCATACCTCAGCACCGCTTGCGGTGGTGTGTTCTCGGAAGCTCTGATCTCCATTCTCGCCGCCCTTGCCAAACAAGAAAAGCAGAGAATTTCTGAGAGAGTTACCGCCGCATTGGCAAAGAAAAAAGCCCAGGGGGTTAAGCTCGGTCGCCCCATTACCGCAGATAAAGAAAAGGTTATTGAACTGCGGAACAATGGTCTTTCACTTGCGGCGATTGCCAAAGAATTAAACATAAGCAAAAGCAGAGTTTTTCAGCTGTGTAATTAAATTAAAAATGGCACGCCTAAAACGGCGTGCCGTATGCGAAAAAATCAAAGGTAAAAAAGCTACTCTATGATCTTATTTATTTTATGTTTATAGTGCTATGTTTCGGCGGTTGAATTGGAAAAATTCAAGCAGTATAACCAAAACTAATAATCGAACCATATTTTTAAAAATTCGCTCTTATATAGAACTTTATATTTCTTGCATATTTTGCTATTTTTTCGCTCCATGCAATATCTCTGAATGTCGGTCAATGTTCCGAAATCATAGTGCAAATAACCGTCAGCCGTAACGAACACGCCGAAATACTATTGATCGGTTATACTCGGATTGTTAATGTAGAATATACGGCTCTTGCGGAACTCTGCACGCATAGCATAAACTTTATCTCTCAAGCTCATATCAACGCCCTCCGATAATAGACAAAACATATTTACGGCGGTCGAACATAGCCTCCGCAGCTCTCAGTGCTTCGCCGTATGACCCCGCCTATAATTCAATGCTGAATGTTGCATAACCGCCTTGCTTCGGCGTGCATAAAATCTTGTATTTTTTCGCCGTTAATTCGTGAGCAATACGGCGTAATTCATTAGTGATATTCATATAATTTTTCTCCAATTTGATTTTTTCATTTATTAAAAAAAATAAAAAATTTTATCGGTCGGCGGCAGATAATTTCACCGCCGTATAGAAATAACTTCTTTTATGCGGAATTATCGCATAATATCAAGTTCAATTCCTATATATAAAGGAATTAATGCACCTTTATTTCTCCATTAAAAAGCATTTTATATGCGTAAATCATTACGTCTTTCAGCTATTCTTTATATCGCTTATCGACAATGAAACTGTCATGTATTGGCAAGCATGGCACGCCCTTCGCCGTAAAATGTGAAACAACATTGACGGCGATTCTTGCGTCGTAATTCTGCAATTTAATTCCTATACCGCTCCCGAAACAATCAGCAATCGGCGTGTGATATTGTTTCGCCGCCGCTATGATCGGCTTAAAATCAAGTGTGTTTTTATACTCTTTTTCCAATGCTTTCAATGCGGAATATTCCGTCTCTGCGTTAATCAATACAAGTATTGTTTTTTTTGCAATATTGCGGTTGAAATCAAAAGAATATGGATCTGATAATAGTTCAATATTACGCTGTGCATAAAGCATTGATAGGTGCAAAGTTGAGAAATCAAGCTCGACGGTATCAGCAAGGTTTATTTGTATTTTCGCACGTTCCTATTTGCCTAATTGCTGATAGCTTATTCCCCTATATGGAATACAGTATAAGCGTCCGCCGTCATTGAATGAATTATTATTGTATATCGCCGTCAATCGTGGAAATAATCGTGTTGTAGTTCTATCGGAATTTAGCACTGTTCTGAAATCAAACTGCTAATACAATTTATTGGTTAATTCCAATTTATTTCTCAGTATTTTTGTTTCAGAATTGCCCTTGAAATTCACTCTGTTTTTATTTTGATCTTTCATAATAATTTCTTTTTCTTTTGCGGTGCAAATGTCGGAGAAATCAAGAGTATTGAATTGAGAATATAACGACGGCAACGCCCAATATTTACTTGTTTTTCCTTTGGTATTATCGCCGAACGCTTTATATCCTTTTTTCTCTGCAATATATTTTTTCTCTGTCAAGAAATCAACGCAAAAAATAAAAATATCGTAAGAAATTAGAGAAAAAGCAAAGTTGTTATGATCGGAATAATAGCTTTTTGTTCTCGGAATTGATACGCATTTATTCGTGCGAAAAGCAACAAAAAAATTGCAAAGTAATGTTTTTAGGTAATCACGAACTTTGTATTGTGATTTTTTTGAAAAACTCTGAAAGATATTCTATCTCTATATTTCAGCAATAATTTTTTCAGAAATTGATTTTATTTCTGAATGATCTGAAAATTTGTAAAAGTCAAATTTCATGCTCTAATCAAATAAATGTAGATCGGAAAAAAGTTCCTAATATTTCATTTTTTACTCCTTAAATTTTTTCGCATTGATACTATTAATATAACATACTTTTAAAAAAAATCAACATATATTATTAGGAATATAGTAGTATAGTATATATCGGTCTATTACCATTATACGAACTTTTTTATATCGTTTTTATTGCTCAGCTGAGCAATAAAAAAAGTCGGAAATTCCTAAATTATCAGATTGATTTTTCGCCGTCGGCGTGGTATAGTATAACAATGTTCAACTTAATGGAGGTTGCGAACTGATTTTTATAGAATGATGATATAACGTTACTTATTGAGGGTCACGTCCGAACTACCACAATACAGCCGTCGCCCCTATACACAGCTAATCTCGATATGTGCCGTGTGCATACACGGTGCATTTCGTTGTGTATTAGCTGTGGAGCTGTGGTAGGCTCGGACGTGGTACATTCGGAATGCACCTCTTTTTTTTACGGCACGGCATGAAAACAGCACTCTATATTATACTCTTATTTTTTCCTGTTCAGCTCATTTTTTCAGCTGAAATAATCGGTGAAGTTGTCGGCGTGAGCGACGGCGACACTATTACTATTATTGACACTACCAACCGCCGTTATCGCATACGCCTGGATCGGATCGACGCGCCAGAACGCCGACAGCCATTCGGCAAAAAATCGAAACAATATTTATCCGCTCTGATATTCGGAAAACAAGTCAGAATTGAATACGGCAAAAAAGATCGTTATGATAGAATATTAGGCATTGTTTTTCTTGGCGAAAAAGAAATCAACTTGGTTATGGTGCAGCACGGCATGGCGTGGCACTATTCATACTATGATAAGACGGAATGTTACGCCGCCGCCGAACGTGAAGCTCGGCGTAAAAAAATAGGTTTATGGAGCGATCCGAACCCCGTAAACCCATACGATTTTAGGAAACGCAAAAGAACGCAAAAATAAGCCATTCTGGCGGCGATCAACGATAATGCAATTAGTTTATACCCATTGCCATTTATCGCCGTTATACGGCGGTTATTGGCGAAATAATCGTATGCAATAAGTCGGTGTATCAAGTAACGTTTCAGCCTTTTTATTCCTAAATTCTTGAATTGGTTTATCAACACAATAAAAATTAATAAATGTGAAAAATTCTTTATCAAGAAATCGGCTGTCATCGTAATCACTCTTTACCATTGGTGCGTTAGTAACTTCGATCCACGGCAACACCTTTTGACCTCTTTTATTTATCATAATTCGTGGTATTGTGAACTGATTGCCATCGGTAAGGTGTATCGTAATAGCATTGTCAGAAACAATAATTTCTTTAATTGTTTCTTCTAAAAGTCGCTTATAATCATGTTCTTGCAACTTCATCAAGTTTTGAATTTGAAAAAAATCTTGTTCTATTTTTTCTCGCAATTCAGAGTAATTTTTTTCCTTTTGAGTTTTAATTTCTTCAAGCTCATTTTTCAAGCGGTTTATTTCTTTGTTTAATTCGTCAATCATTGGGCGTATAAGCTCGATATCTTCAATATTTTTTGCAAGTTTGAATTTCACCTCTTTTTCTGTGTTTTTTTGATCGATTTGTGCTTTTATTTCGTCCTCATGGCTGTCGATATTTTTTATGTCAATCAACTGTTTTCTGCTCTTTATGCAATTGACAATAAAAAGTCCTTGCAAAGTAGTATATAATGATTGATTATGGAAATTATAATTAGTTCTAATTCTCAACGTATGTGAACCATCATTTATACAGCGATATACAATTCCATTATCAAACGAAACAGTTAATTTTCTTCCGCATTCACACCGCAAAAAACCGCTAAAAGGCAAAAAGTGACGTTGCTTGTTTTCCTTCAAATTGTATTTTTGATAACCATGTTTTTTTTCTGCCATTTTACGTTGAACCTCGATATATTCTGAATACGTTATAGGGGGATTGTCAACATTTCTTGCTTTGCATAAATCACCGTCAGTATTTCGCATATATCCACAATATATTGGATTGGTTAATATGTGAATAATATTTGTTCCGTAAAACTGTTTTGCCTTACGCCTAATCCCCTTAAATGTATAGTATGGTATGAGGTGTTTATATTTTTGATTTATTCTGTGTAATATTTCAGAATATGAACGTCCTTCTAATACGGCAGTATATATGTATTTTATCATTTCGGCGTATTTGGGATCAAACGTAATTCGCCGATTTTTACTCAGTGTTCCAAACGCTGTTGTTACGGCGAGAAAAGAATTTTTACGTTTTTCAATACTCTGTATTGACGTTACTTTTTTTCGGTGTAAACTCTCATATTCGATTGCGTCACGAAATGATTTCATTATTTGCTGCATTCTGTCGGTGAAATCAAACGTAGAATTATTGTATGCTTCCGCAATAGAACATCGGTTATTAAGCAAAAATAAAGTAATGTAATTACCTAAGTTGGAATTTCTTGCATTACGGTATATGCGGTCTGTATCATGGCATACAATATAGTCTATTTTATTGTGTTCGATACAATCGAAAGCACGCCCTAATTCCTCTTTGTATTCTTTACGATTGGGAGTGCGTTGCTCCTTTTTCCACTCTTGAAAACCATCATCGTATATAGCACGTTCAATGCCTTGCTCTGTTAGCGGATACAGTTCACTCGATGTATTATAATCGCAGTATTCGCCGATTATGGTAATATTATTTTTTTCGCAATATGCCCGACACGTTTCCAACTGTCCCTCAATGGAAAGACTTTCATTTTCACTGCCGAAACTTTGTCGGCAATATATTACGGCTGTTTTCATGTTTTATCTCCTTAATTCTCAGCCGATAATATAACATATATCTTGAAAAAATCAATGGCAGTAGAGATATGAGGTGACCACCAGCAATTCTATCAAAGTGAATGCGCTCTTGGGAAGAGGGGAAAAACTTCTTTTCACGGGAAAAGAGGTTTTTCCCCTCTCCCCAAACCCCACTCCCTTTTTCAAGAAAAGCGGAATTCTTTGTGATGATAAATCCGAGCCCCAGCGAAGCGACTCGTCACGGCGTAGTGAAACGAAGACGGAAGGGCGAGTTTTTTCGCAACCCGCCGAGCGGGCGGGAAAAGAGGTTTTTCCCCTCTCCCCAAACCCCACTCCCTTTTTCAAAAAAAGCGGACTTCTTTGTTGAGTTGCAACCGCACTTTTTTGTGCAAAGAAATGCCATGATGAGATAACAGTACTTACCAGAAGCTCAATAAGAGTAAATGTATGTTTTCCCTGTTGAATGTCCTTTTTTCCGTAATTCATCTTTTGATTCTCCTTTTTGGTTATCGGATAACAGACCATAACTTGAATTGTGATTTCGTTGATGTATGTTTTGCTTTTTCAATTCAAGATTCTGCACATCACTAATTATACACAAAGAGAATGAAAAAATCAACATTCAAAAAATGGAAAAAAGGGTCAAGACTGGCAAGATAGAATCATTTGCAATCTTTTGGGGAAAAACCGAAATGTTTTTTAAATGTTTTTGAAAAATAAGCTGGATCGGAAAATCCGCATTGCGCTGCACAATCAGAAAGATTATAAGTTTTTTCCCGCAAAAGCTGATATGCCGCCTGCATACGAATGGCTCGCAGATATTCGCAGAAAGATAGTTCACTGGCGTGGCGAAACGCCCGAATCAAAGTGGAACGGCTGACTTTCATTTGATTTGCAACATATTCAATACCGATATTTTCTGAATAATGGCTGCATATATAACTTTGAGCGTCATAGACCATCTTGGTAAAGGTGTTTTTTTCTTCTCCTGTACAGGATATAGTGTTTTTTTGTTCCGAAAAAACATTTCTCCACGCAATACTGAGCAGATGTGCCAGACTTGCTTCAGCAACATAAATATCCTCAGGGTGTTCATATTCGTTTAACCGCAACATATCAAACAGCAGAAGAATTTGATGCTTATCTGTTGGCCGTACCGTTTTTAAACAATCTGGTGCGGCGTGGGCAAAAAATTTATCAGCCGTTTTCCATTTGAATTTGATGGTAAAAATTTCCAATCCTTTGGTTACTTTGAAAATATCTTTATGCTTTACTCCGCTGGGAATAAAAAGCGTATCATTTTTTCCCGCAGGATATTCTTTTCCCGATTCCAGATGTAGAACCATCGAACCGTTGATTATATGGCACACCTCATTGTTGGCATCAAGATGGAAATTATCCGAATATTTCATCGGAACATACAATCTTGACAGATGAAAAATTTTCGGCATAGCGACGGGATTTTTTGTGAATTTATTCAGTCTGTAATACATTACTGTTGAAACTTTCCTGTTGATTCAGTTTTCAATAATTTTTATAACAACTTACTGCTTTCTGGTAAAATGTCATTAAATGTTTGCTTATAAGTCATCGTCTTTGGTATCCGTGACGCAGGATCAAGTTCCGACAAGTCTGCGACCGCATACGCTGCAAGAGCCTTGGCGGACCAAAGACATTCTCGCAAATTGGAACTGGATAACGGTTTCCCTGATTCTATACTGGTAGATTCACCGCAGTCACCGAAAATAATGAATCAGGGGAATCTGGAAATGAATCATCGGAAAGATAAAGTCCCATATTCATAATATCTTCCTCTGCCAGCAGCAGATCGATCCCCGCATAAGGTTGCAGGGGGCGGGATAATTCTATAAGTTCCTGACGGGCCTCTATCTCATCACAGATCAAAGTATGCAATTTTTCTTTTTGTTTTTGTTCAAACGCCTCTGCCGCCAACAGTGTTCGTGCCACAGATACGATCACTTTGGCGTACAACTCGATTTGCAACGCTTCCATCGCGGCATTTTTTGCACCGAATGGCACCTCTGAGTCATTCAATTTTTCAGCAAGTGTACGGAATACTTCCGCACACTTACGGTAAGATTCCGCATCCTCCTTACGGCGGTCAAAATACATTTGCACCGAGGTTCCGAAAAATGATATCTGTTGCGCTCCCCAAGTGTGCAGAATGCTGCGAAGATATTGCGGGATCAATGGTTGAAAGAACTGTCCGTGTCCGCCGCACCTGCCTACTGCAAAACTCAAACGGGATGACCATCCGCAGAGAGCTTCGGAATCCAGAACATCATCAAACTTTTTCCACGCCGCCAAAGCACATTCTATCAAGCTATGATCTGTGTCTTTGATTTTATAGTGATCCGTCACGGCACTGCGCAGAATTTCATTATCGGATTTTTCTGGGTGCTGAATGATTTTTTTTTGAACTGAATGGCAGGCATCTGGCAGATAAGGCGGGCGGGCTCCCCAGAAATCAACAATGACATCAGCTTCTGGAATTTCTGAAAGTGTTCGGTAAAGACTCAATGTTTTCAGAGCAAAAGGCATATTGGAACAGACTGGATCGTATTGTTCTGATTGGGTGATTTCTGAAAATATCATCATCTTGCGCTGCTGTTTTCTGCACAGCTCTGCCGCTTTCTGAAAAAAAGTTCCCTTCCTGACAAAAGTTCCCCACGGTTGCAGATAAGTCATAGTACAGCCGCGCCGCTCAACCGTGACATTATCATTGATCGTGATTCCGACGCCGATACCTGGTGATAATTTATTCAAAGTTGATTCAATGATCTCGGGTTTTATCGCGGGATCTGCTCCTGGCTGCTCGATATTCCAAAAAGCATAATAAAGAGAAACTTTGCTATCCAATGCCGCACGCAGATGGTTGATGTGTCGGATCATTCTCTCATATTGTGTCAATCCTGTTGCCTGACAGCGGGGACATTCATCGGTACAGATCCCGTAAGAGAAATCTCCTGGGAAATACATAATCCCTGTCAGTTGCGGATATTCTGCCGTCAGTTTCTGGAACAATTCATCGTAAAACTCCTGAACGGTTTTATGGGATATACACAGAGGATCACTGATCTTCCAGGAATAATTTTTTCCGAATAATTCAGGTGTCCGATTCTGTTTTGCGCGCAATTCCAGTTTCGTATGACGGTCAATATACTGTGATTGGATAAAAGATGAATGTTGAGTTCCGATAGTATCCCAAATGCAGAAATACGGTTTCAGTTCATATTTTGCCAAAAGATCAAATCGTCGGTGCATTTCCCGTCTCACATATGCAGAAGTATATGGCATCAAATCAGGGATCGCTGTCGTTGCGACCATACTTTCCACAAAAAAAGAATCAGGTCCGAACCCGCATCCGCCATTGACAAAAACGGCATTGAATCCAGCATCGCTGATTTTTTGCAGATTTTCCGCAGAAAAATCCCCCGCACTCCGAGCTCCAAATCGTTCCAGTGAAGTTATTCTATCCATTCCAGCCTCCCTCTGCCTGAAATTTTTTATCGTTCGGTTTGCCATAGTGATTGATTTTCGATCTTTACATCAAAAACTGCTTTCTGCAACAGCGTCGCAGCAAACTTGTCCGAAATGTTTTTTCAGACAAAAACGGATATGCCGCAGCTGGTGCATATCAATGTTGACGAGCCAATGCGCTATGCAAATATTCTACCGCTATAAAATATATGCTAAAAGCGAAAAAATCAACACCTCAAAACCGTGAAAAAAGGGTCAATATCTGTAAAATCGGTTCTTTTGCAATATCCTGACAGTCACATGGTTCGCAACGAAAAAAATGACGATTGAAAAGTGAAAAAAAAACTCTGAATGAGACTTGTATTTCATCGCTGGATATGCTATTTTACAGCATTTTCAAGGGACTAAAATAGGGATTGTTTTTTATGAATGATTGGGAAAATCAGAATTTGCAGGGAATAAATAAACAGCCAGCCAGGGCGGCATTGATTCCATTTGATGAAAAAGAGAGTGCTATGGTTGGAGATAAAATTCTTTCTCCCTGGTTCAAGCTCCTGAATGGTGTCTGGAAATTTGCATATTACGCCTCACCAGGTGATATCAGTGAAGATTTCTTTCTGAAAGATTATGATTGTTCCGCCTGGGATGATATGAGAGTGCCGAGCCATTGGCAGTTGAATGGCTACGGCAAACCTCATTATACAAATTACAATTATCCGTTCCCCGTTAATCCTCCGAAAGTTCCTGTCGAAAATCCGACAGGATGCTATATCCGTGAATTTAACATTCCTGAAGAATGGAATGATAGACGCATTATTTTGCGTTTTGAGGGGGTTGATTCATTCTTCTATGTATGGATCAACGGTCAGCGTGCTGGTATGAGCAAATGCAGTCGGAATGCTGCTGAGTTTGATATCACTGATCTCGTGCATACGGGGTCTAATAGAATTGCTGTTCAAGTTCATCAGTGGTCAGACGGTTCTTATCTGGAAGATCAGGATATGTGGTATCTCAGCGGGATTTTTCGCGATGTTTCTGTCACTGCTCTCCCCAGAATCGATATTTTTGATCTTTTTGCCAAGACAACTCTGGATAAAACATATAAAAACGGTGTGCTTGACCTTGAAGCTGAAATTTCCTCTACGGCAGAAAAAAATGTTGAAGATTTGATTTTTGAAGCAGAATTGTTTGACAGATCAGGCAATGATCTTCTGGCAGAACCTCTTACCGCAGTCGTTTCTGAAATCCCGACAAAAGAATTTGTCAGGATCAATATCAATGCTGTGATCAAAGATATTCAGCCGTGGAGTGCGGAAACTCCGCACCTTTACACTTTGCTGTTTACTCTGCGTGAAAAAAACGGCAAAGTCATTGAATACAAATCCATAAAAGTTGGTTTCCGCAGTATCGAGCTGAAAAACGGAAATATGCTGGTCAACGGCAAAAAGATTATGTTTTTTGGTGTTAACCGTCACGAGTTTGATGCGGATCTCGGCAGAGCGTTGACCTATGATATTACTGAAAATGATCTTGTGCTTTTGAAGCGTTATAACTTCAATGCGATCCGCACCAGTCACTATCCTGACAGCCCTTATTTTTACGACCTCTGCGACGAACTGGGATTCTATGTGATTTGTGAAGCTGATCTTGAAACCCACGGTTTCGGTTATGAAGACGGGGCCAATCCGACAATGTGGAAAGAGTGGGAATGCGCTTGCGTTGACCGTATGCGCGGTATGGTCGAAGCTCATAAAAATCATACTTCCATCGTGATCTGGTCACTCGGAAATGAAGCAGGCTACGGTGTTAATCACATCAAAATGGCAGCGTATACCCGCAATCGGGACAACAGCCGTCTGATCCATTATGAAGGTGACAGGAACAGTGAAATCACCGATATGTATTCGGCGATGTACCTTTCCCCCGAAGATTGTCTTAAAACAGTCTACGAAAAATGTGATGGAAAAAACTTTATTCTCTGCGAATATGCTCACGCTATGGGCAATGGTCCTGGTGGATTGGAAGATTACTGGCAGACATTTTTCTCCAGCAAAAAGATTCAGGGCGGATTTATCTGGGAATTTTGTGATCACGCAATACGTACTTTCAAGGAAAAAGATGGTCATATACAGGAATTTTACGCATACGGAGGCGATTTCGGAGAAAAACCAAATGATGGAAATTTTGTTGCCGACGGTTTGGTTTTTCCAGACAGAACTCCATCTCCCGGTTTTGTCGAGGCTGGAAAAGTGTATTCCCCCGTTCGTTTCGCCGCTAAAAATTTGGAAAAAGGTATCATTTCGGTCACCAATCATTATGACTTTCGCACTTTGGAACATCTCAATATAACTTGGAGTGTCAGTGAAAACGGTATTCCCTGTCAGTCGGGAATCCTTGCTCCGCTGAAAACAGCTCCTGGTATGACAGAAGATATTACGATCCCTTATCAGCTCCCTGTAAAACCAAAGGTCGGAGTTGAATATTTTCTTGATCTGACATTCTCTCTCGGTATCGATACGCCGTGGGCAAAAGCTGGTCACAAAATTGCCTGGGCGCAGTTCGCTCTGCCAGTCAAAGCTCTGGCAGCTCCTGCGATCATAGCTTGCAGCAAAAAGCAAATAGAAATGGATGAAACCAGCAATCATATATACATTACTGCTGGACAAGGAGTTATTAAATTTGCTAAAATCCGTGGGATAATCTCAACTTGGATGCTGGATGATGTTTTGCTGATGGAAAAAGGACCTGTATTTAATCTTTTCCGAGCCCCGACTGATAATGACATCAACCAGTGGCGCGGTCTCGGTCAGGCTTGGGAAGCAGCTCTCTACGACCAGCTTCAACATTCGGTCGAATCTGTAAAAACAGATCCTGACAAATCCGAAATCAAAGTCATCACCCGCGTTGCACCACCTTCTGTTTGGAGTAAAGGCACCAAAATGTGGCATTTTGACGGTGGTTATCTGCGTTACAGTATTCTCTGCGAATATACCTATAAATTTCTGCCGGATGGCGGTTTCACCGTAGAACTCAAAGGGGAGCCGATGGGAAATATGCCGAATTTTCCTCGGCTTGGATTGGAAATGTTTATTCCCGCTGCTTTGAAAAATGCGCAATGGTTCGGACTCGGTCCTGGTGAATCTTATGCTGATACCAAAGAAGCGCAGCGTGTCGGATTATTCAAAGCTGATGCAGATACGCTTTATACCAAATATGTGTATCCGCAGGAAAACGGCAATCGCAGTGAAGTCCGCAGAGTTGCGTTTTATGATTTTATGATGTCAGGTTTTGCTGTTTCTGGGGTGGATTCAAATTTCAATTTCAGTATTCACCGATTCACTCCTCAAATGCTTTTTGAGGCAAAACATCCGTATGAGATCGGAGAACTGGGAAATTATTGTCTGCATTTGGATTGGAAACAATCAGGTATCGGCTCGGCTTCCTGCGGACCAGTACTGCCAGAAAAGTATCAGCTTAAACCAGTTCCATTTCACTTTGGCTTCAAATTTCACGGATTCCGTTCGGGAGAACTCAATGATACATCATTTTTCAGGATGTGAAAAATCGTTCGGATGAAGTTGCTGCTTGCCAATGCTGTAAATCCGATCAAGACCAACGTCCACACCTTTTTCACTTTTCTTTTACCCTTTCTTTGTTGCCGGTTGTGTCTATATCTTACTGTGCAAAACAATCGTTTTCTTACACTATGCGCTTAAAATATCGCCACAGCTAGGACATTTTGCGTCCAAGCGGCGAAAAGTTATTAACAATTTAATTTTTCGTTTGTCCGCACTTGTGGATTTGTGTCTATGATATGTTTTACACAACTTTTTATTTCATCATAAGCTGCATATGCCCCTTGTACACGCTCGATTTCCATGCTGGAACTGGTCATGACCAACATATCCCCCATTCCAAGCAACTTTTCTGCACCGGGGGTATCCAGCACCACCCGACTGTCAACCAGACTGCGTACCTGGAAGCACAACCGGGTCGGCAAATTAGCTTTGATAACACCGGTAATGATATTGGTACTGGGACGCTGGGTGGCAACAATAATGTGGATTCCGGCAGCACGGCCTTTCTGGGCAATACGGGTAATGTTGGTTTCCACATCTTTTTTGGCCTCGGTCATCATCAGGTCAGCAAGCTCGTCCAGAATGATTACCAGCAATGGCATTTTTGCCGGAATAACATTGCCGTCATCATCATATTCCGGTTCAGCCGGAACCGGACGGCTGTTGAATTCGGAAAGTTTTTTCACTCCAACTTTTGCCAGCACATGATAACGGCGATCCATCTCATTTGCCGCCCAACGCAAAGCGATCGGCACCTTGGCGGAATCATTGATGATGGGAGTCCACAAATGCGGCAATTTGCTAAAAGTTTTGTAATTTGGGTGAGATGGATCAAATATGAGCAGATGCAACTCATCCGGATTGAATTTAAAAAGCAAACTCATAATAAAAGTATCAATGCACACACGTTTACCGGTACCGGTAGCTCCTGCCACCAGTATATGCGGAGCTTTGGCAAGGTCAAGAATAACCGGTTTCCCGGAAACATTTTTGCCGAGTGCAAGCGGGATCTCCGCTTTGCTGTTGCGCCACTCATCGCTCTCCATTATTGAACGCATGAATACCGCTTCTGGTTTGCTGTTGGAAACCTCGATACCAACCACAGAACGCCCGGGTATCGGTGCCAATACCCGGATACTGGTGGCGGCAAGAGCCATACGGATATTGTCCTGGATCTGCTCAACCTTTTTAACATTGATTCCCGGAGCCAGAGTTATTTCATAACGGGTTACCCGGGGACCGGAAACAAAACCGGTAACCCGGCCGGAAATCGCAAACTCTTCCAATGTCTGCTGGATTTTACTCCGGGCAAGTTCGATCTTATCGCTGTCCTCACCCAGAGTGCATTGAGCATCTGCAAGATTGTTCAACGGGAAATTTCCGGATGCAGGAGAAGTTTTTTCTGCGTCACTCTGAATTTCGTATCCGGAAAAAAATTTATCGATTTCCTCGCTTTCGAGAGTAATCTTCTCCAGGAGAAGTTCTGCCAGAGCAGCAACGCATTCCTGGTGTTCAGTAAGTAATTCGGTACATTTTTTTTCTGCCTCACGGGATATGTCATTGACATCTGCTTCCAGCTTGGAATGGATGTAATTATCAGAAGCGATCAAGCCAATGCGTTTTCCCATACCAAAATGTCGTACCATATTCAGTATAGCATTTGTAGCAAGAGTCAAATCATGTTCGCAACCGTTTGACATTTCACCGAAAAATATTCTTTCAGCAACACATCCGCCGTATTGTGAAGCAACCTGACTTTTCATAGCGGTTTCAGTATAGATACGATCAGGATCATCCCCATGTTCCACACGTCCGAAACAGTAATGGTTCGGATCTATGGTGATAAGCTTCGGCGGTACGATTTCAGGCAGAAAGAACAAACATACCGCATGTCCGGCTTCATGGATCGCAATTCGATGACGGTATTCATCTGAAAGGATCATCGGTTTATCTGCGCAGCAGCTGTCGTCTATCGAAAAAGTTTCCAATTCGCGCTCGACCTGTTTCCGTTTGCGGAAGTACCGCAGCAGCCACAGCGGGTATTGATAAATTGCTTTTCCCGCCGCCCACGAAACAGCCCACAGCCATAATCCGATACCCCCAAGCACAATTGCTATATATGTGCAAATTGCAAATGTCTCTTTACCTTCAGCATATATTCTTGAAACTGCGAGAATCATCGAACCGTAAAAAATCCACCCCGCCCAAACTGCAGTTTTCAGAAGAAATCCTTCCAACAGGAAAAATGCTGCGACCAATGAGAGGATCAAGCCTACCCAAATAAAACCGATACTGCACATATATATACCGGAGGCCCAAAAGAGAATACTTGTAAGTCTCAGCAAAAACTTGCCGTAATACAGTCTGCTGATCTGTTTCAAGTCAAGTGTCTGCAGGTAGTCGTAGTCAGCTGCGGAAACAGTTCTGGTCGGGCGGGGAGTCTCATTTTCTGCCATAATAATTGTCCTTTCATTTACGATGTATTGGTTTCTACTGAACAAACTGCGATAAAAAACGCTTTTCTTACACTACGTTGTTTAGAATAACACCGGGGCTTGGACATTTTCAGTCCAAGCTCCGAAAAGTTATTAACAAATTTTCATGACCGAACAATTAAAAAATCAGCTTACACAAGTTACTTTTGAACGAAATGAACGCGAAGCTTTATTTAATACAATGAGTGAAGGTGTTCTGCTCTTTCAGAGTGATGGCTTTCTGATTAGAGCGAATAACGCTGCCGCAGAGTTATTGAAATTTGACAGGAATAAATCCTTTCATCTGAACCGTTGCCATATTCCGGAACTGGTTGAAGAAGCCCTGAAGACAATCAAAAGCGGGGAGTCTTTTGAAAAAGAGTTTTTCTTTGACCGTAACGGACAAAATATCTCTCTATGGATAAAAGGTTCCGTATTGTATAAAAGCGGAGAAAAACGTCTGCTTCTGACAGTTACTGATTTAACCAATTTACGGAAACTGGAATTGTTCCGGGCGGATTTTATTGCCAATGTTTCCCATGAGATAAAAACACCTTTGACCTGCATTTCAGGAGCGGCGGAAGCCTTGGAAGAAACCAATAATCCCGAAAATCGGGCAAAATTGACTGCCATGCTGAAAAAGCACACAGAGAGACTCAATAATCTGGTTAAGGATATTCTGCATCTTGCCCGATTGGAAAAATCTCCCCGCAAAGAGTCAACTGCAGAAAAAATCGTGTTAAACAGTGTTGTAGATAATGTAATTGATATTGAAACTGACCATGCCAAAGAATGCGGTTTTGAATTAAAAGTTGCCGATAATTTGCCATTGACTGTATCAGGCGATGCGGACCTTTTGGAACAGGCATTGATAAACCTTGTAGAAAATGCACTGCGTTACAGCAATGGCAAAAACATTACCTTAAGCGTAACACAGGAAGGTGCGAATGCAATCTTGACTGTCAAAGATGATGGCATAGGTGTTGCACCTGAACATCACGACAGGCTTTTTGAACGCTTCTATCGTGTGGATAAGTCACGGAGTCGAGAACTGGGTGGCACTGGCTTGGGATTAGCAATCGTCAAACACATCGCGTTGCTTCATAGGGGAAAAGTAGAAATCATCAGTAATATTGATTCTGGTGCGGAATTTCGAATAATACTGCCTATGTAAAAAGAAGGGCTGTGCTGATTTTTACGTGGTCAGCATAGCCCTATTATTATATACAAACATCACAGCCCGTCTACGTAAAAAAGTTTTCATTTTGAAATTGCATATCAACAACGGGAATACTCTCTGAAATGCTATACAATAACGGAGTAGTCAAATTCTCCGGCTTTTTGCCTGCTGCACATATTCAAAAAGAACCAGTTCCCAGTAAAAGCTGCAATAACGTCTACTGCTATTGAAAAACAGCAGCGACTGCTTTACAAAAAATATGGGCATAAACGAAATAATTTCCCCGCATTTTTTTATTGAACACAAAGGAATTATTCAAATTTTTTCTAAATGAGATTTGAAATTATCGTCTTTAGATGATATATTAATAACATCTATAGGTTAACACAAGGAATAAGATGAAAATATTAAATTCACCGGCGATCCGGCGTATGCCGACTTACTTGCACCGGTTGTTCCGTTTGCGGATGTCCGGGCAAGAATGGGTTTCGTGTGCCGATCTGGCTCAATACATGAATATACCCCATATCGTCGTCAGAAAAGATATTGCCATGACCGCTTTGCCGGGCAACAAACGTCATGGTTTCAGAGTGAATGAGCTTATAGATGCCATTTTGCGGCTGCTCGGGTGGGATAAAACCTCTTCGGCGACTTTGATCGGTGCCGGATCGCTTGGAGCAGCATTGTTGGGATTTGATGATTTTCAATCCTACAATTTCCGGATTGAGTCAGTGTTTGATTCCTCGTCGGATAAAATCGGCAGATCGATCCATGGTCATGAAGTGTATGATCTGACAGATATCCGCAAGCGCCTGAAATTTGCTCCGCCCAAAGTCGGTATCATCTGTGTTCCGGCGGTTGGCGCGCAGCTGGTCGCGGATATTTTAATTTCACTTGGGATCAAGTATATCTGGAATTTTTCCAATGTCTGTTTGAATGTCCCTCCTGATGTAATTGTCCAGCGCGAAGTGATTGCCGGCGGATTAGCCATGCTTTTTGCTAAAATCAACAAAGCCGAAAGCGGCGAAAATGTCTCCGGCGAGGAGTGATTCGGTCCGGTATTATGAAGTTTTTTACTTCCAGCAGAGAAGCCATTGCCTTTTCCGGAGTTGATCTTCCGGCTGATTTTACCATGATAGAGGCGGTCTATCCGGTTCTGCTCAATGAATATTACCTTTCGCTGATCGACTGGCAAAATTTCCGGCACGATCCCATTGCGCTGCAATCTTTTCCGCAGCAGGCGGAGCTGGCTGATGAAATATCCAGTTCCGATCCGCTTGCTGAGGAGAAACAAATGCCGGTACCGCGGCTGATCCATCGTTTCAAAGACCGGGTGGTGATCCTTGCCAACAGCCATTGTGCGATGCGATGCCGGTTCTGTTTCCGCAAACGGGAATGGGCAAACGGTGCTTCTCTGCCGCCGTTAACCGACGGTGAATTGGATGAAATCATCAGTTATTTGCAGAAACACCCGGAAATCAGAGAAATCCTGTTATCCGGCGGAGATCCGCTGATGCTTGCTGAAAAACGGCTGCTGGAGATATTGCATCGCCTTAAAGCCGTACCGTCAATAGATATCATCCGGGTCGCCAGCCGTATTCCGGTCGTTTGGCCGGACAGAATAACTCCGTCTCTTGCCGCTGCTCTCGGTGATATTCCGGGAGTGTGGTTTGCAACCCATTTCAACCATCCGCGCGAAATCACCCCGGATTCTGCCGCAGCCTGTACCAGATTGGTGAAAGCCGGTGTTCCGGTGATAAATCAGACTGTTCTGTTGAAAGATGTCAATGATCGGGCGGAAATTCTGGAAGAACTTTTCCGCAAACTGGTTGCATTGCGGGTCAAGCCGCATTACCTGTTTCACGTCGATCCGGTACGCGGAGTACGTCATTTTGCCACCGGCATTGAATGCGGTCTGGAAATATTGAGAACTTTCCGTGCCACCCTGTCTTCACTTGCAGTGCCAACTTTTGCCATAGATCTGCCGGAAGGCGGTGGTAAAGTTGCTTTGCAGCCGGATTATCGCGTTGACGGCAAATATCCGGATATTCACGGTGAAAAATTGATCGCTTACGACGGAAAACTTCCGGATTCACTTTGAATCCTCCCCCCCCCCAATGTATCCCGGCATTAGGTAAAACAGGTGTAATCTTTTTTGCCTGTGATGATAAAAAAATATCAATAAAATACTGTTCCGGCTCTTGCATTTTCGAAAGCAGGGTGATATATTAGGTATCAGATGATAAAAACAGAACATCTGATGATAATAAAAAATCATCCAACAACCCATAAGGAGTTTAATATGGACAAGAAAGTGAAAACCACCCCCGAAGTCGCCCCTGAAGTAAAAGAGGCA
>SUWK01000099.1 GCA_015061525.1 Lentisphaerota bacterium
GCTTTGCTCGCATGGAAATGCTCGCAAAGTACATTCGCATGCGGACTGCGCGCTCGGCGGCAACCGCCTCGCACCCGTGTGTTGAACATGCCACAGAGGGCATCAACCAATATCAGGAACAGAGCTTCCCAAAAAAACAAGAAACCCCGGCGGATACCGTTCCACCGGGGTACTGCAGAATTTTTTTCAAAGACAGCTGCGGAAAGTATCCATGATCAACTGGCAGTTGGCACCGACAGCGGTCACATCGGCACCGCAGTTGATATAGTCATATCCCATATCAAAATATTCACCCAATGTGGCAGTACCGGAAACAGTTCCGGCAAATTTGCCGTACTTGTGGGCAGTTTCCACCACCAGTTTGCGGACGCGGGCGATCTCCGGGTGATCAAATTCTGCCGGGTGTCCGATCGCCTGACTGAAATCTCCCGGCCCGAAAAAGATCATATCTATGCCGTCAAGCTGACAGATCTTATCCAATTCACTCAAAGGTTCGGGGTCTTCGATCTGCACGATCACCAAACGGTTTTCATTCATGAATTTGATATAGTCTTTGAAGCCGAGCATACAGTACATACCGTCGGCGTTGCCGCCATCCACCGGACGCAAACCTACCGGATGGAAACGGACAGTGTGGACGATCTCTTTTGCCTCCTCATAACTCATCAGATGCGGGATCATAATACCTGAAGCATCCGCTTCCAGCGGACGGATATAATCGCTGTAGCACCCTTTTGCCACACGCACGATCGTATCGCAGTCATACGCTTTGGCAGCAAGGATCATCTGACAGATGCTGCTGTGATCGGTGGGAACATGCTCCTGACAGCACCATACACCGTCAAATCCGCTCAATGCGGCGATTTCAGCCACGCGGGGGCAGCTCAAATTGATTTTGAAACTCAACGCCTTTTTTCCGGCACGGATCTTTTCCAGTATCCGGCTCTTTCTGGGAGTAACCATTTTTTTGCCTGTATCCTTGTTTGTTTTTACCGGTCAAACTGTTTCAGCACCTGTTTGAATATCGCCACTTCCTTATCCAGTTCCTCCTGCGAACCGTAATGGGTCTTGAGCTGAACCATGCGGGGCTGGAGATATTCGGCATTGGGACAGTCGGCATTTTTCGCCAGATACGCAAGTGCCGGTTCGTTATATGCCAATCTCCATGCGCCGTAATAGCCGTCGGAACCGGCAGAAAGCATGGCTTTGTGGAAATCGTGCCATGAAACAAAATCCGTATCCAGACAGAATGCCGCCGCCCAGAATGAGTTTTCCACTCCGGCAGGAGATTTTTGCGCCTTTATCCATGAGAAACCTTCTGCAGTTTCAAAAAATGCCTGACCGCATTTTTGACGCATGCTGACAAATTTATCCAGATTTTCCAGTTGGGCAAGAGTGAATGCCGAACACAACTCCGACATGCGGAAGTTGAATCCGAAGTGGGTGTGACGGATCGTTTCCGGGGCGGCGATATCATTTTTGTCGATTTTGCTCTTGCCCGGTTCCGGACTGATCTGACCGTAGCCCAGACTGCTGAAACGGCGCACCGCTGCCGCCAGTTCCGGATCATCGGTCACGACCATACCGCCTTCGCCGCAGGTGATATGTTTGGAGTTCTGGAAACTGAATGAACCAAGTTCACCGATCGTACCGGCAAGTTTGCCGTCGATTTTTCCGAGGAAACACTGTGCGCTGTCCTCCACGATGGGCAGACCGAGTTTTTTCAATTCAACAACCGGAGCGGGAAGTCCGTACAGTGAAACCGGCATGATCGCTTTGGTACGTGCAGTGATCTTCGCTTTGGCAGACTCCACAGACATGACAAAGGTTTCCCGGTCAACGTCAGCGTAAACCGGGGTTGCGCCCGCCTGAATGACCGCCAGTGTCGTACTGGACATGGTCAGAGGCGGCACGATCACCTCATCGCCCGGCCCCACCCCCAAAGCGACCAGCGCAGCATGGAGCGTGGCGGTACCGTTGGTAAAGCTGATGGCGAATTTCACCCCGAATTTTTCTGCGAAAGCCGCCTCCAGTCTGCCGGTGAATCCCGGTTCGGATTTACCGGGAAAACCGCCGTCCAACAGCTCTTTCAGATATTTTTCTTCATTACCGCAAATTCTCCAGTTCCGCATACTTACTCTACCTCCACTACGGTTCCGTAAATTCCGTTTGATCTGCCCTCATCACTCAAGGGGTTCATATAATAGAAAATCATGTATTTATTTTCACCTAACGGCACGATCTGCGGATAACCGGTATCGGCACGTTCACCGTCATCGCGGATGATGATCTCCCCGGCAGTGGCGAAATCGGTCAACTCCGGGTTGCAGATACGCACGCGCACACCGGTTTCCGGCTCAATACGGTAACCGTATGCCACCATCACTCTGCCGTCGGCAAGACGCTGCGCACAGGGCGGTTCAGCGTGGACACCGGTATCGACCGGTTTGCTCCAGGTGTATCCGCCGTCGGTGGATTCCGTTATCCAGAGATGAGCGCGGGCAATATGTTCACCGCCCGGGGCACGATGGGTACGCATGAGCATGACAAACTTGCCTGACGGTGTGATATAGAGGAAAGGTTCCTCAAAGACCGCCGTTCCTTTATGGTCGGCAGCCGTACTCAAAAACTGCCATGACGCACCGTCATCTTTACTTTCGTACAATACAACCGATGAATGATATGCCGGACGGTAACGCAACGCCTGACCGCAATAGAAAAGTCTGCCGTCGGCACTGCGGATGATATTGGCACGGTTGTGCATCATCAGCGGTCTGCCGGGGAGAGCTTCCAAATTTCCGGGCAGCGGTTCGGGGAAAACCGGTTCTTCCCACGTTTTTCCGCCGTCGGCACTGCGCATGGATACCGAACCGATATGCGTGGAAGTCGGCACGCAGTTTCCGGCATAGATGAACTCATTATCTCCGGCAGCATCCAGAGCCTCCACCGCAAAACGGGTGATATCCCCCCAGATAAAGGTATTGGCAAAAAGATATTTGCCGTCATAGAACATACCGCCGTCCTGGGCGCAGCCCTCGTAAGGAGCCAGCAGCAGTTCCGGTTTGCTCCAAGTTTCGCCATTATCTTCAGAAAAGCAGATCATCAGTTTTGAGTTGTGGTCAAGGTGACTGTACCATCCCGGTTTCAATCCCGGCAGTCCCCGGTAACGCGGAGCACGGCGGAAACAGACTGCGATCCTGCCGTTTTCCATCGCGGCGGCTCCGGGGAACGCCGAATACCAATATTCATCCCGGTAAATAGTGACATGTTTGATGATTTTCAACATCTTTTGCCTTCCTTATTCAAAATATTTTTTCCCGGAGCTGTCACCCCGGGTATTCATCTGTAAAACAACGCCAGCTGGTGTTCATCAACGCCCTCAAAAAAGTGATCTTTAAGAGTCGCTTCCTGATGAAATCCGCAGCTTTGATAAAACTTCAACGCTCCGGGGTTGATGGATGACACACAAGTACGGACTTTGCGGGTATTGCGTTCGCGCCAGAATTTATCTGCGGCGGCAAAAAGCATTTTGCCGATGCCTTTTCCGGCGTTGCCCGGCATCACTCCGATGCGTATCAAAGTCCCCAATCCGCGTTTCAAGGCAAGATTGACAGTGATACAGCCGATAACTGTCCCATCCTCCACGGCGACGAAACTGATATTTTCAACATCTTCATTGGCGGTATGCCGCATCAGACTTTCCGTATACTCTGCCGGATGCGGAGCATTGATTTCCATGCGTTCTTTGAGGTAAGTTTTAAAACTCTCAAAGAACACCACCGATGCCTGTGCTGCATCGGCGGTTTGAAATTCCCGTATAATAATCATTTTTTCCAATATACTCTTTCTGCCGATCACTGAAATTATTACTTTTTCAGCATGGCATCCAATTTCAATATCTCTGCAGTGACTGCTTCACGTGCTTTCTGGTAATCAGCGAGCTTCCAGCCGTTGGGAATATTGAATTCACCTTCACCGTAACGTTTGCCGTTTTTATCATACTGTCTGGCAAATTTGGAATCCAAAAACACCGAGTTCTTGCGGAAGTTTTCACCGAAGTCAAAACTTGCGGCAAGTGTTTTAAGCAGTTTTTCCGCACTTTCAGTATTGATATTGGCTTTTTTCGCATCGGCAATACGTTTTTCCAGAGTGACGATATACCGCAGGTCATCCACCCCCTCACGCATGGATTCATAGTTGATGGTGAAACCGCCTTTGGAAAATTTACGTACCGGCATACTGAAAACCAGATCGTTGGCATTGTGATCCAAGTCGTTGTACGGCGAACCGGTAAAGTTGTTGTACGCATAGAACATCTGACCTTTACAGTCTTTGCCGACCGTCCGGAAGAACCAGCCCAGCGCGAAACGGTATCCCGCCGGCTGTGCATGGGAAAGGCAGTTGTCAATGTTGTATGACCACAACTCTTTCCCGCTCTTGTTGCAGGCATCCTGGATCGTCTGCCAGTCATCGACATACCAGAGATTGCGGGTGTTGAAACGCAGCGCATGGGCGAAAATATTCGGTGCCAGCGCATCCACTTCTTTCTGCAGCGGACGGGTGGTTTTGAGCCAGATGTGAGTTGACCATGATTTGGCGTTGATCTCTTTAAGCACCGCCATTTCCCACGTCGTTCCGGGCAGCAGTGTCGGGTGGCTCAACACTTCGTCAATGGTGTAGTAGTACGGTTCGGGCCAGCCGCGTCGGGCAGCTTCCTGATTGAGTGAATTGATGAGAAACTTGTAATTCTCTTTGTTTCTGGCGGATTTGGCAAGAATACCGTCGGAGCGCACGATCAAACCGCGCATACCGACCTCTTTCATCGTATCAATAACCGCACTGTTGGTCTGGAAATCAAACTGGTATTTACCGTCTTTCCAAACCCAGAGCATTTCTCTGGACGGGTCAATGATCCAGGTATTCATACCGTGTTCAGCCTGTTCCCGGACGATATCATGTGCGCCGGTATAGCCGTGTCTGCCGGGGAAAAATCCGATATAACGGTCAGCTTTTGCCAGCTCAAAGGGCAGAACTTTCACCGTCACAGGAATGTTTACTTTGCCTTTGGCTGTACTTAATTCAAAATTATCTTTATAGGTTCCGGCTTTGGCATCGGGACTGACTTTGAATGTGATCCAGAACTGACCGGACTTATTTTTTGCCAGCTGGAAGTTGTCAGTTTTCTCCACCCACACCGGAGCGTTGATAACTTCACTGCGGTTGTAAAATGCCGTATTGCGTTTATACATGGAGCGCACCACTTTGATCTGGGCGGTAATGCCGTTTCCGGCAAGCTCTTTGCCGCCGGCAAGGGTGAACTGCTGATCTTCCAAGGCGTGCAGATTCAATACTGCCGGTTCAAATTCGCCGCGGGCGGCAGTGACGGTGATCGCCGCCGCGCCCGGATCTTTTTCCGGAACCTGATGGGCGAAGAACAATTCCATCCAGTTGCCCTGAAAAGCGATAAAACCATTGGCTTTGGCAAACTCCGACAATGCGGGCAGTTTGGTATTTCCGACGAAGAACCGTTCAGTATAGTGTCCGGTGGCAAATCTGCCGGCGATCTCGTCCAGAATAATTTTTTCATGCGGGATCAAGCCGCGGGTAACAGTCACACAGTTCCATTTGGGGTAATCAACGGTACGGCGGTTATTGGATGGAATAAGTTTGATGTAGCCGACAAACATCCGTCCGCCGGGAAGAAATCCCAGCTTGGCATTGCTCATATCCACATCTTTTTCGATCAGTATTTCCGTATTCGGGTGACGGTGCGGCGGCGCAGCAGCGATCCAGATACGGTAGGGATTGGCAAAGTCGTTGATCGCAAAGTTGAAATCGGTCGGCGTACCATTGGCACGCACGCCCAGATAAACATCGTATTTGCCGTTGAGTTTGGGTTCATAAGTCAAAGGTTCCACTCCGACGGCATCTTCGGCAGAATGCAGCGAACCTTTGCTCCACGGTACAAAGAAACCGGAATTGGCGCGGAAAATAAATTTATCTCCGGTAATGCTGCCGTCGATCGCCACTCCGGGAGAAAACTTGGTAAAATCACTCAACACCACGGTTCCCGCCGGTTCGCTGACACCTTTGACCGGCTCAATCTCATCGGCGGGGTACTTAGGGTTTATGACTTTACCGTTGACTTTAGCCTGTTTATCTTTGGCAAAAAAATCGTCCGGGGCAAAATCTTTGATTTTCACATGATAGATGTTGCCGTAATATTTCCATGCGGGCGTACTGCCGACATAGAATTTACTTGCCTGATATTTGATTTCTCCGGGGTTTTTGAAGTCGGCAATGATACGTTTATCCATCGTGATCTGCACTCTGCCGTCACCGAATACCACTTTCAGTTCATGATCGGCACGATTGCGCAGCCCCGGACGGACGGTGTTGTACCATGATTTGGTTCCGCAGAAAGTCACCAGTATTCTGCCGTCTTTGTTGATCCAGACACAATAGCCTTTGTCATAGGACACACCGCAAGTGATCAGCGGCATCCAGGTTTTGGCATCTTTTGCCTGCATATCAACGGAAAATTTGACCTCCAGAGTGAAACCTTTCTGAAACTTCAAATCTTTTGCCGGAGCAGTGACCATACCGCCGGAGTAAGTGAGGAAGTAGCCGTGATCATCTTCACGCGCCCAGCTCACCTGTTCTGGAGTATTGATGGTCAGTTCCACAGGGGTGGAACTTTCATCTTTCAGTTTGAGATTACCGGTGCCGTCTTTCATCTGCCAGAAGTGTTCCCCGGCAAAAACCGCCGAAACAAGGCACAATGCGGTCAAAGATATAAATTTTTTCATCTCTTTTCTATTCCTTTACGATCGTAAATCAATATTCCTGAAGTTTGTTGGTAGTCAGACCGTGCCATTTATTGTTGTAAGCATCCAAAGGTTTGGCACTGGCAACGTGACCGTCAAAGAAAAGGTAGTTCGCCTGGAAATTATGCCGGTCGGAGGCATAGAGTTTTTGAGTATCCTTTGCCGCACCACGTTGAGTTGCCCCGGGATAGAGCTGATAGTTCTGGGCATCGCCGAGAATATACCGCGCCGAGGGTTCCTTGATATGGATATTTTTCATAGCTCCGGTAAAGGGTCCCTCTTTACCGCCGGAGAAAAGCGCAAAAACCGTATTCATACCGTATGCCCAGCCGGGACTGAAGTGTCCGGCTTTGGAGCCGATGTTGGTTTCCCAATCCTGAATGGACTGACAGCTGTGGATATCCTCTCCGCGCTGTTCCGGCCCGTTGAGAGTTTTCAAACCGAACTCACGTCCCCAGGTCGCCACCCAGTTTTCACCGATGTTGCTGCCGCCGTTGTTGAACGGGAAACAATAATAACCGTCATTTTCATCATTGTAAAAAGCGATTTTGGTTCCCAGCTGTTTCAAATTGCTGGTACAGCTCGCCGTTCTGCCGCGTTCACGGGCGGAATTCAGCGCGGGCAGCAGGATCGCCGCTAAAATAGCAATGATGGCGATGACCACGAGCAGTTCGATCAAAGTGAATGCGCTCTTGGGAAGAGGGGAAAAACTTCTTTTCACGGGAAAAGAGGTTTTTCCCCTCTCCCCAAACCCCACTCCCTTTTTCAAGAAAAGCGGACTTCTTTGTTGAGTTGCAACCGCACTTTTTTGTGCAAAAAAATGCCATGATGAGATAACAGTGCTTAC
>SUWK01000100.1 GCA_015061525.1 Lentisphaerota bacterium
CATTGGGTTCTTCCATTAAGTTATTGCGCCTGCGCTCCCGGGGCGAGTGCCTTTGGCACTCTTTCCGGTCGCTCGCGGCTTATTGCTCGTCCTCCGCTCATCCTCGCAACATTTGTTGCGTCGGCTTTGCTCGCATGGAAATGCTCGCAAAGTACATTCGCATGCGGACTGCGCGCTCGGCGGCAACCGCCTCGCACCCGTGTGTTGAACATGCCACGGAGGGCATCAAAAAGAAAAAACCAGCGGGTGTTACTCCACAGGGGTTTTGCAAAGCTTTTTTCAAAAGCGTCGATCAAGCCGCGACAGCGGAGCGGCGCGACAGTTCGCTTTCTTTGCCAAGCTTTCTTTCTTGCGAAAGAAAGCGGAGTTCCGGAAACCTCACGACACGCCGGAGTGTTTCTGCTGCGTTGTTCAAATAAACGGCACTTTGACTATTTGCGGCAGCCGGGCAAAGGAATCTATATCCAGCGGAGAAAAGTCCTGTTTGCGGTAGTGATGCCAGGCAATACCGCCGACCATCGCCGCATTGTCGGTGCAGTATTTCGGCGGAGCGGTACGCAGCGTGACCCGTCGGGGCAATCTTTCCGCCATCATCCGGCGAAGTTCGGCGTTGCAGGCGACACCACCGGCAACGACCACAGTTTTCACCGGATAATTTTTCAGCACGGTCAAAGTTTTCTTCACCAGCACATCCACTACGGCACGCTGAAAACTTGCCGCCGTATCGGAAAGCCACTGCGCATCATTGCGTTCACCGGATTCTTCAGCTTTACGCACATGATAGAGCAAAGCCGTTTTGATACCGCTGAAACTGAAGTTGTAAAGATTTTCCGGAGCCAGTGCTCTGCCCGCTCCGCCGGTCAGGGGCCGGGGGAAGTCAAAGCGTTCCGGATCGCCGTTTTCCGCAGTATTCTGCATGATCGGCCCACCCGGATAACCAAGATCGAGCAATTTGGCTCCTTTATCCAGAGCTTCACCGGCGGCATCATCAATGGTACAGCCCAGCTGACGCGCCGAACCGTCGGAATCGATCAATAGCAGTGAAGTATGCCCGCCGGAAACCACCAATGCCAGAAGCGGATAAGTTTCCGGCTGCTGCAACACGCTCAGATCACTATCCAGAAAAGCTCCGTAAATATGAGCAAGAAAGTGGTTTACACCGATAAGCGGCAGTTTGTTCGCCTGGGCGATACCCTTGGCGAAGTTCATTCCCACCAGCAAAGCCGGAATCAATCCCGGCCCCTGAGTGACTGCCACAGCACTGATATCTTTCAAAGTCACCCCTGCTTCACGCAAGGCACTTTCGGTAACCGGGATCACCGCTTTAAGGTGTTCCCGGGCGGCAAGCTCCGGAACAACTCCTCCGTGAACTGCATGTTTGGCGATCTGCGATGCCACTACACTGGCAAGCACTTTTGAACCGGAATCGACCACTGCTGCGGCGGTTTCGTCACAGCTGCTTTCTATGCTCAATATCAAACTCATCGTATCACTCCTGAAATAAAAATCAACTTTCTTATAATATAACATCAAAAGTGCCGGAATACCAATGCTGACTTGAAAAAGTTGTCTTCCGGCAGTATATTATATATCAGTGAAGCATGACATTGAAATGCCGCAGAACACAAAGAAAGAACAATTCTTATGGGACAATATCATTTTGACGTTGAACGTGATGTCAGACGTCACCGTTTTGACCGCTACAAAGCGATCCGGCTGCTGATACTGTTTGTGGTGATCGCCGTGATCACGGCAGCGATCATTTACGCCATCGTCCCTGAAGATGAGAAAATTCCCGCAGTTGATACTCCGGCTGCAGCAGAAGCAGAAACGACTCCGGTCCCCCCGGTAAAAACAGCAGATCCGGACAACAAACCTGCCGTTACTGTTCCCGGGAACGCAGCTGATGCTCCGACTGCCCCCGGCAGCAGCGGCAAAGATGCTGCTGAAAATAAAAATACTGTCCCCGGCGACGGGAAATCCGGCACTGCTGACCGGAAAGATGAAAATGGCAGTGTGAAAACTCCGGACGGGAAAAAGGAGACTCCGGCTGCGAAATACGATCCCTCGACAGCCGATCTTTTCAGCATCACGAATAAACTGCGCACCCAGCTTGCCGACGGCAGTTGGAAAAAGAGCAATTTCGCCCTCTACCACATCGTTTGCGGCGGCGACACGCTCAACGGTCTGGCAGCCAAATACAACAACACCCGCGCTTTCGTGCAGAAGTTCAACAATATTGCTTCTGCCAACGCCATACGCATCGATCAGAAAATCTACTTCCTGCAGGCGGAAAAGTGGCAAGTCACCATCTCACGCAAAAACGGCACGCTGCAAGTTGACCGTTTCATCGGCAGCAAGGCGGTTCCTTTCGCCATCTTTGAGTGCCGGATCAATGCCAAAGGTTTCAACCGGGATGATCTGGTCATCTGTTCCCGTCTCGTCAATCCGTCTTACACAGCCGGACACGGTGAAATATTCAAAAATAATGAGCCGCAGAATCCTTACGGAGGGTTTCTCATCTCTCTGGCAAGTGCCAAACGTCCACAAAAACCGATCTATCCGCTCTCGATCCACGACTGCAAAAATCAGGAACACGAAGCCACCGCCCTGCACAATGGGGCAACGGTTCTCAATAATGAAGATATCTCACTGCTTTACACTCTTGTTCCGGAAGGTACTCCGGTCAGGATCGTTGAGTGAAACTACAAACGAAAAGGCCTTTTCACATGGTTGAAACAATGCTTGATTTTGAAGCTCCGATTACCGGACTGCGTAAAAAGATTGAGGAACTGCAGAAGTTTTCCGCCACCAGCGGTATCGACGTCACCGATGAAGTTTCTGCGCTGCAAACCAAACTGGAACAAACCATAAAAGAGATCTATTCCGACCTCACTCCCTGGCAGAAGGTTCAGATATCCCGCCATCCGGCGCGTCCGTACACGCTGGATTATATTGCCAGACTCTGCCCGGATTTCATGGAGTTATCCGGTGACCGCCGGTTCAGCGATGATAAAGCCATCGTCGGCGGACCTGCCACTTTCCGCGGCCGCAAAGTGATGATCATCGGCACCCAGAAAGGGCGCGAAATGAAAGAGAACGTCTACCGCAACTTCGGCTGGCCCCAACCGGAAGGTTACCGTAAAGCTCTGCGCCTCATGCGCCTTGCCAATCAGGCAAAAATCCCCATCATCACCTTTATCGACACTCCGGGGGCTTACCCGGGAGTCGGCAGTGAAGAGCGTCACATCGCCGAAGCGATCGCCGTCAATCTGCGCGAAATGTTCAACCTCACCGTTCCGGTCATCAGTGTGATCGTCGGTGAAGGCGGTTCCGGCGGAGCTATCGGTCTGGGGGTCGGCAACCGTATTCTCATCATGGAAAACGCCTATTACTCGGTCATCACCCCGGAAGGGTGTGCGGCGATCCTCTGGAAAGACCGTAAATACGCCCCTCTCGCCGCTGATGCGCTGCAGCTGACTGCCGCCAAACTCAAAGAGCTTGGTATCGCAGATGCTATTATCCCGGAACCTGCCGGCGGAGCGCACCGCAACCATGATGAAGCTGCTGCGCTGCTGGGTGATGCTCTTGCGGCACAGCTTGACGAGCTTTGCGCTCAAAGCGGTGAAGAACTCAAGGCCGGGCGTTACGAAAAATTCCGTGCTTTCGGCTGTTTTGAAGAAGCGGTTGCCACCGGAGCTGAAGAGTGAAAGAATTGCTGACCATCCGGGATGCCGTTCTTGCCGATGTTGACGGCATCCATCATCTGTTGGAGATCTATTCTCCGCAGGGGATCGTCCTTGCCCGCTCCAAAGATGATATCACCTTTTTCCTCCGCAATTTTATCGTTGCGGAATTGAACGGCAAAATCTGCGGCTGTGTCGCTGTCCGGGATTTCGGCAACGACCTGCTGGAAGTCCGTTCTCTGGTGGTAGCTCCCGGACTGCAGGGCAAAGGTATCGGCAAAGCGATGGTCAGCGCAATAAAAAACAAATTGGGGAGCAACCGCACTTACTGGCGGCTTTTCGCGCTGACGCTGCGCCCGGATTTTTTCAGTTCTCTGGGATTTAAGGAGGTTCCGAAATCTCTGTTCCCGGAAAAAATCTGGAGCGACTGTTCAAAGTGCGCCAAACGTGACCGCTGTGATGAAACCGCAATGCTGCTGGAATCCGGCAAATAGAAGATCATGGCACAGGAAATAGAACGTAAATTTCTGGTAAAAGACGATTCGTGGCGTCAATCGGTCACGGAAAGCAGCCGCATTACTCAGGGATATCTTACCGGAGTGGGAACGACCCTGCGGGTCCGTCTGCGTGACGGTCAGGCTTTTCTCACCATCAAAGGTAAAGCCAGAGGGATCGTCCGTTCGGAATTTGAATATAACATCCCCTTTGATGAAGCACAGGAGATGCTCGATACTCTTTCACTCTACCCGCCGGTGGATAAGATCCGTCACATCGTTCCGGCGGGAAACGGTCTGTTTTGGGAAATCGATGAATATCTGGGGGAAAATGCCCCGTTATTCACCGCAGAAATCGAATTGCCGCAGTGTGATACCGTATTTGATATCCCATCATGGCTCGGCAAAGATGTTTCCTCTGACAACCGTTATACCAACCGGTCATTGAGCCGCGCGCCATATTCCCAATGGCCGCCGGAGGAGGAACCGCGCCCATGAACCAGCAGTCACTTTTCGGTGAAACGCTTTCCCGTCCGCTTGCCGACCGGATGCGCCCGACGGCGATCAGCGGCATCGTCGGTCAGGAGGAACTGCTGGGTGACGGGGCACCTTTGCGCCGGATGATCGACTCCGGAAAATTGTCAAGTTTCATTCTCTGGGGCCCGCCAGGATGCGGTAAAACTACGCTGGCGCGCATTCTTGCCACAGCGACCAGTATGCGTTTTGTGGCGTTATCGGCGGTCTTTTCCGGAGTGGCGGATCTGCGCAAAGCCTTTGAAGAAGCTGAAAAATACCGTGCTTACGGCGAAGGGACACTGCTTTTTATTGATGAGATACACCGTTTCAACCGCGCTCAGCAGGATGGTTTTCTGCCATATGTGGAAAACGGTACAGTCACACTGGTCGGTGCCACGACGGAAAATCCCTCGTTTGAGTTGAACAGTGCGCTGCTCAGCCGCTGTAAAGTTTTCGTTTTGAAACCGTTGTCGGAAACCGCCCTGGAGCAGCTTATCACCCGTGCTGAATCACTGCAGCACCGGCCGCTGCCGGTGGATGCCGAAGCACGCAAGCTGCTCATCGACCTTGCCGACGGTGACGGCAGATATTTTATAAATCTGCTTGAAACGGTTTATGACCTTACTGCGATGAATGAGATCCTCAACCGGGAAACTTTACTCAAAGTCGTTCAGAAACGCGCACCGGTTTACGACAAAGACCGCGAAGGACACTACAATCTTATCAGTGCATTGCATAAATCACTGCGCGGTTCGGATACCGATGCTGCCCTGTACTGGGCAGCGCGGATGATCGAAGGCGGTGAAGACCCGAAATATCTGCTCCGCAGACTGACGCGGTTCGCTTCAGAAGATGTGGGGCTTGCCGATCCGCAGGCTTTGCAGCTGGCTCTGGCAGCATGGGAAAGTTTTGAAAGGCTTGGAACCCCGGAAGGCGAGCTTGCCATCGCCGAATTGATAATCTATCTGGGAACCGCACCAAAATCCAATGCCGTGGAAACGGCATGGTATGCTGCCAAGCGGTGTGCGAAGGAGTTCTCATCGCTCACGCCTCCGGCGCATATTCTCAATGCTCCGACCAGAATGATGCAGGAACTCGGCTACGGCAAAGGCTACATTTACGACCACGACACACCGGAGGGGTTTTCCGGTCAGGACTACTTCCCGGAGGCGATGGGCAGAAAGAGTTTCTATCATCCGGTGGAGCGCGGTTTTGAGCGGGAAATACGCCGCCGTCTGGAATATTGGAACGCTCTGCGGATCAAAAAAAACAGGTAATGTCCCAAATTTTGTAAAACGGAAGCATGAGCTTATAAACAAACATTTCTATCAGTGTATAAAACATATCACATAAGTTGTGATTTGTCAACAAAGCCGGTACGGGTTTGATCCAACCGGGGGATGGATTGCGGGAGGAAGGTCGTGTTTTGCGACGGGTACGGTGCAGTAAAATGTATACCATACATCAAAAAAAGCGGCAAAATGATTTATCTCGCAAATTTTTCGCTTGTATCCCTGAAACAACTGCTGTATATTAAATAAGTTTTTTACCAAAAGAGGTAATTGCAAAAGTCAATCAAAAAAAGACTGACAAGATACCGTTGATAAAATGAAAGAGATAATTTGATCCGCCGTTGCTCTTCGGGCAGTGGCGGGACAAGTGGTGCCGCCTGAACCGGCAGCACCGGAAAACGTTCCTTTTTCAGATTGCAACGGGGATTTCCAGGAGTCTTTAAGAACTTTTGAAATTGCCTCAAAAATACTTACTTTATCAATCAAGGAAACTGTTTTTTTATGGAAAAAGTCAAATTCGGTATCATCGGTATCGGTAACATGGGCAGTGCCCATGCTGTGATGTCAGAGAAAATCCCCAATGTGGAATTGGTCGCAGTCTGCGATAAAAATGAAAAAGCCTTCGACCGCCTCCCTGCCAATATCCGGGAAAAAGTTCGCTGTTATACCGACAGCAAAGAGATGTTTGAAGATGCTGAAGTTCAGTTGATACTGATCGCAGTTCCCCACTATTTCCATGTGGAACTTGCCCTTGAAGCCATGGCGCACGGCAAACACGTCATTGTGGAAAAACCCATATCCGTCCACAAAAAAGAAGCTCAGCGTCTGGTCGATGCGGTGAAAAATTATCCTGATCTGATAATCAGTGCCATGTTCAACCAGCGCACACTCCCGGCTCACCGCAAGCTCAAACAGCTGATCGACTCCGGCGAACTCGGAAAAATCAACCGGGTCAACTGGATCATCACCGACTGGTTCCGTACCCAACGGTACTACGATTCCGGCGACTGGCGCGCGACTTGGGCGGGCGAAGGCGGCGGAGTACTGCTCAACCAGTGCCCCCACCAGCTTGACCTGATGCAGTGGCTTTTCGGTATGCCGGAAATGGTCAGTGCGCAAATAAAGATCGGCAAATACCATGATATTGAAGTGGAAGATGAGGTCAACGCCTATCTGGAATACGCCAACGGCTGCGTGGGCAACTTCATCACCACCACCGGGGAGGCCCCGGGAACCAACCGCCTGGAAATCACCGCCGAGCGCGGCAGAGTTATTCTGGAAAACGGCGAAATCAACTTCCGCCGCAACGAAATCGAAACTTCCTGGCAGATCAAAAACAGCGACCACGGTTTCCGCAGACCCGACACCTGGGATTGCAAGGTTTCCATTGAAGCCGACCCCCGTCCTGCCCATGCGGTAGTGGTGGAAAACGTTGCCAATGCCATTCTCAAAGGTGAGAAGCTCATCGCTCCCGCGCAAGAGGGGATCAACGGTCTGGAACTGGGTAATGCGATGCTGATGAGCGGATTGAAAAAACAGCCGGTCACGCTGCCCATTGATGCTGATGAATATGCAAAAATTCTTGAGGATCTGGTTGCCA
>SUWK01000001.1 GCA_015061525.1 Lentisphaerota bacterium
GCTATTTCAACAATGGAAGAGTATCTTTAAGGCTAAACGGAATGAGCCCGGTTGAATTCCGAGCCCATTCCATGTAATTAATCCGTCCAATTTTTTGGGGTCACATCAAGTTTGAGGGGAGGGAAACTCAGTGTCCCGCCCCTCTCCGCTTTCTTTCGCAAGAAAGAAAGCTTGGCAAAGAAAGCGAACCGTCGCGCCGCTCCGCTGTCGCGGCTTGATCGACGCTTTTTTGGAAAAAAGCTTGGCAAAAAACTCAGTGGAGTAACATCCGCGTGAATGTTTCTTTCGCAAGAAAGAAAGTTTTGCAAAAAAACTCAATAGAGTAACACCCTCCACAACTTGTGCACGCAATATGTTGTCAACCTATATTGGGAACAGAGCTTTACAAAAAGAAAGCAGGCAAAGAAAACTCCGGGGATTGTGATTTGTCAACCAAGCCGGTACGGGTTTGATCCAACCGGCTTGTCAAGGCGTAGCTTTATGCGAAGACTGATGGATTGCGGAGGAAGGTCGTGTTTTGCGACGAGTACGGTGCAGGAGCAAGGCGCGAGATTACCCACAAGGTGCCACCGCTGGTTAGATTTTTTACAAAATTCAGGACAACAACTAAAAATTGGAAAATATTGCAAAAAACAGTAAAAGCATTTGCCAATATCATGATTTTATGATATAATCAAGTAACGCCCGGTAAATTGTGCCGGGTTGTTTGTTTTGTACGGGATGCTTTGATTCTCCAAAGGATGTCGCTGAAAAATGGTTGGAGGCTCTGGTTGACGGAGGTTGGGAAGTCGATGCCAAGAAATAATTTTCTGCTTGATGTTACCAGCTGATTTTCATTCCGTCAAAGGCAAATTCAAAACCATTATCCGACATCCGTTGTTCAGCTTGCGGATTCCAGAGTTGGAATTTTGCCAGATGAGAGAGGATGAGTCGGGTATCGTCTTGGATCACGCCGATTTCCCGGAGAGCGTCGCGCATGATGAGCAGCATGCCGGGAGTATTGTGTTCAAACATACGCCAGTCGTTGTCATCGCCGCAAGTGGCATCCCATACGATAGCTTGGAGGTGATGATTTTCCAAAAGGCGTTTTGCAAGAGTCATCATCCATGCACCGTCCAACGCATAGAGAAAATCACCATCGGGAGTTTCGCAGAGATAGTGCAGAGGTTCTTCATCCGGAAAATCTCTTATTGCATGATTGGCGGGCAGGGCGGTAAATTTACAATTCTGAGCAGAGAATGATTGTCCCGGAACTAAAAGACGGGTGTTGAAGCCATCTCCAAGCTGTTGAAGTACTGAGGCATTGGCTGAAATACACAATTCCGGATTGAGTCCGGCAAGTTTGCGGATCGAATCAAAGTCACAATGATCCCAGTGCGAATGGGTTACAAGTAACTCTTTAACAGATTTTTCCGCATTATATATTTCCAGCGCACGCAATATAGTCGGCCCGATATCAAAAAGTATGGTACCGTTGAGCAGAGCCGACGAGTTGCCGGAACCGCCTGGCTGACCGAAAAGCGAGTATTCATGCCGTCCGCCGGCAGTTCCCAAAATCAATAATTCGCTCATAAATAAATGATCTTTCGATTGAAAAAAGAGACCGGAACTATATTCAAATTCCGGTCTGAATAATATGCTAAAACAGAAATCAGGGTTTCCAGTGTTTTGAGTATATTGCAGAAGCAGCACCGGCAGCATCGGTTACAGCTCCCTGCCATGCCTGAACATTGCCGCCGAGATAGAGAACGTTCATGCCGCCATTGCCGACTTTGGCAGAGGAATCAACCACCATGCTTCCTGCAGTTGTTACCGGGTGACGGTAGGCTACACGACTGGGGGTGGTAATACCGGCAGATGGTTGATCACCGGTTCCGTCTCCGGCTTCAAGCAGCCAGAATTTTGAACTCGGATTGGAAATTTGGGTTTCTTTTTTACTGCTTATTTCGTTGGTGGAAATATAGGAAACACCATTTTTACCACCGTAATTGTGATTCCGATACATCGGAGTCACAGATGACGGGCAGAGGAAAAGTTCTGTCTCAAAGCTGGTTTTGAATACCGTGGGAAAATTGGTGTTCATTGCTCCGGATGATATACCCAGATAAGGTGCAAGTTTACAGGCAAAACCGGAATTGGCAACAGAACTGAAAATACTCGGCAGCCATCCATCGTAATCCTGCAGATACATTCCGGTCGCAGTTCCCAATCCTTTCATATTACTGATGCAGCTGGTACTGCGCCCGCGCTCTCTGGCACTGTTGAGTGCCGGGAGCAATATTGCCGCCAAAATAGCGATGATTGCAATCACAACGAGAAGTTCGATGAGGGTGAAGTCCCGGGACTTCACCACTGCGCGCAATGGTGAATGTTTTTTCATGGTAAATTCCTTTCCAGATATATGATTATTGTTCGACTATTTCGTCAACAGCACCCTGATCCCAGTAGATAAATCCTTTGGAAGATTTATCGGCATTGAGCATGATACGCATGGCGCATTTTTCCACATCAGGAGCGGTGACAACGACTGAGAGTTTCTGCCATTCCGGAGAAACTTTTACGGCTTCAAAGGCATTGAAAGATTTGTCCAGCCACGGTTTACCCGGTGCGCTCCACGCGACGCTCAAACTTGCAACCGCCGTCGGATCGACATCTTTGGCTCTGACATAGATGGATACACGGTAGATTTTTTTCGGAACGATCTTGTTGAATGTCGCCATGAAGGTCAGATTCTGGACAGAATTTTCCATATTCATAGCCTGGGCTCCGGATTTGTCGATCCCTTCGCCCGGAGCATACATGAAAGTACCTTTGCTGTTTTTACGCTGCCAGGTTGACCAGTGCCCCTTATGATTGAAGAAATAATTGCCGATTCTGCGGAATTTCCGGTTTTCAGTTTCTTTCCGGAGGGTCTGCATTTTTTCATCAACGACGACTTCTTCAACTTTGATGTTGTCCCAGTAGACCTCACCCTTGGTGGAGTTCCCGGAACCGAGCATGAGCCGCATACCACACCCGGGGACGTCTGGAGCGTAGACTACCAGATTGAGTTTGCGCCAGGAGAATGAACCATCTTCATTGAGGGTATCAGAGGCATTGAATGCCGGATCCAGCCACGGTTTTCCCGGTGCGCTCCATGCAACGGTAAGCTTAGTATAACCGGTACTGTCCATGCCTTTGGTTTTGACATATCCGGAAACGCGGTAAACGCGCTTGGGGACTGCTTTGAGACTGGTCATAAAGACCATGTCGCGGTAGGATTTTGTCAGATTCATTGCAATTGCGCCGCTGTTATCAACGCCTTCCCCCGGAGCAAACGAGAATGTTCCTTTACTGGTATTACGCTGCCAGGTTGCCCACATTGTATTCTTTTTGTCAAAGTTGTAGAATTTGGCTTCAGTGAAATTCATTTTTTCCGCTTCTTTGCGCAGCTTGTTGTTCTTTACGTAAGTGCGGATCATCTGTTCACGGCTGGTAAAGGTTTTGCGGATATCTTCGGCGCAAGCTTTGCGCTCCGGAGTCGCCAGTTCCACGGCTTTATCCAGATATTGTTTCATTTGATCGAGCCATTCCGGTTCGACGGCATCCAGATAACCGGAGCTGCGTCCAAGATATTGACGCTGTTTTTTCTCTTTGAAGAAAGCCGTTTTGGGGACTTCTTTTTCCCAGAAATCGGAACAGCCCTGATAATATTTTTTCAGATAGGGAGCGGCTTTTTCACCGACTGCCGCTTTGCACCAGTCATCCAGCAGCGCATCGACATTTTGTTTCGGATCCCAAGTCAATTTCAAAATAAGATAGAGCATGGGACCGCTGTGCCAGTCTGCCGTGGGCAGGGCTTCTGCATAGTAGTGAACAACACCGTTTTCAGCACCCCAGCGCAGAGCTTCCGGGATGACATTCAAACTGATTTTGGGAATCAGGAACCAACTGAGTTCCAAATAATCATACCAGCCGACTTTGGAATTATTGGCTTGTACCCACTCTTTAGTGATGCGCTGGAAATTTTTTGCCCGGTCGGGATCGGCCCAGTAGAGCAATTCATAGGTGATGTAAGGACGCAGAGAAGAGTGTATTTTCATACCTTTGGGGACTTCACGCAGACCGCTGTAAGCAAGAAAACCGAATGTTCTGCCGGGCGCGGCACATTTTTCTGCGACTGCACTTATGCAGTTGAGATAACTGCGGGAACGGTTTTCAAAACCGATGGAATCGATTTCTTTGCCATCTGTGGTGACACATTTTTCACATTCGCAGTATCTGCCGCCATCATTGACACCGAAAGAAATACTGGTGCGTTTGCTGTTTTTTGCAAATGAAGCGTTTGTTACTTTTACCAATTCATCCACAATACCGGGAGCATTGTAACAGTGCTGCCAGTAGACATTTTCGCCTTTTCCGGGAATCAGACGTTTGCCGTCGCGGATCGGGAAAAATTGCGGATGTGTTTCGGCATATTTTGCCGCCGGCAGCAAGTTGAGCATGTTGTGATGGAACCAGGAGTACTCCGGGAATGTCCACAGATCGTAGTTGAATATACCTTTGTTTTTTGCCGCCCATGCGTAATCCTGCTTCTGTTTATGGACGAGCGCAAAAGTACGGACTTTGTACGTCGGAGCCTGCCGGATCGCTTTGGCGGGAAATGCGGGGATCCCGGTGACTTTGGGGACGTATTCTCCATTAGCTCCGCTGTAAAGCCAACGGATCCCATAGAAACGTTCAAGAAATTCGCAGACACCATGACGGACTGCCAATGGTGTACCTCCGGCGATGACAACCTGATTTTTTGCCGGGAATTCCAGAATGAATGCTTCCGGTTCAGCAGCCATGGCGTCACGCAATTCCAAGGTGATATTAAGTCCGTCGGTGTTTTTGTTGCCCAGAATCGGTTTTTCGCCGGTACTTTTTTCCAGATACTCCTGCAGCAGATCGATTCCGCCTTTTAAGGCATTGCTGTCTGTGGCGGTCAGGGTTATCTTACCCGCCGAAACGGAAAAGATGGTCAATACAGCTGCGAGTGCAGCTCCAAAAAATTTCATTACTTACCTCCATTGACACTGAAAAGTTTTTCGTTTACAAGAATTTTTTTTCGATACGAACAAAATGGAAATCCGGAAACGCGTTTCGGCAAATCTACCTCCATCGACTGCCGCTTATGTTATTTTGAAAAGTGTTAAAATTATCACGTTGATGGAAAAGATAGCATAGCAACGGATATTTTTCAAGTGATTAAAGAAAAAAAAATGATAAAAAAAATCAAACGGCTTTTGCTTCAGTGGAAGAACAGCTCATCGGAGTGAATAAATATTTGCAATTTATACGGAATTTTAATAAAAACAGATTGCAATTATATAGAAAGTAATGTATATTTTCCCCGGATAATTGTTAAAAATACCAAATGTGACAATAAGGAGATGTTCAGATGGGTAAAGAAAAGAAAATTTATGAATGCGGTACATTAAAATATTCTTTGTCCGGAGTAATTTTGACAATCGGTCTGTTGATGCTTGGATTTTTCAGCATGCGTTTTTCTGCAAATATAGTCGGGTTGGTTTCTTTGCGGTTGAAATTTCTGCAGGCATCCGATATGACGATCGCCTTTGTTATGAGTACGATCGGCGGAGTATTCAATATGATCGTCTGTCCGACAGTCAGTTTCAAAAGTGACCGTTACCGTGGCAAACGCTGGGGCCGACGAATCGTTTTTATTATCGGTACGCTGCCGATGATGTGTCTGAGTATGCTTGGATTCGCTGCCTCCGGTCCTGTGGGAAATTTTCTTGCATCGGTATTGAAACCATTGGGAGAGTTTGCTCCTGCGACCATAACGATTTTGATTATCGGTATCGTGATGGTATTTTACCAGTTTTTTTACATGTTTGTCGGTTCGGTCATATACTACATATATAATGACGTGATTCCGACTCAATTCCTTGCCCGTGCTGTCGGTATGGTACAGGTTGCCGGAACAGCGGCGGCTACAGTATTCAACTTTTTCTTTTTCAAACATGCCAATACCCACTTTGCATGGCTGCTGATTTTGGGAGCGGTGGTGTACTTTTTCGGCGTCGGTGCGATGTGTTTGCTTATAAAAGAACCGAAATTGCCGCCCCTGACAGAAGAAGAAAAGAGTCAGAGCCGTGGTTTTTCGGGGATCTTCACTTTTATGAAAGAGAGTTTTTCCCATCGTTTCTACTGGTATAACACGCTGGCATCAACTTTCTGGTCAGTGGGAATCGGGGTTATCGGTACTTTTCTGGTTTTCTACTATATGTCGTTGGGAATGTCTTTAGAGGATATCGGCAAGCTGAATGGCATTTCCGGTCTTGTCGGTTTGTTCATCGGTTTGGGTATGGCATTGGTCGGAGCATTTCTGATTGACCGTTGGCATCCGGTGCGGGTGAATATTTATACGGTTCTGTTTCAATCAATTCTGGTGCTTGTTTTCGGGAAATGGATCTTTTGTTCTCCCGGGACGAACGTCGTATTTGTTGTGATGCTTGCCAGTCTTATCGTCAATATGGTTGTTACCAATATTTCCGGTCTTTCCGGAATGCCGATGCTGATCCGGACTTTGCCGAAATCCCGTTTCGGACAGTTCTGCTCTGCCAACGCTATGGTCAGATCGCTCTTTGTTCTGGCTGGCGGATTGTTGTTGGGTGTGTGTATTGATGTCGCCAGAAAAATTATCGGCGGAGATTACTTCGTGTATCGTTTGATTTGGGTATGGAGGTTTATTTTCGGTGGTATCGGTATGATATTTTATCTGCTTACTTACCGGGAGTATCTGAAACTTGGCGGCGAGTTGAATTTCAAAGCTCCGGCACCTTGGTCACCGGAAAAGTGGGAGCAGTTGGATAACACTCCGTCCTGCGGAATAACCCGCAACGCGTTAAAATTGGCGATTTACGGTTGGGATGCGCTTGTCGGAGCGTATGCGCTCTTTACAGTCGGGGTACTGTTGTATTGCAGATCTTTCACTTTCGGAATTTGGTGTTTGCCGGTAATGGCGGTTACTGTTATCGCCTGGTTGTTGCTGCGTTTGTCTGTTTGGAGCCGGATGCCGGCTGTTGGAGAAAAGGTTTTCGGCGGAGTTATTCACCCCGGAGTTCTGGCTATCGGTGCATTGATGCAAGTGCTGCTGCTGGTTTGCGGTGTAATACAGACGATTATGCTTTTTAAGGAATCGCTTTTTGTCTGCAGTTATATGTGGGGCATCGAGATATTCATTCTGCTTGCTGATATTGTATTGTTGTGGGTAGGCAACCGTATTGAGCGCACCAAACCAGAAGAAACAGATAATTGATCAGTTTTTCAGGGGGGAATTGTTATGCCCAATGCAGCGACTCATTCTGTGATCACCCGCGCCGCACTGGATTTGCAGCCTTTCCCGGTTAAAGAAAATACTGCACTGATAGCAGATTACTGCAATTATCCGGATCGAGCAGAATGCTGTGATTACGATCTGATTACCGATGGAGTGTCATTTCATTATCTGCCGGATGTTTCATTAAATGAACTTTACCGTTACTGGCTGCGGGAAAATGGCAGATTGAAACATCGAGTCCCATTTGTAAATGAACACTTTGAACACTGTTATAATGGTTTTACACATTATATTTCCAGAACTGTTGAATATTTCCGCAGAAAAGAAAACGAAGAAGCACGCAAATATCTCGGATGGCTGCTGCATGTTTTGGAAGATGGTGTTTTCGGATTGCATGCCCTTGAGGGATTTCTCGGCAGTGACCCCTTTATTCTTGACCGCCTGACCGGAAATAATGTTTCTGATATTTTGGCAGCTATCGCATTGAAAGAAGCTTTGCCGATTCCGGAATATACCCCCCGATTGCTCGGGTGTTCGATTGCTGAATCTGTTATGCTTCTTTATGCCGGATTTTGCCGTTATTCGGCAGATTCACGACAGTGCTGCTACCGGTACGCTGTTGACAAACTTGCCGGGAAAGATGCAGAAGCGGAACTTGAAGTGAAAAAGATGTTTGAGAATGCGGTAAAGCTTTGTGCGGATGTCATATTTACCGTGTTTATGCTGGCTGAAAACAGCGAATTATCCGGGCGGGAATATTTGAAATTGACCGAACTTGAACCGTATGAATTTCCTTTCGGCGGCTGTAACGGCTACCGTTACCGCCGGTATTCTATTGATTGTGCGTTGGATAATGACCATGTCCCAATTCCGCTGAAAATTGGCAGCCGAGTGTATGCTGACGGTATTGCATTTGCGGCTCACCATGAGGGTGCATTGCGTTACCGGATGGGGCAGGGGGTGTTCCGGCATTTTTCTTGTGCAATCGGGCTTCATCCGGATCTTTCAATGGAAAAAGATGTAATATTGGACATAATCAATGACGGTAAAATCATTGACAAGATCGTTCTGAATAAAGAACATTCAGAAGAGGGACTTTTCATAACTGATCCGGTCAATGATTTCGGAATAGCATTTCACTGTTCTCCGACTTCCGGAGAGGTTGTGGTCATCGGCGAACCGCGTCTTTATCGCTGATTACTTCCCATTCGGGAAGGCTGAACGCATAAGTTCGTGAACAGCTTCCAATGATTCACACGGAAATTCCCGGTTGATTTCATTCTGCAGGACTTTTACAATCGGGAACCAGCGCTGCTTATCTGCCAGTTTGCCAAGCATTGTATTGCGGGACATTGTAACCAAACGCTTGTAAAACAGATCTGCTTCGCGGTTGGAACGCAGTTTCAGACAACTGCCGCCGAAAAGATGGATCAACGCCCGCAACTCCTCATCATCAGCCAATTGTCCGGCTGCCAGAGCCATTTCCGCAGCCAGATAACGGTAGTGAAAACGCATGTGGGCTCCTACTGTAAGATGGTTTTTGGCAGCATTGAAACCGGGAACTGTTGCCGGGCGGTGGTTTTGACAGAGCTGCCATTCTCCAAATTCAACTTTGTAAATGCAGTCGATGCATCCTTGTATATCTTCTCCGTAATGCCCCGGGAAATAGTCAGGTGCGTTTTGAGTACCGGATAATTCCATGCCCTTATGCCGGAGAATTTTTGCGGCATTATACATCGCCAGTGCCCGTTCATTGCCGGATAATTTTATGTCCGCAGATTTTTTGAGCAGTTCAAGATATTGTCTGATAAATATTTTGTGTTCATCCGGCATATATTTTTCGGCAAGATCAAAACGTTTTTCGCGGAATGCTCTGCGTGCAGCAAGATAACGCAGATCGCGGGTGATTTGCGGCTGTTTGTACGGATGCGGATTGCTATCTGCAGAAATAGAAATATCAGCATCAATTTCATCCAGCATCTCTGACAATTCATCAAGAGTAAGATATTTTTCCGCTATGGTGAAAAGGTCATCGCGTTGTTCAGCTTGCAGGAAAAATTTTGCCGCATCGGAAAAATCCCGGCGCATAATCATGCTTGTACCGAGCAGACCGTAGATCTCCTTGCGGAAGTTTTCCGGAGGATTGTGCTGGTTTTCGCTGATTTCCAGAAGATCGTTGCGATCCTGCGGATCAACTTTCTCTGCCAGCTTCAGCCACTCTTTGAGTTTTCGGACTGTTCCGGGAGTATTGCCGCTGTGTCTGGCAATGCGTGCTTCAAGATAAGTGGAGAGCAGGGTCGGTTTTTCCAGAATGGCGATAAATTCTTTGGCTTCTGTTATATCACCGTCAACATAGGCATAATAGGCACAGATGTCGGCATTGCGGAGTTTGAATGATTTTACCATCATCCGGAAACGCGGTGAATTATCAATCATCGCCAGAAATTCCCGGCAAAACGGATCATTTACAAGAGCAAAGTATTGTCCGTCATCAAGTTTGTTGATCTTATCCAAACTTATATTGCCAAGAAATTCCAGGTCACTGCCGCACAGTTCCGCCTCTGCTGCCCGGCGGATGACACGTGCCATATTAGTTCCGAAACGGATTTCCAGTGTGTATGAGCGCAGAGCCAGTCCAGCCGTATCAGCAAAACCGGCCCGGACTGCATTGCGGCAGTTGTCGTAATGAGTGTGTAAATCTTTTTTAAAGTGATTACCCAACATAAAGTGTACCCACGCCGTGCGGTAGTGGCGGCGTTCCGGAGGAAGAGCAAGCAGCTTTTGCCATGCCGGAGGAATATGATCAGACGGACGGTTCACAAAAAGATAGGTGCGTCCTTCAAGAAAGAGCTGGAACTCCATCAACTCTTCCGGAAGATCTTTTTCCGGGGATGAAAAATGATTTTTTATTCCGCGGTGTTTGGCGAGCAGTCCTTCAAAATCACTGGTCAATGCCGCTTGCTTTTCTTCTGATATATCCGGAAAATTTTTCTTGACTGCCTCCATAAAATCTTTTCTTTCAGCATCAATAGTGGATATCCCGGTGGTAAAGCTGCCGGTAGCCGGGATCAAATCATGTAAATTGTTTAAAAAACGCTTGATGGCACTTTTTTGTGAAAGGAATGTTTCATATGGCGTTTTGTCGCTGATGTAAGACGGCTGAACATATGGGGAACATGCCAATGCTCCGGATATTGCTGCTGTTACGCAGAAGAAAGTAAGATGACGTTTCATTTTTTTGCAATTTCCTTAATGGTTACAGTTAATGGATCGTATTTATTCAAATCAATATCATTTGGGCATCGCAGCCACAGATATGGTACACTCATTCCATCCGGCGGCAAAGTCAGAGTCAATGTGTGGAGTCTGCGGTCAGCTGCGGCATGATTGAATGTATCAAAATCCAGTATTTTGAAATTTTTATTCCATTTGAGTTCCAAAGTAACTTTTTCTACAAAATGTCCCCGGTTTTTCAAAAATAAGTGCCACGCTCCATCCGGATGTTTCTGCCAGTCGGGAATTATTCCGGGGGTATATTCACCTTTGCAGGCAGACATTACGGTATTGATGCTTACGGTGTCACGTTCACCGGGCAAGCCCAGCCGGAATGCGATAATACCGCTCATTTTCGGGAATTTTTCGGCATGGCGGATAAGTTCCGGGAAAATGTGCAGATCCGGCTTTATGGTTTTACCGTTTATTGTATGAGTATAAAAGGGCAGGGCGATTTTGAACGGACGGTCGAATGTTCCGGCATTTTTTATCGCCTCAAGTGCGGTATTGCGGTCAATAATGAAAAAATCATTTCCATCTTTTTCCAAGGCATGTACCTGTACGACAAAATAATCACACGCATCAGCAAGTGATTTGAATTCTTTGTGATGTCTGAGATGACAAGGCAGAACCGTTGCAGAAAGACGGTAATCCGGAAGTTGTTTCCGGAGCTGCTGCATTAAAGATGTGTAATAACTCAATTTGAATTCCGGGCAATCCAAATCTATTTGCAATGATCTGCATGCTGCCCACGGGGTATGAAGTTTGATTACGGTTTTTGCCAGTTCTTCCGTTTTTCTGGTCATGTTTCTGATATGTATACGAATCACCGGTGTTGTCCATGCCGGCTCAAGGAACTGTTCAGGAGACACTGTCATCTGTCTGCCGTCATTTTCCAACTCTCCGGCAAGGCAGTAAGTTGTTCCGGGAGTTTCCCGCTGCCATTTGAGAACTGTATCACGGATAAGCTGATTATTCAATTGTCTCTGCCAGATGTAGAAATCGACTGCTTTTGATGCGATTGGCAAAAGCAATATCAGTAACACTGTTTTTATCATCTGCAGAACCTTCGGCTATATTTTTCGTGGATTTAGAAATATACTGTTGAAACAAGCCAAATGCAAATGATTAAATGAATATTTTATAAAAAATAACGGCTCCGGAAAAATTATTCCGGAGCCGTTGGAACAGTAGAATAATCTTACATCAGCATACCGCCATCCACATTGATGACTTGACCGGTGACATAGTCTGAATCAGGTGAGCAGAGGAAGTATACCACGTTAGCCACGTCTTCCGGTTTGCCGCCGCGTTTGGCAGGGATAATAGTCAGAAATGCATCGCGGGCGGCTTGGGGCAGCTGAGCAGTCATATCAGTTTCGATATAACCGGGAGCAACTGCGTTGACTTGAATGTTGCGGGCGCCGAATTCTTTGGCTGTGGTTTTGGCAAGAGCGATTACACCGGCTTTACTGGCGGAGTAGTTTGCCTGTCCGACATTACCCATTCTGCCGACAACGGAGGCGATATTGACGATTTTTCCGGCACGTGCTTTCATCATCGGACGAACCGCGGCTTTGGTAAAGTTGAAAGTACCTTTGAGGTTGACTGCGATGACGGCATCCCACTGATCTTCGGTCATTTTGAGCATCAGAGTATCTTTGGTGATACCGGCATTGTTGACCAGAATATCCAATTTGCCGAAGTCGTTGACCACTGCGGCAACGGTTGCTTCAGCGTCTTCAAATTTTGCGACGTTGGCGGCGTAGGCTTTTGCTTCAAATCCGGCTGCGTTGAATTCATCTGCAGTCTGCTGGGCGGTTTCAAGCAGGATATCAACGATAGCAAGTTTAGCTCCTTCTGCGGCAAGACGGGCCGAAATCGCTTTGCCGATACCACGGGCACCACCGGTCACGATGGCGACTTTTCCTTCGAGTTTTTTGCACATAATTTTTTCTCCTTATTCAAATGTTGAGTTGTATACCTATTTAAAATAACACCAAATGAAATATTTTTCAAATTTCCAGTATATTCCGGTTTTGCCGCATCGCTTCGTAAAGCGTGATACTTACCGCATTGGCGAGATTCAAACTGCGGCTGAATTCCCCGGGCATGGGGATTTGCCACATGTCCTGCCGGTAATTTTCATAAAACTCCGGCGGCAACCCGGCTGATTCTCTGCCGAAAACCAGATAATCACCGATTTGAAATTCAGCATCAAAAAAATTTTTTTCTCCGTGAGTGGAAATAAAGAATATCCGTTCCGGAGTTTCAGAACGCAGAAAACTTTCCCAGTCCGGATGGATCAACGGATTCAGGTGCTGCCAATAGTCCAATCCGGCGCGCTTGAGATATTTGTCTTCCAGAGAGAAACCCAGCGGTTCAATCAAATGCAGACGGCAGTTTGTTGATACGGCAAGGCGTCCGATGGTCCCGGTATTTTGCGGAATTTCCGGCTGAAAAAGTACGATATTGAAGAAATTCATTATTTCACCTTGCGCATTTTTGCCATGAATAGAGCATCACAATTGCCGTCTGTACTGTCGATCCGCAGCATCCCGGGAACGATTTTTCCGGTCAGAGGATGGTCAAACGGATCAAGTTTATATTCCTCATGCCGTTCAAGAAAAGCGCGTACAATAGATGAATTTTCCGCATCGAAAAGAGAGCAGGTCGCGTAAACAAGCACACCTCCCAGGCGGACTGCTCCGGCATAATTTTCCAGAATACTCAACTGGGTCGCAGATAATTCGGCAATGTCCTGTTCCTGAAGTTTCCATTGGGCACCCGGGTTGCGCCGCCAAACTCCGGAACAACTGCACGGAGCATCCACCAATACTCCGTCAAATTGATGTTTGCCGCGCCAGACTTTACCGTCATGCGGTTTGGTTACGATATTCGGGAATCCGGCACGTCTTGCCCGTTGGCGCAAATCATCCAGCTTGGCAGCCCTGATATCTCCGGCGGTCACGGTTCCTTTCCGGTTCATCAATTGCGCCAGATGCAAGGTTTTGCCGCCGGCTCCGGCACATGGATCAAGCCATCTCTCTCCCTGTTTCGGTGCGGCGACGATACTGACACACTGACTGGCAAGATCTTGAATTTCAAACAGACCTGCTTTGAAACTTTCCAGAGTATAAAGATTTATTTTCGCACGGACTTCCAACGCATCCGGCAACACCGCATGAGGGGTGATTTCTGCTCCGTTGGAACGCAGCTCTTCACAGACTTTTTCTCTGTCTGCACACTGCAAACGTATCCACATCGGTGGACGGGAAGAGAGCATCTTCAGAAATTTTTCCCGATCAAGGTCTTCCGGCAGCATTTCAGATATCCATTCCGGGAGCAGATTGTTGTCTGTTATCCGCAGATCACAGTTGAAATAGGTTGCCATCTGATTGGCTCTTGCGCAGGGATTATGCAACGCATGGGGCAATGACGGCATATTACCAGCTTGGGCAATGGCAACAGCATGCTGGTGATCTCCGGAAATGAAACAGCCTGCCATCAGCAATGCAGACAATTCCCGTGCTGTCAGGCGGATATTTCCTGACTCCACCTCCTGCAGCCGTTCAAGCGGCAGGTATTGACGGATAAAACCCCAGAAACGCAGTGAAGCGTAGATCGTTTCGGAAATAAAAGCACGGTCACGGGAACCGCAGCGGCGATTTTCACGGAAGTAGGCAGCCAGAATCCGGTCGGACGGCTGTTGTCTGCCGAAGCCGGAAGCAAGAACCTTGCGGCAGGCATCATTGAGCAAATTGAGCTGTGCCCGGAATTTTTCCGGAGCTATTGATTTTTTATCACGATAGTCTTTCATAATGCCTATTAATATAATCCATTCTTTCGTTTTTTTCCACAAAAAAACAAAAAAAAACATGCTGTTGCTTGAAAAAACTGTTTTTTTATGGTATTGTAAAGAACTTTGAACTTTTTTATTTCTCATCGGGAAATAGAATCGCGGTAAAAAAGTATTCTGTCAAGCAGGGGACCGGATGCTTTTAACATTACAAAAGTAAACTATCAGCTCATAATTAACAAAAAGGAAAGGAAAAGTTTAGTTATGATGTCGTTAATTGGTGCCCTAACACGGCAGGTCGAAATCAATCAATCCGGTATGCAATTATTGGATTGGGCGATTGTAATCGGATTTATCGTATTTTTGACCGGTGTGCTGCTCTATTGCAACCGCTACACGCGTAATGCGGCAGACTTTCTTGCTGCCAACCGCTGTGCAGGGCGATATGTGATGAGTATTTCAGAAGGTATTGCCGGTTTCGGTTTGATCAGTGCTGTCGCAACGTGGGAAGCATTTATGAAAAGCGGTTTTGCCGGAACCTGGTGGGCGATGATCAACGCTCCATTTTCCTTGATTCTCGCATTGGTTGCCTGGGTTACTTACCGTATGCGCGAAACCCGCTGTTTTACGCTTGCCCAGTTCTATGAAGTGCGTTACAGCCGCAAATTCCGGGTCGGTGCCGGTTTGATCACTTTTTTGAGCGGTGTGGTGAACTACGGTATCTTTCCGATGGTGTCCGTCAAATTTCTGATGGCGTTCTGTCAGATTCCTGAACATGTGGAGTACCTGGGAGTCAACTGGAATATTTACGGTATTTTGTTGGCTTTCAGTATCGGTTTGGGCATATTTTTTGCCACTTGCGGCGGTCAGGTCGCGATTATGGTTACCGACTTTATTCAGGGCATCCTTTGCAACGTGGCATTCGTGATTTTTATTTTCTTCATTTTCAAACTTGGTGATTGGGATGTTTCCGGCGGCTTTGTCAGTTGGAAGCAGATTGCCGCAACACTGGAAAAGAGTGAAGGAATTTCGCAAATAAACCCGTTCCAGAATACCAGAACTGCAGACTTCAATATATTCTACTATCTGATCGGTTTTGTCAGTTTGTTCTATGCCCGCGGCGGCTGGCAGGGATCTGCAGGGTATGCGGCTGCTGCAAAAAATCCGCACGAACGCAAAATGGCTGGTGTTATGGGAACCTGGCGCGGATTGGCACAGAGTTTGATGCTGATGCTTTTCCCGTTGGCAGTTATCGCCATTATGAGTCCTGTGCTGCCGGAATTTGCCGAGCTGCGCGGAGTTATCAATGACAAGCTGGCGATGATTTCCAATGCTACAGAACGTGGACAACAGATGGTGCCGATCGCGCTTTCTCTGATCATGCCTTCCGGGTTGCTCGGACTTTTTGTGGCGGTCATGTTTGCTGCCATGCTTTCTACCGATGATACCTATATGCACAGTTGGGGCTCGATACTTATTCAGGATTGTATCATGCCTTTCAAAAAGAAACCTTTCGGTCCCAAAGCGCACATTTGGGCGTTGCGTCTGGCTATTATTGCTGTCGGTGTTTTCGGCTGGTGCTTCAGTTTCTTCTGGGTACAGGAAACTCCGGTGCTGCTCTTCTTCAGTTTGACAGGTGCTATTGTTTCCGGAGCAGGACCTGCTATCATCGGCGGTTTGTATTGGAAACGTGGTGGTACGATTGCGGCCTGGGTCAGTTATATCTGGGGCGCGACCAGTGCTGTGACCGGTATCGTTCTGCAGCAGACTTGGTCAAAAGGTCTTGGGCAGTGGCTTATTGATCATTTCAATTGGAATTGGATCGCTGACTTCACCAACAGCAACGGCGAATATGTTTTTCCGGTCAACGGTCAGTATATCAGTTTCTTCAACATGATTACCTGTACGCTGCTTTATGTGATCATTTCACTGCTGGAACACAAAGCCGGTAAGCCGGACTTCAATTTGGAGAAGATGCTTCACCGCGGTATTTATGATACTAACCAGGAGCATGTCGAAAAGAGTAAAGTTAATAAAATTGAAAAAATTTTCGGTATTACTCCGGAGTTTACTTTGGGAGATCGCTTGATCTATGCCGCCAGTATCTTGTGGACGATCATCTGGTGTGTGGTTTTTGTAGTTTACACGTCACTTTACTTCTCCGATGCGTTGAATGATGACCACTGGTTGTCGTTGTGGCATGCAAAAGTGTACATCACTCTTATCCTCGGAGTGATTTGCACTGTCTGGTTTCTTGTCGGTGGAATCGTGGACGTTATCGGTCTTTTCCGTGCTTTGAACAATTCGAAACGGGATGACAGAGACGACGGTTCTGTTGCAGAAAAGGCGTAAATTTGCGATGATGCAGTGCGGCGGGAGTTTTCCCGCCGCTTTTTTTTGTTTTTATGTTGCAAAATAAGTTTAACCGGGGTATATTAATGTGATTTTATATTCGGATAAAAAGCATATGAATGAGGTGAAAAATGGATGTCGTTGAAATGCAGCAAGTGTTGGAGAGTATCGGTAAAAAAGCACGCCGGGCATCTGCCGCACTGGCAGTTCTTCCGGCGGATGCGAAAACTTTATGTTTGAATTGCATGGCTGATGCAATTGTTAAACATGCCGGGGAGATCGCAGAGGCAAATGCCAGGGATATTGCCAATGCCCGCTGTAATGGTATGGATGAGGCAAAAATAGATCGTTTGACACTTACTATGGCTCGCATCGAGGCTATGGCGGATGGATTGCGGCAGGTGGCGGCACAAAAAGATCCGGTGGGTAAAGTTTTGTCGGAAAATATCCGTCCGAATGGTTTGAAGATAACTAAAATTGCCGTGCCTTTTGGTGTGATCGGTATTATTTACGAGGCCCGTCCCAATGTCACTGCTGATGCAGCCGGTATTTGTATTAAAGCGGGAAATGCTGTCATTCTGCGTGGCGGCAAGGAGGCTTTTGAGTCAAATACCTCGATCGCAAGGGTTCTCAATGAAAGTGCCGCCGGATGCGGTTTGCCGGATGGAGTCGTCCAGTTGATTCCGTGGACAGATCGTGAAGCTGTCAAATTGATGTTGAAAATGGATCGGTATATAGACTTGGTTATTCCGCGCGGCGGGGAGGGGCTGATCCGCACTGTGGTAGCAGAAGCAACTATGCCGGTTTTGAAACATTACAAAGGTGTCTGCCATCTTTTTGTGGATGCGCAATGCGATATGGATAAAGCTGTCAAAATCATTGTTAATGCAAAGTGTTCACGCCCTGCTGTGTGTAACGCTTTGGAAACTTTGCTCATCGACCGTTCTATACTGCCGGAGTTTGCTCCGAAAATTGCGGCTGAACTGCTTCAAAAAGGAGTTGAATTGCGCGGAGATGCCGCATTCTGCAATCTGGTTCCGCAGGCATTGCCGGCTGTAGAAGATGATTATCATGCCGAGTATCTTTCTTTGATTCTGGCGGTGAAAAGCGTTGATGGAGTTGATGATGCTGTTGAGCATATCAATACTTACGGGTCGCGGCACAGCGACGGGATCTTGAGTACTATTGAGGAGAATATAGCATATTTTACCAAAAATGTTGATTCATCAACTGTTTATGTTAATGCATCCACCCGTTTTACCGATGGCGGCGAATTTGGTATGGGAGCTGAAATCGGTATCAGTACTGACAAACTTCATGCCAGAGGTCCGATGGGGACGGATGAATTGACTACCTACAAATATATCGTTACCGGAGATGGTCAGGTAAGGTAGGAAGTTTTTTTGTGTGATCGCTTGATTTTTTTATGAAAAAGTGTTATATTCTCTAACAAACATTATCTTTAACAGGACGGGACCGAAATGATTGTGCCGATGAAAAAAGTGACGCTGATCGCGTTGCAGAATGAGCGTGAGTCTGCGCTTGCTTCTTTGCGTGATCTCGGCGTGATGCAGATAGAGCTTGAAGAGCGTTTTTCTTCAGAATCTTCTGCCGTTGCCGATCGTGTCAGCTTCCTGAAACGGATGTATGATCTTCTGGAGCAGTATGCTGTTGAAAACAAAATGCTGCCGGCGAAAAAATCTGCTGTTCCGGCAATGGATGCTGCCAATGAAACTTATGCCAATGCAGAAAAGCGTGCTGCTGTTGAAAGCAAGCTCGTTGAGTTGTCGCGCCGTTTGGAGAATTTGGCTGTCTGGGGGGATTTTGATCGTTCTCTTCTGGAAAAATTGAAAAACAGTGGCGTCAATGTTTTCCTGTGTACAGCTGGAAATGTGGAATTTGAACAGCTTCGCAGACGTGATGATATCCAGTGTCATGTTATATCCCGCAGCAAAGGGAAAATCGCTTTCGCTGTAATTGCGATGGAAGATATTGATGAGTCCGGGCTGCCGGTTGTCAGACTTGATGAGAATGATGATCCGCGCAGATTGAAAGAGAAGATCACCGCGTTAAAAAAAGAGCAGGATTCTCTTATTGAACGGCTGCATTTTCTTGCTGATAATCGTGGTTGCATTGCAGATGCATTGGTTGGTGAATGTGCGGCATTGGAATTTTGCCGGGTTCGAGATTCTCTTGCGGAACATGGTGCGGTTGCCGCTTTGACCGGTTTTGTCCCGACTCCGGAAATAGGGAAAATCAGCGAAGCTGCCAAAATCAACGGCTGGGGATTGCTGATCACAGACCCGGCGGATGATGAAGATGTACCGGTTTTGCTGAAGGACAATAAATTTACCCGGATAATCAAGCCGCTTTTTGATTTTCTCGGTATTGTGCCGGGATATCGGGAAATTGATATATCCGGAGCTGTGCTGATATTTTTCACCATTTTTTATGCCATTATTATCGGTGATGCCGGTTACGGGATCATTTTCGGCGCAGCTTCTGTATGCGGATTGCTTGCCGGGAAAAAAATCCCGAAACTTGTGCCGCCTATGCGTTTGCTGTTGGTATTGAGCGTTGCTGCAACCATTTGGGGGGCTCTTTGCGGCAGTTGGTTCGGAATGTCGGTTATTCCTTTTACAGACAAACCGTTTCCGGCACTGGCGTGTTTTCGGGATTTTGCTTCAAGTGCCGCAAAACAGGCGAATATTCAGTTTTTCTGTTTTGTACTGGCGGTTATACAGTTATCTGTTGGACGTATCTGGCGGGTTGTCAGGGAACGAAATTGGCGTGCTGCCGGACAGCATTTCGGCTGGATGTTGATCATTTGGGGGAATTTTTTCCTTACAGTTCGATTGATCGTCTATCCCGGAGAATTTCCCGGTTACATGTATATCCTTTATGGTACAGGATTGCTGTTGGTCATGGTATGCGGTGTCAACTGGAAACAGGCATCAGATGTGTTCCAGTTCCCATTTGATATAATCGGCAGTTTTACAGATGTCTTGAGTTATATCCGATTGTTTGCTGTCGGACTTGCCGGTGCATGCATCGCCGGAAGTTTCAATGGAATGGCATTTGACCTTGCGCAAGTATCTGTATGGTTGTTGCCGGCGGGAATTATTGTTGCCTTGGTCGGACATGCGTTGAATATTGCTCTGGCGCTGCTCAGTGTACTGGTTCATGCGGTACGTTTGAATACGTTGGAGTTTTCCAATCATACAGGTTTGTCATGGAGTGGGCAAAGTTTTAATCCATTTAAATTAAATAAAAAAGAGGAGTAAAAAATTATGGAAATGAGTTCAATGCAGGCATTGGCTATCGGTGTCGGTTATGTTGCTGTCGGTTTGGCTGCGGTCGGTTCTGCTATCGGAGCCGGTACTGCCGGTGCTGCCGCGATCGGGGCATGGAAAAAGTGTTATCAGCAGGGTAAAGCTGCACCGTTTTTGTTGATTGCAATGGTCGGTGCGCCGCTTTCACAGACGATTTATGCGATGTTGATGATGGTGCTTTCCAAACAGGCGATTGTGGAAAAACCCCAGTTCGCTCTGGCGTATATCTGTCTCGGTTTGCTCGGTGGTATAGCGCAGATGGTTTCAGCGATCTTTCAGGGCAAATGCGGAGCTAACGGTTGTGTTTCTTTTGCAGAAACCGGCAAAGGCTTTGCCAACTATCTGATCGTTCTCGGTGTGGTCGAAACCTGTGCTATCTTTGCATTGGTATTCTCTTTTATGGCGATGCCGTAAGTTATTGCAGATTTTTGTTATGCCGCTTGGAAGAGAGTTTTTTCCGGCGGCATTTGTTTTTTATGGAGTGGGAATATTTATGAATCTATTGATAAATACCTCTACAGATCCGGCATTCAATCTTGCTTTGGAAGAGTTGATAGCAGCAGAATATCCTTCTGAAGTTGTTATGCTCTGGCGTAATGCTCCTGCGATTATCGTTGGCAGAAATCAGAATACTGAAGCCGAAATCAATGCGGAGGCTGTTCGTGAACGCGGGATTAAGGTTGTCCGCAGAATTACCGGGGGAGGGGCTGTCTATCATGATTTGGGGAATATCAATTACACGATCGCAGCCAATGGCCGGCAGCTTGATCAGGAAGCATTTGCCAGGAATGCCGAAATTATAATCAATGTTCTGCGAACAATGGGGATTGATGCACGATTTCACGGGCGTAATGATATTCTGGTTGACGGGAGAAAAATTTCCGGGAGTGCAAAAAGTGTTTTGACCGACCGGACTTTATTTCATGGAACATTGCTTTTTGATGCTGATTTGACCGTTTTATCACAGGTTTTGACTCCGGATGAAGAAAAGATCCGTTCCAAAGGAATCAAGTCTGTCCGATCGCGGGTAGCTAACTTGAAGGAATATTTACCGGATTTGACCTCAGATGAATTTATGGCAAATTTGGGAACCGGACTTTTGCGGCTCATGCAGCTTGATGAAGTTACACCTGTTCCTGCAGATTTGATTGTGAAAGCAGAAAAACTTGCCGATGAAAAATACCGCCAATGGCAATGGAATTTCGGAACATTGATCGCTTACAGTTACCGTCACCGGGAGCGTTTCTCCTGCGGCAGCGTGGAAGTGCGTTTCAATGTAATAGACAACCGTATTGCAGATACGGTATTTTCCGGAGATTTTTTCGGGAACCGTCCGGTCGCAGAATTGGCAGAAAAACTGAACGGCTCAATTCCCAGCTTTGATGAAATCGCCGGAAAATTGGCCGTTTCAGATGTTGCTGAATACATCAGCGGAATTACACCGGAAGAACTTTTGAAACTTTTCCGGTTAGGATGATTTGATTATTTTAATATCAGTTCTGCAAAATATTCCGGATAAGCAACGTTTGCAAGTGCCTGCGGATAACTGCTGATCTCCCGCTCGTTGTGAAATCTGGAGAAATTATGGCGTACTACCATGATAGTCCATTTTTCATCATTTGTAAATTTGAAACCTTTTTCCCTGAAAATGGCTGCCGGAATTGCAATGTAAACATCCCATTTCCCGTTTCCGAGTTGATTCTCAACTGTGAAATCAGGGAATTTGGAACCGGGTTCCGGATAGAACATCCGTCCGGCCCCGGGGTGAAAGAAGCAGCTTTTTCTGCCGAAAGGATTGACTTGAAATTCCCAAAGGTAGGTTTCTTTCTCTGATTTGAGAAAAATTTGCAGCGCATCGCCCTGATTGCGCAGTGCATCCTGATCTTTTTTGGCTTCACTGAGAGTATCATTATCTTTCATCGACAGTGAAAGATAGAGGTTATCTTTATCATTTCTTACAGATACTATCGCTGGTTCTAACGGTTTGCGGTTGTAGTGTTCCGGTTTTTTGGCAATTATACGGAATTCTTTGCCTGAGTTATCGCGGCCACCCAGTTGTCCGCGGATTATTTCAGTTGCATTTGAGGCAACAGAAACAAATGCTATCGCAGCAAAAACAGTGATTTTTTTCATAATATTACATTCTCCTTGTCAGTGATAAATTATTTGAGTATTTCCATTTTTGCATAATATTCTGTCGCATGATAACCGCCGAACGCTTGAGGGAAACAGGAAAGTTCCTGCGCTGGCATATATCGTGAGGCATTGTACCGTGATGAAAAAATCAGCCACTCTTCTCCTGGTGCAAAAAGAACTGTTCCTGCCGGATGTGATTTGGTAATATGTGGGCGGTTCAATTCAGATAATGGAACAGCTACCACTGTAATGCATGAGTGATCCCGGTCTGAGGGATCATTGAATGTACCGTTTACCTTTGAATAAACCTTTATACCGACATCCTGATGAGTGAAACTGGATGGTAAACCGACGGTGGATCTGGATGTGAAATAAAAACGGGTCTGGAGATTATTCGGGGTCCCGTAAATTTCCCAGTAATAGTTTGCATTTGCCGGTTTGATAAAGACTTCAAGTAAATCTCCCTGTTGGTAAAAATGTCCGCCGTCCTTTTTGGCAGTTGTCATAATATCTGAATCAATCATGTCAGCACGGATATAAAAGTATTTACTGTCATAGAGATATTTGACTGATGCCTGTTCCTGCGGAAGACGTCTGATATCCATTGTGGTATAGATCAACTTCAAAAATCTGTGAGACGGAACATTATTCCAAACCGGATCATCAATGATATTCTTGTGATCAAGATCTGAAACTTTTTTGATTTGAAGTACCGGGCGGAAGGTCGGCTGTGCTGCAGACACTGCAATGCTGCACAAAAAAAGGATAAATACCCATCTCTTTATTTTCATTTTTATTTTTCTCCTGATTTTTGGGACGGCAGAACCCGCAGCGTAATGATTTTACTTGACAGTTTCAACGACTTGAGATTCATTTCTGCTTTAACGAAGTACCGTCGTTCCATCCCCGGTGAGACTTTCAGATGTTGAATAAATTCCAGATTTTTATTGATCAATGCTTTGTTTCCCGGCAGCAATGTCATGGGATAGTGCATCACCGGTTGAGTAAGCTCGAAATCCAGTTTTGTCCAGGCTTCCGGATGCGGTTCTTTCATGCCTGTCAACCACGGCTGTACAAAAACAGTGATATTATCCTGTTCTTTGGCATACCACTCGGGAATTGATATCGCCTGGGAACCATTGTTGCTCAATGCGAATATCAAAGAACCGCTTTTGCCTGCATAAAGATATGTTTTACTCAACAATTGCAAAGACAAATTATCTGCAGGAACCGGTGCGTATTTTACTTTCCCGTCAGGCACTCCCATCGCCATTTTCATTTTGGGAACTTGCGGTTGTGACACGCATCCGCATGCCAATAAGAGCAGTGCCGGAACAAATTTAATCATTTTCATTACAAATCCTTTCCTGTTTGCCGGTTTGAGTTTTGCAGTTTTATTAAGATGTTCATTTTTTCATCATCGGAGGTGGCAAGACGCAGTTTTGCCAGTAAATCATTTTCATTTTGTTTGCGATGCAGTCTATTGAATTCATCAATCGCATCTTTCAGTGCCTGCTCCAAACGAGCAGGGGGGAATGTCGCAGGTTGATGGATAACTTTGCTTACCTCCGGAGAGGGGGTTTCCAGCAACAGATTTTTTAATTCATCCGGCAGAGCTTCCATCTCATCATTGAGTGCAGCGTTGATTGCCATATTCAGGGCTTTGCCAACTGGAGTATCAGTTGGCAGTTTTTCCGGCGGAATCGCTTCTGCCATGGCACGCCCGCAGTTGATGTCAGATACTGCAAGCTCCAGCAGCGTGATGAGTGCCGCGTCTGCTTTCCGGTGCTTTACAGGCTGTGGAGACGGAATGGTCGGCGTATTATCTCCGGTGGAAAAGGTATTCGCTCTGATCGCGCCGGAGAGTTCTGCATTCATTGCACTTTCGCTGATTTCCAGAATTTTTGCAGCTTCTCTTGTATAAACTTCAAGTTCAACCTGATTATTAATGAGTTTGAGAAATGACGCGACGAATGCTGCTGCCTGACTTCTGCCTACCGGCGAGACGATATCAAATTTTTCCGGCAGTGTTTCACGGAGAATCTCCATCCACGAAACCGTATTCTCAAGAGCATTTTTCAGGGCAACCGTTCCACCGTTGGCGTATAACTCATCCGGGTCTTTCCCGCCGGGTATTTGCAGTACCCGCAACTCAACAGATAATGGCAGCAGAATTTCCGCTGCCCGCAAAACCGCCTTGCGTCCGGCGTTGTCTGCATCGAACGCAAGAACAAGGTTCCGGGAATAACGACGGATTATTCTTGCCTGATCAGCAGTAAAAGCTGTTCCCAACGGTGCTACTGCACAATCAAAACCTGCCCGGTGAAAGGCAATTGCATCCAACTGACCTTCGCAGAGGATAGCTTGTTTCAATCTGCCGATACCTTGTCTGGCTTGCGGCAAAGCGTACAGCAGATGTCCTTTGTGAAACACCGGTGTTTCCGGAGTGTTGACATACTTTCTGCCGTCAAGCGGTTTGGGTTCCAGAGAACGTGCACTGAATCCTACCGGTTTACCTTGTTCATTTTCAATTGTAAATGCAAGACGTCCTTTGAATTGATCGTAGATATTACCGGTACCCTCTTTGCGGCGCAAAATTCCGGCTGTAAGCATATCTTCATCTGAAAACCCCATAGAGCGACCATAATCCCGGCAGGCTGTCCAACTGTCTGGAACTGCACCTATATGAAATTTTTCTACAACATCTCTTGGCACATTACGCTTTTTCAGATATTCAGCAGCAGGAGAACGGGGATTGTCACGGAGATAGCGGCAGAAGAAATTGCTGAATTCTCCATTTACTGCAATCAAACGTTCTCTTTCACTGCGCTTTCCCGGATCTTGAACTTTACCATCTTGTTTTTCCGGTATCACCACTCCACATCTGGTCGCGAGTATTTGTGCAGCATTGAGGAAATCCAGGTTCTCTTTGTCCATGAAAAAACGGAACACATCTCCGCCTTTTCCACAACCGAAACAATGGAAACTCTGACGTGCTGTATCTACGTGAAAGGAGGGCGTTTTTTCTTGATGAAAAGGGCACAATCCTTTCAAACTGGATGAGCCAGAACGTTTCAATTGGACACCGCAGCTGCTGATAACATCACTGATATCACAACGATGCCGGATCTCTTCAATAACTTCTTTACTCAAATCGAGCATAGGAGGCATCCGTTTTTATCTGCTGTTCAAAAGCCGTTTGCTGCGGGTACGTGCCAGTGCGGTTTTTCCGGGATCGTATCCGGCAGTTTTTTCGTAATATTGCACGAAGCGTTTATACAGGAGACCGGCTTCAACATCACGATGTCCGGTCTTTTCCACGAAAGCCGCAATTTGGAAAAGCAACTCAGGATTATCTTTGATACTGTAGTCCCATGCTTTCATCATACTCCGGTAGGCTTCTTCTTTTTTTTCTGAACGGTCAAGATAAATACCACGCAAATAATATGCCCTGCCGGTGTCGGCGTTGGACAGCTTTGATTTCAATACCAATTGATCCAAATATTTACCGGCAGTGGATTCATTGTTTACGACTCCGAGATTGCAAAGCAAAATCAGGGTGTTGATATCTCCCGGGCGCAATATGATGGCGTTTTCAAGCACCGAGTACGCTTCTCCATAACGTTTTTCATCTTTTGAGTAAAGCCTGCCGAGAGTGTACAATGCTGCAAAATCTTGAGGATTGCTTTTGGCACACTGTCTGGCAAGATCTACTGCTTTATCCATCTGACCACTGTTTTCAAATGAAAGAATCTGCAGAATCACCGGCGAAACTGCAGCCGGATTTTCTTCGGAAAGCTGAATTGCTATCTGTTCGGCTTCCTGCCAGTTCCCTTGTTTGACTTTTTTGACAGCATCAACCAGTTTACTGTTGGCAGATGAATCATCAAAACAGCCGAATCCGGCAAATGCGATTGAAAAAAACGCTAAAAACATATTTATTTTTTTCATATTTTCCCCATTATTATTTTGAACTGTATTTTTTTCTTATCATGCTCAGTATGTAAGCGATTCCCGCCAATACAACGATAGTTGGTCCGGATGGCAGGGCCAACAGACAGCTCAACAACAATCCGGCGGTAATGAATAATGCATTGTAAAACGCTGACAGGATCATCGTTGTCCGCAAATGTGCGGTACAGCATGCTGCTGCGGCAGATGGCAGTGTTAATAAAGCAATGACCAGCATTATTCCGACCAGATTTATCAACAGAACAATTGTAAGCGCAGTTAAAACCAGCAGTCCGATATAGAGTGCCGTAACCTTTATCCCACGCAATTTTGCAAATGTATCATCAAAACTCATTGCCAGCAACGCCGGAAAGAAGATTATTGTTGGAATCAGGATTATCGCATCAAGGATCAGTGTCATATAAGTATCATTTGAGGTGAGCAGCAGAATACTGCCGAAAAGATATCCCTGCCAATCAACATACCCCGGTGTGCGGTCAAGGAACAATAAGCCGATTGACATTCCGATTGCCCATACTGCTCCAATGATAGTATCTTCTCTTTCTTTTGCATATATACTGACGATCCCGACTGCAACCGCGGCTGCCACTGCCCCGATAACAGCACCCAGAGTCGGAGTGAACCATTGCCATAAGCATACCCGCTGCAGAAAAAGAGCCAACCCGAAACCACCGAGGGCAGCATGAGTGCTGGCACCGGCAAGAGAAGATATTCTGCGGGTGACGACCATTGTGCCGATTACGCCGAGGGCAGGGGACAGGCACAAACCGGTCAATATCGCAAAACGGAGAAAGCTCCATTCCGGCGCAAAAAGAATATCTTTGAATTCAAGCATCAATTATCATGCTCCTTCTTACAGTGACAGAAACATGAATGATCATGCTTTATCATATTTACATGGTGATGGTAAACTTCATTGGCTGCTTCAGCCGTAAAATCGGTTGCCTGATGAAGAGTTACCGAACGGTTCACACAAATTACCAAATCTGTTTCCCGGTTTACAAAACCCATATCATGGGAAACGGTGATAACGGTCATTTGTTTTCTCAATTCATTTAACGTTGCATAAAATTTTTCTTCGGCACCCGGATCAATATTGGCAGTCGGTTCATCAAGCAGCAGCAACTCCGGATCCCCTGCCAGAGCGCGTGCGATAAGTACACGCTGACGCTGTCCTCCGGATAAGCCCGCAAATGATCGGTCTGCAAGATCGGCTATCCCGACCGTTTCCAATGCCTGCAGTGCTTTCTGACGGTCTTTTTTGCTATGCCGGAAAAAGGTGAATGGGGTTATTCTGCCCATCATTGCCACTTCCAATACGCTGGCCGGAAATGAGGCATCCAACTGATGGTATTGAGGCATATACCCGATCCGGGAGCGGGATTTTACCGGCGTTTTACCGGCGATCCGTATCGTTCCGGTCGTGGGGGAAAGCAAACCGAGCATCAGTTTCAATAATGTGCTTTTGCCGCCGCCGTTGGGCCCTACTATACAACCTGAAGAGCCGCTGGGAATGCAGAAGGATACATCTTTAAGAACGGTAATACCCGGAGTGTAACCAAAAGACATATTCCGGATCTCAATGATAGGGGGAGTTGCCATAATCTTATTTGCTTTCACGCTTGAAACCTTCAACGATTTTGTCGGCGATTTTATTCAAGTTTTCCACCAGATCACCAGCAAGCGGATCAAGAGGTGCAACAACTCCGTTTATTTGCTTTGCCAGTGACTCTGCACTGCGCGGATTGAATTGTTCCTGAACGAATATTGTGGAAGCTCCGGCGCGTTTTGCTTCTCTGATAATTTGAGCCAGCTGCGGACCGGTTGCTTCTCTGCCGTTGAGTTCGATCGCCCGCTGATGGAGCTTGTAAGCCGAAGCAAAATATCCGAATGCCGGGTGGTAAACGAAGAATGTTTTACCGGTACATGGAGCAAGCTTCTCGGAAATTTTTTTATCAAGCTGCTGCAGACGTTCTTTCAGAAGATCAAAGTTTTTCTGATAGTAATCCTTGCCTTCCGGATCAATTCGGGTAAGATCTGCCAGTATGTTCTCTGCAATGATGATGGCATTTTGCGGTGAAAGCCAGACATGGGGGTCGTGATCATCATGACTGCAGCCATCATGGTGTTGATGATCGTGATCTCCGCCATCATGGAATGCGATACGTTTTATCCCGCGTGAAACATCGCTGACTGTGCTGCGATTCTGCATGAATGCTGCAATTTTGTTTTCAAACGGCATTCCGGTTGTAAAAAAAAGTTTCGCAGACGACGTTTGCCTGATAGTTTCAGTTCGCGGTGTAAAATCATGCGGAGTGCGCCCCGGAGGCAGAACTGATATTATCTCCACCCGGTCACCGCCGATGATTTTTGCTAAACCGGCAACCGGCGGCAGGCCGGCTGCTGCTTTTAATTTGCTGTCAGCAGGGGATTTTGAACAACCGCAAAACATTACAAAAATCAGCAGTTGAAGCAAAATTGCTGCAAAAAAGCGTACTGAATTTTTCAAGAGCAAAACTCCAATATCAAATAGTTAATCACAAAAAAACAATAATCTCATATCATATTAAATATAACACCTTTTTCTGCTGAAGTCAAGTTTTTTTTTGCAGTTGGTCAATAATCCGCGAAAGATGGATTTTTCGTTAAAAAAAAAGAGCTTTGACCGCCGTTGACTTGAAAAAAAGCAAAAACGGGTGTATAGTTAGCAAGTTGCACTTATTGCACGGCAGGCTCCGGATCATTTTTTTCAGTATTGCGGCAGTTGACCGGTCCGGAAAGTTTTTTGTTTGTATTGCCGCAACTAACATGGGTATTTTCATGATGAATAAGATTTTGGTTACCGGAGTCACCGGTCTGGTCGGAAGTGCTTTCGTAGTGGCTTTGCTGCGTGAACGTCAGGATTATGATATTGTTTGTCTGGTTCGCAGCGGCGGCGGAAAGAGTGCTGCTGAACGGGTCGATTCTATTATCCGGGACGAGTGTGCATTTGACGGGTGTCCGGACGCGGCTGATGCGATCCTGAAGAAAATTCAGGTGGTTGAGGGGGACGTAGTAGGCATCAATCCGCAGGAGTTGGCGAAGAATCCCGCGATCGCCGGAGCAAATATCATTTTCCATTGCGCGGCTGATGTCAATCTCGGCAAAGACCCTACCGGAAAAGTATTCAAAATCAATTACGGCGGCACTCAGAATATGGTCGAGCTTGCCAAGCTGTTGAATGTTAAAGAATTTCACTATGTCGGTACTTGTTACATCGCCGGTAAGCTCTGTGGTACAGCCTATGAGGACAATCCGGTTGACAACGGATTCAACAATCCTTATGAAGAGAGCAAGTTCAAGGCTGAACAGCTTGTGCGTCAGAGCGGGATCCCATTCTCTGTTTACCGTCCGGCAATCATTACCGGACGCCGTTCAGACGGACGTATCCGCAAGCCGCTTGCGTTCTACCGGATTTTGGAATTTTTGGGCAAGGTGAAAAGTCATCGCTGCTCCAAACTCGGTATTTCTCCTGAAAACTGGGTAAACATGGAAATCAACTTTGCTACCAATCCTTCTGAACATGTTTATTTCGTTCCCATCGACTACGTACAGGAGGCGATTACGGCACTTTTCCAGAAACCGGTGACTAATTCTGCATACCATATTTCAGGAGACAGTCCTGTTTCGGTTAAGCAAATCGAGCATACGATTTGTAAGGTTTTGCGTCTTGATGGCACTACCGTTGGTGGCGAAAGTAAAGGCGATGGTGCAGGGGAGTCTCTGATGAGTCGTTTTGTCGGGGATCTGTTTCCGTATTTCAGCAGTGATATCGTTTTTGATCAGAGCAATGTCCGCAAGGTTCTCGGCGATGCAGTTCTTGACTGGGAGTTCGGCGAAAAGGGTTTGGAAATAATGATCAAATCTTTCTATGAGGATTATTTCCCCAATGTTGAATGGTTGCGTAAAGTGATATCAGAAGAACCTGATCGTATGCCGATCAGGTAATGTGATAATGTGTTTTTGAAAGGTACAAAAGAGAAAATGGGTAAGCTGATTTCTGTTATGCCGTGTTTGGACATGCGTGCCGGACGCGTAGTAAAAGGAGTGCATTTCGTTGATATTGCCGATGCGGGGGATCCGGTTGCGTGTGCCGTGGCATATTGTCAGGCCGGAGCCGATGAATTGGCATTATTGGATATTACGGCTACTGTTGAACAGCGTGATACCCTTGTTGAGGTCGTCCGGAAAGTTGCGGACGTCTGTACCGTGCCGTTTACAGTCGGTGGCGGGATCCGTGATGTGGAATCAGCCCGCAGTGTTTTGGCTGCTGGTGCCAACCGGGTTTCCACCAGCAGTGCTGCGTTCCGGCGTCCTGAATTGATTCGTGAGCTGATTGCAGAATTCGGCGTTGATGCTGTTACCGTGGCGATTGATCTTGATGTCAATCCTGCAATGCCGTCCGGTTACGAGGTGTATATTGATGGCGGCAGAACTGCAACCGGATATGATGCTGTTGATTTTGCCAAAAAAGCAGATGATTTCGGCGTAAATGTGATTTTACCGACCAGCAAGGCTGGAGATGGAGCAAAGACCGGATATGAGTTGTCGGTGATCAAGGCGATGGCGCAGAGCTGTTCTGCAAAAATCGTGGCTTCCGGCGGTGCCGGGAAAATGGAACATTTCGTTGAGGCAGCTCAGGCCGGGGCGGAAGTTCTGCTGGCAGCATCCGTTTTCCACTTCAATATGATCGGCATTCCGGAATTGAAAGCTGAACTCAAACGCAATGGTTTTTCAGTCCGGTAAGAAATGTTTGTTTGATGACAATTTTGTGACGTTTCGTTTGTAGTGCCGGGACGTCACTTTTTTATTTTCAACGGAGAAAATTTTGAAATGGCAGTAAAGAAGAGTACCGCAAAGAGTCCGGAGAAAAGGGGGAGTAAAACCAAAGCTGCAGATCGTCATGATGTGCAGGGAATCTCTTCCTTTCATCGTTTTTTGCTGTTGTTTTGTCTGTTTTTCTGTGTTTTATTGATCGGAGCTGCGGTGTTTTTTGCAAGTAGAATAAAAATGGAAAACCCGCGGTTAAAACTTTATCGTACAGAAGTTCGTTGTGCCGGTGAGTACTGGCGCAGCAGAGGTCGTGAGTTGCGTGAACGTGCCGGAGTCAGGGAAGGACAGAATATGTTCTCTGTCAATGTTGGTCGTGTCCGTGAAAAGGTGTTGGAAATCAAAAGTATCGAAGATGCCAAAGTTCAGTTGGTGCTGCCGGATATGATTCTTTTTGAATTGAAAGAGCGTGTTCCGCGGGCGGCAATCGGAAGAGAGTTGTTTGTTGATGAGAAAGGGGTGATGTTTCCCAAGAGGGAGTCATCTGCATCAGGACAGAATTTGCCGGAAATAAGCGGTGTTTTCAGTGATCAACGCAATTTGCTTTGTGCTTTGGATCTGATAATGACTGTTGATCGCCATTACCGAGATGTTTTTTTTATCCGGAAGGTTAATATTGTGAACCGTAATTTGTTCGAAGTGGATATTACCTATAATAATGACCGTACTTTTTTTGTGAAATTTCCCGGAGACCGTAGTTTTTCCGATCTTATCAATACTTTGAACAATGCAATAAGGGATGCTTATCTTCACGATTCTTTCCCGCGTGGATTTGATTTGCGTAATGATGGGCTGATTCTTTTAGTGCGGTGATAGTCAGGATTTATTGAGTTTTTTTGTAATGTCGGCTGTTTTTAATTTGTAAAAAGTTCGGAACGCATGTATATTAAGGTTGGTTATAATTAGAGTGCCTTTGGGTTATTGTGTTTTGAAAGGCGGTACAACAGTGATGGAAAACAGCAACAACGGCATGGAGATATGCAGCCGGATATGTGATTTGACCGACGAGTTGCGTGATTGGTGGCTGCAATGCCAATCACGCAGTCAAATAAAGGAGTTGATGACACTTACGCTCAGTCAAAGCAGATTATTGCGTGCCGTGTGGCGATTGACAAGAAATTCCCGGCAGGGAATCATGCTTCGTGATTTAGCGCAGCAGCTCGGCTTGTCCAGCAGTGCCGTTTCGGTAATGGTTGAGAATTTGGTACAGCGTGGATATCTTGACCGGGAAAATGCCAGTGATGATCGCCGCAAGGTTTGGATAAGGATTTCCCGAAAAGGTCAGGATTACCAGAAAGCGACAGCGGAGTTTTTCAGGTTGAAACTTGAGAAATTTTTTCAGGAGTGCGAACCGGAAAAATTAGATTGTTTTGAAGAGATTCTAAATAAATTCAACTTATATTTAATAAATGCAAAAGGAAGTGAAGAATGAACAAAACGTGGAAAAAATTATTATTCTGTTGTCTGGCTGTTGCCGGGATCACTGTTCTCGGTGATGAGAAAAAGACGGCAAAGATGGAACGTCCGCCGGAATTTGTCAAGGTTGGCAAAGTCAAGGCGATTCCTGTTGCCCAAAACAGACGTTACATCGGAAAAATTTCTGCGGTTGATGACGTTTCTCTGATTGCCCGTGTTAATGGTATAATCCAGAAACAGAATTTCAGTAGTGGTGCATTCGTTAAAAAAGGTGACCTGCTGTTCGTTTTGGAAGATACAACTTATGTTGCCGCAGTCAAAGCAGCTGAAGCAAAATTGATGCAGAGCAAGGCCGAATTTAATTTTGCTCAGAAAAATCTCAATCGTCAGAGTTCTTTGTGGAAACAGAAAGCGGTTTCTGAAAGTTCATATGATGAGGCAGTCCGGCAGGAAGCAACTTGCAGAGCAGCTGTGCTGGCGGCGGAAGCTGCGTTGCTGGATGCAAAAAACAATCTCAGTTACACAAAAATTTACGCGCCGATCAATGGTAAAGCCGGTATCGCTGCTGTGGCGGAATTCAACTATGTAACTCCGTCAACCGGAACTTTGGTATATATTGCCAATATGGACAGCATGCATGTCAACTTCTGGATCACGATGCGCGATTATGTTTCCATTTTCGGCGGTTCATTTGAACGGTTGCAGAAAGAGGCTGTCGTTCAGATCATACTGGCGGATGGAAGTGAGTTTAATGGAGATAAGGAAATCGTCTTTGTCGACAATAAAGTTGACAAAGATACTGATTCTATCCGGGTTCGTGTCAGAGTGAAAAATGATGGAATGCAGTTGTTGCCGGATGCGTTGGTGTCAGTGCGTATTGCCAAAAAAGATGGTAAAAAAACTGGTGTGCCGGTTTCTGCAATCATGAACAATGGAAATACCAGCTATGTTTATGTGCTGAATGCAGAAAATATTCCGACGGTGCGTCCGGTCAAGCTCGGTGATACGGTTGGCGGTGAGCAGATCATTCTTGATGGTTTGAAAGTGGGAGAGACTGTTGTGATCGATGGTACGCATAAAGTGTTCCCGGGCAAAGCAGTAGTTCCGGTCGGGAGTAAGTGATCATGTTTTCTCAAATATTCATTGACCGTCCGAAATTGGCAATGGTGATTTCCATTGTCACGGTGATTGCCGGTTTACTTTGTGTTTTTCAGGCTCCTGTTGCAGAATATCCGGAAATCGCTCCGCCGACCATTATGGTTATGGCAAACTATACCGGCGCGAGCAGCCAGGAAGTTTCCGATACTGTGGCAACTGTTATCGAAGAGCAGTGCAACGGTTTGGAGGGGCTGCTTTATTATAACAGTTCATGCAGCAATAACGGTATGTATTTGTTGGAGATCACCTTTGAATCCGGTTCCAATACAGATATCAACCTGGTGAATGTGCAGAATGCAGTCAAGCGTGCAGAACCGCTGCTGCCGGATGTTGTGAAACGCAATGGTGTGCGGCAGTTTAAGCGCAGCGGTGATATTCTGGCGTTCTACAATTTTTCGACCGATGGCAGTGTGTTGTCGCTGACGGAGTTATCCAACTTTATCCGTACTAATGTTCGTGATCCGCTTTCACGTGTTCCCGGAATCAGTGAAGTTTCGATTATGGGAGAACGTAACTACTCAATGCGTATTTGGCTGGATACGAAAAAAATGTCCGGTTTGGGGATCGCCACCTCTGATGTCAGTAAGGCGGTCAGTTCGCAAAATGTTCAGGCGGCCGCCGGTTCAATCGGAACCGAGGGCAGCAGTGATTTTATCCAGTTGAAGCTGACAACCCTTGGCCGTTTGAATAAGGTTGAAGAGTTTGAAAACATCATTGTCCGTTCAAAGGAGAACGGCGAACAGGTAAAATTGAAGGATATTGCCCGAATCGAACTTGGATCAGAAAGTTATACCAACGGAAGCCGGTTCAACAATGTTGATTCAATTGGTCTTATCATTTACCGTAACACTGATGCCAATGCTCTTGAGGTAGTGGCAAAAGCCAATGCCTTGCTTAAGGAACTCAAAGCCACCCAGTTCCCCAAAGGTGTGGATTATCAGATCGGCTATGATCCGACAGAGTACATCCGTATAACGATGAAGGAGATTTTTGAAACTCTGATTTTGACCTTGGTTTTGGTGGTGGCAATTACCTATTTGTTCCTGCAGGATTGGCGTGCAACTCTTGTTCCGACGCTGACGATTCCGGTCAGTTTGATCGGAACGTTCATCTTCCTTATTCCACTCGGTTTTTCCATTAACCTTTTGACTATGTTCGGTTTGATCCTGGTCATCGGTTCTCTGGTGGATGATGCTATCGTGGTTACGGAAAACTGCATGAAAATTATTGAGGAAGAGGGGTTATCTCCCAAAGAAGCTGCTAAAAAAAGTATGAAGCAGATCACCGGAGCTGTTATTGCGACTACGCTTGTGATCGTGGCAATCTATGTTCCGGTAGGTTTTTACGGCGGCATGGTTGGAACTATCTATTTGCAGTTCTCGGTGACGATGTGTATTTCGCTGTGTCTGTCTACGATAAATGCTTTGACTTTAAGTCCGGCACTTTGTGCTTTGTTGTTGAGAAAACCCAAAGAAAACATCGTTTTTCGCGGCTTTAATAAATTTTTGAGCGGTTCGTGTAAAGGTTATATGAAAATATCGCACTTTATGGTGAGATATACTGTTATCGCGCTGGTGATTTTTGCCGGGGTCATTTACATGAACTATTTCTACCTTAAAAATATTCCATCTTCATTTATTCCCTCCGAAGATAAAGGTGCCATTATGGGGATGGTTGAATTGCGTCCGGGGGCAACTCTGGCGGAAACCAACCGTATCCTGATGGGTGTAGATGAACAATTGAAGAATATTCCCGGGGTAAAAGACCGCATGAGTATTTACGGATACAGTTTCACGAGCGGTGCCGGTGAAAACGTCGGAACATTTATCATCACCCTTGATGACTGGAAAGACCGTACCACTCCGGAAACAAGTATTGATGAAATCCAGAAAAATGCTCAGAAAATTGCATTTGCGGTCCCGGAAGCGAGAATCAACTTTTTCAAACCACCGGCAATTATGGGCCTTGGTGTTACCGGTGGTGTAACATTCATGCTGCAGGCAACTGCCGGGCAGAGTCCGGCTGAATTGCAGAATGCGATGAATATGATGCTGATGAAGTTAAATTCAATGCCGGATGTGCAGATGGCATTCGGCAGTTTTGAAACCGGTACTCCTGAGTTGTATCTGGATGTGGATTTTGAGAAAGCTGAAGCTCTCGGAGTGACAAAGAATCAGGTGTTCAATGTACTTGCCGGCAATGTAGCATCGGAATACATCAACGATTTTAACTTGCTTGGTTACTCATTCAAGGTAAAAATGCAGGCGGAAGATAATGAGCGTGCTGATGCTAATGAACTGCTGCAGCTGCAGGTGAAGAGTAATCGCGGTGCGATGGTTGAATTAGGAGCATTTTCAACACTCCGCCGTCAGTCCGGATCCCGTTCTCTGACTCGTTTCAACCAGTTGCTTTCTGCAAAAATCACCGTGCAGGCAAAGCCGGGAGTCAGCAGTAACGTGGTGATGAAAGAGATTGAGAAACTCATGGAAACTGCTGAGTTTAAAAACGGCTATCAGATCAGTTGGACTGATATGAGTTATCAGGAGCGCGGTAACGAAGGACGCATTGTTCAGTTGTTGATACTTGCACTGGTATTTGGTTATCTTTTCCTGGTTGGACAGTATGAAAGCTGGACGATTCCGATTTCAGTGGTGTTGAGCTTCTTCTTTGCTATGCTTGGGGGATTTATCGGCATGAAATACAGTGGTTTGGATTTCAGTATTTACGCGCAGCTCGGTATCGTTATGTTGATCGGTCTGGCATGTAAGAATGCAATTTTAATGGTGGAATTTTCCAAGCAGGAACGTGAATCCGGAAAATCCGTGGAAGAAGCTGCCCAGAATGGTTTCAGCCATCGTTATCGTGCTGTGTTGATGACTGCGTGGTCATTTGTTATCGGAGTATTTCCGATGGTGATAGCTACCGGTGCCGGTGCAGCCAGCCGACGTGCGATTGGAATAACGACATTTTATGGAATGTTGCTGTCTACTATCATCGGTATCGTATTCATACCTCCGCTGTATGCGTTTTTTCAACGTTCCCGCGAGAGAGTGTATGGTTGGTTGAAACGCGGAAAGCATGATTCGGAGTAAAATTTGATGCGCAGATTTTTCCTGGCATTGATGATTTTTCTGCTGACCGGGGAGCGGTTGCCTGCTGTCTCCCCGGATTCAGAGATTATCAGGTTGGAACGGGAAAATCGTGAATTGAAAGAAAAACTGCTCCGTACAGAGCGTGAATTGGATGGATTCCGGATGTGGTTGGGCAATATTGCGTTTGACCACACCCGGATGATTGTTTCCGACCGCGAAAGACAAGTGTTGCTGGTTATGGAAGAGTTGGCGCGTCGTGGAAATGGTTTATCTATGGCGGCGTTGGCTGTCAGTGACGAATGCCGCAAGTTGTTGAGTGAATTGCCGCTCGGTCCGGCAAGAAAAGCTCAGGTGGAATTGCGTTTGGGCGAGTTGGAAAAAGCGGCGATGAATTTTGCCGGATTGACGATTCCGGATAATTCTGATGCCGGCAGCTGCCGGGTGCTTGCCGTTAATCGTGATTTAAAAGTTGCGGTTATTTCAGCCGGTTCCAACCGCGGGGTTTTTCCCGGAATGATTTTTTCCTCGAAACAGAATCCGTCTCTGAAACTCCGGGTTATAGGGACCCGACTGGAAGGTTCTGTCGCCGAAATAATATCAGGAGAACCACATGCCTTTTCTGCCGGTATGGAAATGAGTGCATTGCAACAGCGTCCGGTGAGACGGGAACGGATTTTTAACTTTTGATCAGAATTGCGGCAGCCAGCCGATTTTTTGCAGCAGAAGTTTGAGTCCGATCAGAATAATAACGATTCCGGCAACTGTCCCCATCGTTTTTTCATCGAATATTTTTTCCTCTGCCAGAAATTTTCCAAGAATCACGCAGCTCCCGGAAACCAATGCCGTGACAATTCCCATCGCCAGTGCCGGAATCAAGATTTGTACTCCGGAAAATGCCATTCCTGCTCCGATTGCCAATGCATCCAGACTGGTCGCAATTGCCGGGAGAAAAAGATTTTTGACAGAAAAGAATTCCCCCAATGGGCAGCTTTGATTTTCTGAAGAGGAATGGCGCGCCTCCCAAATCATTTTTTCACCGACAAGAGTTAACAGGATAAATGCGATCCAGTGTTCAAATCGGCTGACTGTTCCGGTGAAAAATCCAGCCATATAAAACCCCGCCAGCGGCATAAAAAATTGGAATCCGCCAAAGAAACAAGCGGCATTGAATGCACAATGCCGCTTGGTATATTTTCCGGGACACAATGAGCCGCTGATTGAAACAGCAGCGGCATCCACAGAAACGCCGAATGCGATCAGAAATATTTCTGATATACCCATCAGTTATTTCCCATGAGCATACTCATTACAGCTTTCTGCACATGCAGACGGTTTTCCGCTTCGTCAAAGACGATGGAACGCGGAGAATCCATGACCTCGGCGGCAACTTCTTCACCGCGATGTGCAGGCAGACAGTGGAGGAATTTTGCTTCCGGTTTGGCAAGGTCAAAGAGTTTGCCCGTAACCTGATATGGACGGAAAATTTCCATGCGTCGGGCACGTTCTTCCTCAAATCCCATACTGACCCAGACATCGGTGTAGAAATAATCAACACCCTCGGCTGCTTTGAGAGGATCTTTTTCCCAGATGATATTTTGAGCATCTCCGATGAGAGTGCTATCGGGACGTTCTTCTTCCGGAGCGGCGATAACCAGTTCCATGCCGGTAAGTTTTGCGGCGAGGATGAGGGAGTTGGCCATATTGCTGCGACCATCACCGTAAAATGCCAAACGGATGGAGTTGTCAACCTTGCCGGAGTATTCTTTGATGGTCAGCATATCTGCCAGCAATTGACAGGGATGAAATTCATCGGTCAAAGCATTGATTACCGGGATGCTGGCTTCTTTTGCAAGCTCTTCAACATCTGCGTGTGCGAAAGTACGGATCACGATACCATGAACATAACGGCTGAGTACATGAGCGGTATCAGCGATGGTTTCGCCACGGCCGACCTGCATTTTTGATTGATCCAGATAAAGCGGATATCCGCCAAGTTCACTGACGCCGACTTCAAATGAAATACGGGTACGGGTGGAAGATTTGGCAAAGATCAGTCCGACACTTTTTCCGGTGAGCGGTTTGAAAGACTGATCGCCACGTTCTTTTTTGAGTTTGGCAGACAATTCAAAAATCTTTTCCAAATCGTCCCGGGTGATGTCTTGCAGAGTAAGCAAATCTTTTTTCATGATCAAAATCCTTCCTGTTTTGCAAATTCAGCCAGAGCTTTTCCAATTTTTTCAATTGCCAGTTGTGAATCAGCTCTGGTAATGGTCAGGGGGGGGACCAACCGGAGAACTGTTTCACCGGCGGTTAACGCCACCATTTTATCTTTCAGCAAAATAGATGCCAAACCACCGGCCGGGCGGTCAAGCACCATTCCGATCATCAAGCCCATGCCGCGCACGGTTTTGATGAAAGGATATTTTTCAGTGAACTTCATCAGTTCTGTACGGAGGAACTCACCTTCGCGTTCACAGTTCTCCAAGACACCATCTTTGTCGAAAGCTTCCTGAACTGCGAGTGCAGCTGCGCAGGCAAGTGGGGTACCGCCGAAAGTACTGGCGTGGTTGCCGACTTCAAAGACATCGGCACATTTTTTTCCGGCAAGTACTGCTCCCATGGGGAAACCGTTGGCGATGGCTTTGGCCATAGAGATGATATCCGGTTCAACTCCGAATTTCTGATATGCGAACCGGGTTCCGAGCCGTCCCATGCCGCACTGTACTTCATCGCAGAGCAAAAGCAGATCGTTTTCATCGCAGAGGGCGCGGACTTTTTTCAGATATTCAACGTCAGCGGGGAAAACACCACCTTCACCTTGAAGCATTTCCAGCATGATACCGCAAGTTTGCGGAGTAACAGCAGCTTTGAGGGCCTCAAAATCATTAAATGGGACCTGGGTGAATCCGGGCATATCCTGTTCAAAACCTTTGCGGTATTTGGCTCTGCCAGTGGCGGCGAGAGTGGCGAGGGTTCTGCCGTGAAAACTGTTTTCCATGGAAATAATGTGGTTTCTGCCGGTACGGTTGCCGTATTTACGGGCGAGTTTTATCATGCCTTCATTGGCTTCGGCACCGGAGTTGCAGAAGAATACTTTTCCGCCGGGAATGGATTCTTTTACCAGTTTTTCAGCCAGAAGCGGCATGAGTTCATTCATATAGAGGTTGGAAATATGTACCAGCTTGGTGCATTGTTCCTGAATGGCTTTGGTAACGCGGTTATTGCAGTGTCCCAGTGAGCAGACAGCGATACCGGCGGCAAAGTCAAGATATTCGTTCCCATCATCATCCCAGAGCCGTGCATCTTTGCCGCGGACGAACATGATTTGCGGAGCATAAGTCGGCATCACATAAGACTTGAATCTGTTTGCAGTTTCTTCAAAAAGTTTTCCCATAGTTCAATTCCCCATGAAATAATAACAAGTAAAGAGGCAGTTTCAAAAGTCAATCAAAAAGAGATCGACATATCAGCGTCAATGAGATGAAAAGACCGTCCGAAGCTGCAGTTGTAACCGCTTGATACGTTCCTTGATCAGATCACAACGATGAAAATCAAGTTTTTTTGAGAACTTTTGAAAATGCCTCAAATAAATAATATAGACCGTTTTTCTGAAAAAGCAAGTCAAAAGAGAGTATAATACTTGACAAACAGTATTTTTTCAGTTATATTAAGCTTGATTTTTCAAAAGCAGGAGATGATAATGAAAATAGCGCACTTCTCGGATCCTCACGGCGGAGGGCCGGCGGAAGACTTTATGGCATATTTTGACAAACGTTGGGTTGGGGTATTCAACTATTGCTTCCGGCGGAAATTCCGTCACGATCTTTCCAATCTTACCCGGGCGGTGGAGTTTATTATGGATACAAAACCGGATGTGGCGGTGTGTACCGGTGATTTGACCAGTGCCGGACAGCCTGGGGAGTTTGCCAAAGTTCTGGAGATCATCAAACCGCTCTGTCAATCTGATATACCGTTGATCTATACTCCGGGTAATCACGACTGCTATGTGACCCGTCCGAAGTGCGTTGCTGCGGTGAAGAATGCAGTGTCGGTAATGTCGCAGCAGAAATATACCTTTGACTCTCTGCCGCAAAAACTGAAATATTGCGGTGCGGAATTGCTGGTTATCAATACCAGTGCGCCGTCAAATCTTCTTTGTTCATGGGGATTTCTCAAAGCGGGCGACCGGGATTTTGTGGAAAAGGCATGCAATGAAGAGAGCAAGGCTCCGAAAATATTGATATCCCATTATCCGATGACCGAGGAACACCCGGTTTTGCGGATGCGGCATCGACTTTTCGGGCAAAAGAAGATCCTGCAATTGATGGATGAGAAGAAACTTGATCTGGTGCTTTGCGGCCATGTTCATAAACCGTATTTGAAAGTCGATGAGCAGGGCAGGGGAGAGTGTTGTGCCGGATCGGTCAGCAGCAATGCCTCTATGGTGGAAATCGAGTGCGATGTGGATAATCACAGTTTCAGTTTTAAGAATATAAAGCTTTGAGGAGTTTTTATGAAAAAGTATATTGCAATGGCGGTGTGCCTGATGAGTCTGGTGTTGTGCGGTGCGGAAAAAGTACGTTTATGGGAAAAGGATGCGCCGTTGGCGAAAGGTCAGAGAGATATAGATATTCCTGCGCTGGAAGTGTTTCTGCCGGAAAATGCCGGTAAAAAAACTCCGGCTGTAGTGATTTGTCCCGGTGGGGCGTATTATGGCTTGGCTTATGTCCATGAGGGGGTTAATTATGCAAAGTTTCTTAATGGGCACGGCATAGCCGGATTGGTGTTGAAGTATCGTACCGGAGGAGCGAAAAACGGTTCATACCGTTATCCTGCGCCGCAGATGGATGCTCACCGGGCGATCCGTTTTGTCAGAGCGAATGCGGAGAAGTGGAATATAGATCCGCAGAAGGTCGGTATTATGGGGTCATCGGCGGGTGGTCATTTGACGGCGATGACTGCGGTGAAAAATGATGCCGGTGATCCGGAAGCGGCAGATCCGGTGGAAAAATTCAGCAGCCGTCCTGATTTCTTTGTACTTTGTTACGCGCAGACTTCCATGGATAAGCGTTACGGCAAGTGCTGCGGGTCAAGGCGGAATCTTCTTGGAGATGATGAGAGCCGGATCCGGGAAGTTGCGGCATATGCACATGTTTCAAAGAACACTCCTCCCGGATTTATCTGGCATACTTGGGCTGATCAAATGGTTCCGGTGCGAAATGCATTGGATATGGCAAATGCGATGGAAGAACATGGAGTTCCGTATTCGCTGCACATCTACCGCAATGGCAAGCATGGGTTGGGACTTGGTAATCTGAAAAATACCCACTTGTGGTCAAAAGAGTTGATTTTCTGGCTTTCTGAAATTGGCATCCTCCGCTGATATTGCTTATAAATCGATGGAAAGAAAAATTTTATGCTATCTGTATAAAACCGTAAAATTCTGAACGTTTTGATTGCAAAGTATCAGAACCCGTGATATATTAACACCGAAAGTATTATTGTGTAACTTTATGGTGGGATTATGGTTGAAGTAAATGACGGTGGATTGCAGTATGTTCCGCAGATAGCGGTGCAGTATGTGTACTTGGATTTTGACGGGGAATTGACTTCTTATAACGGGGAAATATTGACCATTGATGGCGTGGAGGTGCGCGATTCAAAATTGACTCAGGCGCGCATTACCGATATTGTTGCGGAACTCAATGCCAAATATGCTGCTCAAAATGTGATTTTCGTCACTGAACGCCCAGCAACTGCCGAATACTCCTCCATCTATATCGGCAAAACCGATGCCTTTTCTTCCTATGGAAACTTTGCCGGATTAGCCGAAAACATTGATTCCGGAAACCAAAACAAAACCGATAAAGCCTTTGTGATGCTGGATTCCTCCGCCAGTAACGAAGCGATCATCTCCACTATCAGCCACGAAACCGATCACCTCCTCGGCACCCTCGACCACGGCGGCGAAGGGCTACAAGCCTATGCTTATGGATACTGGGTTAATCAAGGGGAAACGTCCAACAATAAGCAAATTTATAAAGATGATTTTATGACAATATATCCCGGTGGCAAAGCTATAGGAACAATTATTAGCTCTGGAGGAGAAGTAAATGTTCTTAAAGGTGGAAGTGCTATAGGAACTGTCATAAAAAACGGAGGATCAGCGATCGTTTATTATGGGGCGTTTACAGACTCAACAACCATATTGTCAGGTGGGTATATTCTTTTTTACGGCGGTGGCACCCCAGCAAATATTTTTCTAAAAAAAGGTGGCATATGCGGTGCATTTTCATTCGATGAAGATTTGCATATTTCTTCTTCTATAAATCTCATATACATAGATAGCGGTACATGCATTAATGGTAATATACTGTCTGTTTTTGATGGTAGTTTAAAATATCATGCCACTGTGCATTCCGGAGGTAGTATGCACATCTTGAATGCCGGCATTGTGACAAGTACAACAGTTAACCAAGGTGGCTTATTGACTGTTTCCAACGGAGGAAATGCTATTGAAATCATAGAAAACGGAGGCTATGTCTCTGTCGCTTCGGGGGCAGATGTTTCATTTGCTCTCAATGTCATTTCCGGGTTAACATTGAAAAATGATGATAAAATGACAGTTCATCTATATACAACCGCTGATCAAATTACTATAGATTCAGGTGGCGCAATGTACCTCGAAGGTGGATTTGCCAACAATACAGTTGTTAATAGCAATGGTTGTTTGCACATTAATAATCTTGGAGAGGCGCGCGACATAACGGTTAATAATGATGGCAATATATATATAAATGACGGTTTCGTAACCGGATTAAAAATAGCTGCAGGTGGCAGAATTGGCGGTTTTTCTTTTGATGAAGACATATTTTTTAAAGACACGCAATATACCTCTGTTACAGTTACCAAAAATGTTTTTATCATTGATTCTTTTATGTATCTTACCAATGGCGGTAGAAATAGCAATGTCAGCATTAATTGTGATGCTTGTATGATTGTATCATCAGGAGGTATCGCAGGCAGTACATCTGTTAATACAGGTGGAACTATGTATATTTCTCAGGGAGGTATCGCAGACAGTACATCTGTTAATACAGGTGGAACTATGTATATTTCTCAGGGAGGTATTGTAGACAACGTCATCGTAAATACAGGAGGGGAGTTGCACATTTACAGTGGAGGATGTGCAAATAACGTCATCGTAAATACAGGAGGAGAGTTGCGCATTTACAACGGAGGATGTGCAGATATTGTATTTAATCCATGGCAAGGATCCATATGTTCAAGTAGTGGAGCTATAGTTAACTATCTTGATCGAGATGCAAATATTTACTATGGCAAAAGTTTGGCAGAAATTGTTTCTAAATTTGACTCTTCTACTGAATTCCAAATCACATCGTACAACTCGGCAATCATTTATTCTAACGGTGTTATGGATAGTGCCAATATTGATTCAAACGGAACTATGCATATTTCCAGTGGTGGTATTGCCAATAACACATCAGTTAATTCTTTAGGCACAATATATGTTTCGCACGGTGGAATTACAAACAATACTACGATTAACGCAAATGGAACTATATATGTTTTTAGTGCCGGAATAGCACATAGTACTTTGATTAATTCTTCTGCTACAATGTATATTTCTCAAGGCGCAACTGCCTGCGACACGATTATTAATGCTAATGGCATTCTTTATATCCTGCCAACTGGTATTGCAAGCAATGTTACTGTAAATAATGGTGGTTCCATGATCGTTTCCAGTGATGGTACTGCTGTTGAAATTATAGAAAACGGTGGATATGTCAATGTCACTGAAGGAGCAGATGTTTCTTTTATATCAAACACAATAGATCAATTAGAACTACGCAGTGCCGCTATGACAGTCCACAAAAATACTGTAGCAAAAAACACTGCTGTGGAAAACAATGGAAGAATAACGATTTTTAGTGGCGGAGAGGCAGTAAATACTGTTGTCTACTCCACTGGGAGACTGAGTGTTTTAACTGGTGGTATTGCAAGTAATACCAAATTATCCGGATACAATAGTCATATTAATAAATTTGATAATACAATGATGTATATATATTCCGGTGGTATTGCAAACGAAATTACATTGGGCGGCTATGGAGATATATACGTTTCCAGCGGAGGGATAGCAAGCAGCGCATTAATAAAATCTTTGGGAAAAATATGTGTTGCCGATGGAGGTATTGCAAGCAAAACAACTGTGACAGATCGTGGTAATATAGATATATTATCTGGTGGCACTGCGAGAGATACTCTTGTGGCTGATTACGGTAGATTATTTCTTTCCAGTGGCGCTAAACATTGCGGAACCTTAATCTTAAACAACAATGCTATTGTTTCTGCTTGCAGTGGAGCAATCATTGATTTTACTCTAACCGGTCATTCCGCAACTGATACTGCATTGATCAGCAATCTTTCATTGATAGATGGTAACCCAGATTATACAATTTCGGTAGAAGCTGCTCAAACTTGCGGAATTTACCAACTTGCTTACAGAACGAATACTTTTTCTAAAGGTATAAAACTCTTTGTTGGTAATAATTATTGTAGCACATTAACAGTTGATTGTGCTGATTTTGTTCATGAGCAAAAACGTTACAGACTTACACTGTTCAACAATAATTTGGCTCTAACTATACAGGATGAATACATAGATTTTGTCAAGATTTATTCCAGTGGTACAGTCATCAGACAAGACTCGGTATTGATGTATGAAAAAATTTGGGGTAACCAAAATAACAGTGTTCATATTTCCAGCGGAGGAATATTAAATTCTGCAACTGTATACAGTGGTGGTTGTATATATATTTCAAATGGTGGCGTTGCAAACAATACCAACCTCAGCTCAGGTGGCGATATAATTATTTCAAATGGTGGCGTTGCAAATAATACTATTGTAAATTCCTATTGCGACCTGTTCATCAGAAGTGGTGGTTCTGCGAAGAGTGTCATCATCAATAACAATGGACGCTTAAATGTTGCAAACAGTGGAAGTGGAAGCGATGTTATTGTTAATGATGGAGGTTTTGTTTACGTTTCTAGCGGCGGTATCGCAATGGAAGTCAAAGAAAATGGTGGATATGTCCATGTGCAAGACGGAGCAAATATTACTTTCGTTTCCAATACTCTCTCCCAGGAGATTGTAACGTATTTGGAGTCCATGACTATACATTCCAATACTGTGGCAACCAGTACTACTGTCAACTCCAGTGGATGTATATTCATCTACGGAGGAGGTATCGCGAATAATACCGTCAATTTCGGTAATATGTATATTTTCAGCGGAGGAATGTTGAATAATACCATCGTCAATTCCAGTGCTTTGATGTATGTGAGTGGAGGTATTATAAACGACACTATTATCAACTCCAGTGGTAAAGTTTATATATCCAGTGGAGGAAAGGCAAACAACAACATTGTTGGTAGTTTTGGGTATATAAGTGTCTTCAGTGGCGGCATGATGAATGATAATACCATCAGCGCATATGGCAGCATGGTTGTTGCTTGGGGGGGGAATGCAAAAAATACGACCGTGCATACAGGAGGTATCGTACACATCGTCGGTAAACATTATGGCTCTCTTCAAATTGAGTCAGAAGCAACGGTATTGGCGGATAGGGGAAGTATCATTGACTTTTCTGTTGCAACACAAAAAATAACTGATGACTATCTAATCAATCATCTTTCATTGATATCAGGAGCTCCGACTTATACGATTACAGTTGATTCAAATCAAGCTTACGGTGTTTATAAACTTGCCCAAGGCGCAAGATATTTCAATGAAACAATCTCTATTGGAGATGGTGTCGTTAATTACGGCTTAATTGCCGTTAATGGAAAAGATTTGTTATTCAACGGTATCACTTACTCGCTGAAGCAGCTCAAGGGAAATCTTACTTTGGAAATAAAGGATATTACTCCGCCTGATGCACCGATAGCCAGTGTTGCTATGACTACTGCAACCAATAATGACGTTGCCATCACAGCAACGTACAGTGCGGATTCTGTGGTCAGAGAGTATAAAATCGGCGATGGTGAATGGCTCGATTATACCGGAGAAATTACTGTTTCTGAAAATGGTACGGTTTATTTCCGGGCAAAAGATGCAGTTGGCAATGAGAGTACCGGCGAAATCACAGTTTCCAATATTGATAAAGCAGCTCCCGAAATCCCGTCTGAATTTACGGAAACGGTTTCCGGCTATGATGCAGCATTCACTTGGACAGATTCAGTAGACAATGCCGGTATGAGCGGATACTGTTTCCGCTATGGTTCAACGGAAAATCTTGATGGCGAAGGTGAATTTGTCAGTACCAATGGTTTTACTCTGAATGATCTTGCGGTTGGCAGTTATTATTATCAGGTAAGAGGTGTTGACCTTGCCGGAAACATGTCAGAGTGGTCGGCGGTTCGGGAGTTTGCAGTCATTCCGGGCGAAGTTCAGGATCTTTCAGGCAGTATTGATGGTTTGAGCTGGGCAAGCATCGCCGGAGTTGGCAGTTACGCCATTGAACTTACCGGCGGCAGCGGCTCATTGGATTTGGAAACCGCAAACACCGCGATCGATTTCTTCGCTTTGCCTGCCGGGACATTCCAGTGGCAGGTCAAAGCAGAAAATGGTGTATTTACCGCCGGAAATGCTATCGTTTCAGAGAATAGCAGCGAACCGCAACTGCTGAGTTCAGAAGCCAATGGCGATATGGATCTTTTCTTCGGCAATGCCAGCGGTATTTGGGAAGATGGTTATTTTGCAGAACATCAGGGTATTCTCAATGGCTGGAATGGAACTGGGGAGCAAGTTGAACTTCTCGGCAAAAATAAAATTTCCGATGTGTTCTCCGGTTCCGATGATGCCAATATTCTGGTTTTGACCGATGATGCAAACGGCGACGCGCTTTTTGTGGAGGATGTTTATACTTCCTTCGGCAAAGATGCTGCGCGTATTGCTCAAATTGATGAGATCCGCGCCGGGGCAGGGGATGATATTATCGACCTGACCAGTCAGAAGTTCGCTTATGACGGCGATGGAGTCAAAATTTGTGGCGGACTTGGCAACGACACCATCTGGGCGAACAACGGAAACAACACCCTTTTCGGAGATGCCGGAAATGACCGGATTATCGGCGGTTCCGGCAATGATGTGATCGTCGGCGGCATCGGAAACGACTCCATGCACGGCGGCGGCGGTGAAGATATCTTCTGCTTCGGCAGCGATTGGGGTGTTGATACCGTTGAACAGCTTTCTGATGGTAAAGTGACCTTGTGTTTTGCCGACGGTGAGGTGAGCAACTGGAACGCAGATACGCTTACTTACACTGACGGAGCAAACTCCGTCACGGTCAGCGGTGTATCTGCGGAAAATATCACTCTCAACTTCGGTAACGAAACCTCTCTGCCAGCCGGAGCATTCTCCGATGCCGCCAGCGTAAAGATCTTTGAAGATAAAAAACAAGGTATGCTTGCCTGAAACTTTCTGGAATCTTGGCAAATGAACTGATTTCGAGAATGAAGCATGAGGTTATAAACAAACATTTCTATCAGTGTATAAAACATATTACATAAGTTGTGATTTGTCAACCAAGCCGGTACGGGTTTGATCCAACCGGTTGATGGATTGTGGAAGAAGGTCGTGTTTTGCAACGAGTACGGTGCAGGAGTGTACTATGTACTCGACTGCTCCGGCGCAGGAGCAAGGCGCGAGATTACCCGCAAGGTGCCACCGCAGGTTAGATTTTTCACAAAATTCAGGATAACAACAAAAAAAAAGACGCTCCGTAAAAGGAACGTCTTTTTTTGTCGCTTACAGCGGAAAAGATTACCGGGCGTAGTACTCGATCACGCTCATGATCTTGACGGAAACCGGAATTTCTTCAACCTGCGGGGCACGCACCAGAGTGGCTTTGAGGTTGTCGAGATCAACTTCCATATAAGCCGGAGCGGTGGTGTTGTTCTTTTTAGCGACTTCAGCGAGTTTCGGGGATTTTTCAGCGTTGAGGCTGATGACCTGACCCTCTTTGACCAGACAGCTGGAACGGTCAACGCGTTTGCCGTCAACCATCACATGACCGTGGTTGACCAACTGTTTCGCAGCGAAGATGGTCGGGGCAAAACCGGCACGGTAAACCATGGCATCCAGACGCTGTTCCAAACTGCGGAACAGTTTTTCATGGGTCTGACCTTCGCCGCTTTTTGCTTTGGCAAAAGCGATACGAAGCTGTTTTTCGCTGATCGCGTAGTAGTTACGCAGTTTCTGTTTCTCCATCAGCAATTCGCCGTAGGTGGAGAGTTTGGCGCGGCGGCCTTTACCGTGGGGACCAGCGGCATAAGGACGTTTGACGCTCGGGCATTTCGGATCACCCCAGAGGCACTGGCCGATCCGGCGACAGAATTTGTGTTTTGCTCGACTTGCGGTTGGCATAACCAATCCCTTTCTATTATTGTTTTTTTAGTATCCCGGGTGTCAAGCCACAAAACAATTGGGGCCCGGAATACGGTTAATTTTCATAATTTACTGCACAAACGGTGATTTTTCAAGTTTTTGTGGTGAAAATTTTCAAAAAATATCGTTTTTTACAAACATTTGTTTAATATACACCTGAAATCTGTGTTTTGCATCTGGTTTGCGGTTGAAAAAAAGTATTTTTGCGGTAAATTATATGAGGCAGATGTTCTGAATATTAACGCTAAGGAGTTTGAATTATGGATATAGCGCAGCTGCAGGAAAAATTTGGCGGAAACGGTATTTCTTTTGAAGAATTCAATGGGTTTCCCGCAGTACGTTTGGTCAATGAATTTTCATCGGCACTTGTCAGTATTTACGCCGGTCATGTGATCGAATTCAATCAACCCGGGACTGAAAATATTTTGTGGATGAGTAAAAAGAGTCTTTTTAAGGAAGGCTCACCAATCCGCGGAGGAGTTCCGGTTTGTTTTCCCTGGTTTGGAGCTGCTCCGGAAGGTAAAAGCGGCAGTCACGGCTTTGTCCGGAACCGGATGTGGGAACTTTATGCTGCCGGGAATGCTCCGGATGGCGGCAATTTTGTTACGCTGTATTTTGAAGATAAAGAGTTTCAGCTCTTTTATACGGTCACAGCGGGCAGGGAGTTGACTCTTTCTTTGGAGATCAATAATCCGGGAGCAGAAGATTTTTCGTTCAGCGGAGCATTGCATACCTATTTCAATGTCAGTGATGTGGAAAAAATCTCGGTAGAAGACCTTGACGGTATCCGTTATCTTGATACGGTGATCAATGAAACCGATTTTCAGCGTGGTGCGTTGAAGGTAGATCGGGAAATTGACCGGATGTTCCCGACTTGCGGCAGTACCCGGATCATTGACCCCGGTTACAAACGTATCATTCATATCGACAAATACGGCAGTGATTCTACTGTGGTCTGGAATCCGTGGATCGATAAATCAATCCGTATGGCGGATTATGGTGACGAAGAATATCATACCATGATTTGCGTGGAAGCCGCCAGAGTGCCGCAACTTGAAGATATGGGAATTGTCCCCGGTGGTCAGTCGGTTGAACTGCGTCAGGTGATCCGGGTTGAAAAACTTTGAGATTGATAGCCGATAATCTTCAGATAAAAAAGAGCGGGTGCAAGGGAGAGATCCTTTGCACCCGCTTTTAATTGTGCTGTTTTACCCGGCAAGTTTGCCGGAGTTGAGCAGACGGCTTTCCTCATTGCCGGTGGTGAGGATATCGGCGGCACTGCGGGTGAGTGCGGCAGAATTTTCAAGACTCCATTCACCGAGGTCAGCGTAGTTTTCTCCGCAGAGCGCATCCACGCTGCCGGTTCCACAAACATCCCAGCTGTTGTTTTCTTTGGGAGCTGTTGCCAGAGAGCGGACCGGCTCTTTGACAAAGAGTGTACGGTAAGCGCGGTTGTTGTCCTCATTGGATTCAGTAACGGCGCCATTGGCATCGACCAACACGTAAATCTTATGAGTTCCGACTGAAAGTTTGCCGGAAGTAAGTGTAATGGTACAGTTGCGGTAGCCTCCGGCGGCGATTTCGCCCAGCGAGATCTCGCGCAGGAGAGTATCGCCATCGTAGACTTTTATCATGGATTCCGGAGCAAGTTTGTCACCATCATTGAAGACCTGGAAGGTCAGTTTCGTGGATTCTCCGCTGGTGATGCTGTTGCTGGTCATCTCAAATGAAGGAACCCGCAAGTCCGCTTTTTTGACCACATTGATGGTTCGGTAGGCTCGGTTATTATCTTCGTTTGCTTCGGGGATCGCTCCATTCGCATCGACTGCAACATAGATTTTATGACTTCCTTCAGTAAGTTTACCGGCAGGGATAGTGATGGTACAGTTGCGGTATGCTCCGGCATCTATCTCGCCGAGGGCGATTTCACGGAGAAGTTTGTCGCCGTCGTAGACCTTTATCATGGATTCCGGAGCGAGCTTGTCACCGTCGTTGAAGACTTGAAAGGTCAGTTTTGTAGATTCTTTGGTATTGATGTTGTTTTTGCTCACTTCAAATGATGATATACGCAAGTCAGCTTTATTTTCCACGTTGACTGTACGGTAAGCCCGGTTGTTATCCTCATTGGATTCTGAAATCGCATTATTGGCATCGACTACTACATAAATTTTGTGGGTGCCGACTGAAAGTTTTCCGGACGTGACAGTAATATAACAATTCCGGTTTGCTCCGGTATCAATTTCCTGAAGAGCGATCTCACGGATAAGAGTGTCGCCGTCGTAGACCTTGATCATTGATTCCGGTGCAAATTGTTCACCGTTGTTAACAACTTTGAAAGTCAGTTTGATGGATTCTTTAGTGTTGATATTATTCTTACTTACATTCAGAGAGGATATACTTAAATCTGCTTTGGCGGCAAGCATGTTTTCAACGACCAAATCCAAATTGCCGTCTGTCTTTACCAGCCGATAGCTGTTTGAGCCGAATTCATAAGCGGAATCATTGACTGAAAGAGATCCGATGTGTACGTTGGTATCCGTTTCGATGTTTATAGTTTTATTAAAGTTTTCCGCTCCCTGAGCAAGTCTGTAAGTTCCGGCATCCTGATCGGTGGAAACGGTGATTTTGAAATTCGGATAACCGGATATTGCAGAAAGATTATTGATCAGGTAACCTCCGGCAGCGTTTCTGCCGGAAAGGGGAAAATACACAGTTGCTCCTCCTGTTGCAGATACGATTGCTCCGGATTCAATTTGCAAACTGCCGTAGTGCTTGCCATCATTGGTGATATTCAATGAACCTCCGTAATTTACCGTGGTGTTGCTGGCGCTGCCACGACTGATATACATTGTTCCGCCGAAGTTGATGGTGTTACCGTTCGCTATACCGCGATAACTGATATACATTGTTCCGCCAAAATCGACAGTATTACGATTTACGGTGACTCGATCGCTGACAGACATTGCTCCCCATGAGGTTATGGTTACATTGTTTATTTCGCTGTCGTAATTTCGATTTTCAATTACGACGGAACCGCCATTTACCGTGACATTGTCCACTCTGGCTGTAGAATTAAAAAAGGAGGAAAGTACCATTGAACCGCCACTGTTGAATGTGAAGTTATTTACGAAAGATCCATAGTCTATACATATTGTTCCATCGGAGTTGATTGTAGTATTATTTGCGAAAGCTCCTCTTGATACATGTATTGAGCCTCCGGAATTGATCACGGTATTATTGGCAATAATACCGCTGAAAATGCCCATTGTTCCATTGACAGTTGTGTTGTCCAATCTGACGTTTTCAGGATAATTAAAATTAATGTATACGGAACCTCCGGAATTGATAGTGGTTTTATCCAGCATTGTTCCGCCTGAGATATGCAGTTCACCACCGGAATTGACTACTGTCCCGCTTGTTTTAACACCTGATTCAATATATGCCGTAGCACCATCATTGACTGTGGTATTATGAACTGCAGCTCCGCTGCTGATACGAATATAACCGGCATTTACAGTGGTATTATTCATTGTCACACCGGAATCAATATCCATATTGAGTGCGGTATTGATTATTGTATTATTCATTGTCACACCGGAATCAATATCTATATCGAATGCGGTATTGATTATTGTATTGTTCGCCGTACCTCCGGAGGAGATACGCATACTGCCATCATTTATCGTTGTATTGTTCGCCGTACCTCCGGAGGAGATGTACATCCAGCCATCATTTATTATTGTATTGTTCGCCGTACCTCCGGAGGAGATGTACATCCAGCCATAGTTCAACGTTGTATTGTTCGCCGTACCTCCGGAGGAGATGCACATATCGCCGCCATCATTTATCGTTGTGTTCGCCGTACCTCCGGAGGAGATGTACATATAGCCATAGTTCAACGTTGTATCGTTCGCCGTACCTCCGGAGGAGATGTACATATCGCCGTCATCATCTATCGTTGTATTGTTCGCCGTACCTCCGGAGGAGATGTACATATCGCCATAGTTCAACGCTGTATCGTTCGCCGTACCTCCGGAAGAGATGTACATGAAATCGCCGTAATGCAACTCAATACCGTTCAATGTTTCATCAAGTTTGATGTTGTAAGTTTCTGCATAGGCTTGCAGTCCGTCGCCGCCGTGGGAAAGGGTACCGAGGAGATGGTCGGTTTCGTGGCTGATGGTAGAAATGATTTGTTCATCAGTGGCAGTAGAGTCAAGGTTGACAAAGGCGTTGTCGGAATGGTTCTGATTGTTGAAATCAACTGTTTCAGCTAATCCGGCAAAGTTGCCGTATTGGTCAAAAGCTTCGGTTTTGCCGATGAAAATGGTGGAGTATTCGGCATTTGCTGGGCGTTCAGTGACGAAAATTACATTTTGCGAGGCGTATTTTTTATTCAGTTCGGCAAGGATATCGGCAACGCGCGCCTGAGTCAATTTTGAATCGCGTACCTCCACGCCCTCAATGGTCAGAATCTCGCCATTGTAGTCGGTCAATTCCCCGTCAAAATCCAAATACACATACTGCACCGCTATCTGCGGCACATACTGCACTCCACTGGTTGCAAAACTTTGTTGAAACATGATATTCCTCCGTTTGATGATACAATATTTGATATTTTTAATATACGGTATCATCTATGCGCAGGTTTTGCAAGTCCTTTTTGTGGATTTTTAATAAAAATTCTCAATTCAAGATCAAATCGGCACGGCGGTCGATGTTGAATGTCCGGATATATTTTTCTTCAAGCGGAATCCATTTGGTTTCAAAAACCTTTGCAGCCTTTGCTCCGTTGCGCTCATAGATGCGGCGCATTTGTTCTTTTTTATCTATATCATAGAAAATTTTCAAGTCCGCATAATTACCAAATTGCGGATGCATACTGTATGCTCCCTCCACAATGAGCCACCGGGTGTCCCAAATCATCCGGCTGTTGTAAAAAGCATTTCTTTTACAGTCAAATATCCGGTAGGAAAAAGCTGCTTTTTTATGCAAATTCGGCAGCACTTCTTCTTTAAACCGCTCATAATGCACATTGCCGCCGGGTTCCTCATAGCGCATCTTCGTCCGCATCGGCGGCGGCAGAAAGAAGTGATCCATGTGGATCGTCTGGGCATCAAGGATCACTTTCAATTGTCCGGTCAATGTGGTCTTGCCGGATGATGATCTGCCGTCAATAACAATTATTTTGGGGACAGCGGCATTTGACCCGTTTTTGAGCAGTCCTGCGGCAGCTTTCAATACCGGAATCGTGTGAAAATAACGGGTGCTGATGACCCGGTATGCCGGATTGCTCCGGCAATACGCCTGACTGTGCGGCAGATGCCGGTGTCCGTTTTTTACATAGGCATCGGCAAATTTGCGGAACTCCGCCGCACTGAATCTGACGTTGCTTGCCGGAATAAGTTTTTCTGCGGCTGCCAGATATTCAAGCATCTTACTTTCACTATCCGGGAATGCGGATTCAACTACACTCATCCGGAAGAGCCACTCCGGCGGCAGACCGGCAGCTTTCCACGCCGCCATATCAACCCGCGCGGTATCCGGAGAAGTGACCCGGATCAGTTTCCGTTTTGAATCAGCTTTTACCTCCGCAAAATCAGCATCAAATTGTTCCCTGACTTTTTCATCACAATGGTCTATCCCGAATGCTGCCTGACAGCAGAATTTTACCAGATCGGCACACTCCATCTGCGGATTTTTCTTCAATTCTTCTTTGAGAAATGCCGCAAAATCCCACTTTTCCCCACTGAAATACAACTCTGTGCGCTCTCCGGTGAAACGGGCAGAAAACTCATCGTATTCCGGCATCCGGTTGAAACTGCATCCGGTCAGCAGAAAAAGTATGCCTGCAAACAACGAAAAATTTTTTATCATCACAACCTCCTTTTTGCGAATATCAGATCGCCAGTGATAATGCCATAATGAACATGCCGCAGATCACTCCTGAAATAGACAGGTGATGCTCTCCATACTCTTCGGCAAGAGGCAGCAATTCATCAAAAGAAATAAAGACCATGATACCTGCAACTGCGGCAAATATCACCATCAACAGTGTTTCTGTAAGAAACGGTGCCAGAAAAAGCCATGCCGTCAACGCCCCCAGCGGTTCTGCCACTCCGGATATCAGCGACCAGAGAAATGCTTTTTTCCGGCTGCCGGTAGCGTGGTAAACCGGCACAGATACGGTGATGCCTTCCGGAATGTTGTGAATGGCGATCGCCACTGCAATGGAAATACCGGTGGCAGGATCGGCAAGCGAAGAGACAAATACCGCCATACCTTCCGGAAAGTTGTGGATACCCACTGCCAGAGCGAAAAGCATTCCGCTGCGCAGCAGCCGGTCATGATGTTTCGGGGTGTCCATCTCTTCCACACTCCTTACTTCGTGCGGATTTTCGTGTGAGGGAACCAGTTTGTCGATCAGAAATGCAATGCCGATACCGGCAAAAAATGCTGCAATGGCAATGAATGCTCCGGTGCGGTTCCCGTAGAGAGTTATCAGTGTGGAACGTGATTCTGCAAGCAGTTCAACAAAGGATATGTAGATCATCACTCCGGCGGATAATCCCAATACAAACGAGAGGAATTTTTTATCTGACCGTTTGAAGAAAAAAGCTATACAACTGCCGATGCCGGTGGCAAGACCGGCTCCCAATGTCAGGCTCAGCGCGAAAAGCACTTGACTGGTATCCAAATTATTCATAAAAGTCCTGTTTGCTCTTATTGTCTTTGCTGTTGAGTAAAAATACGCCGCATATGTGATTTTGTCAAGTCTTTTTTTTTGAATTAATGCAATTTAATCAAAAATGCTCTTGACGTAACGCAAGGGTGAAAGTATATTAAGAGATGATATTGTATTTTAGTATGGGATTAGTAGATAAAACAAAGGAAAAATCATGTTTGATTCGTTGAGTGACAAACTCCACGGGATTTTCAAAAAACTCCGTGGAGAGAGCCGCCTGTCGGAATCCAATATCGCAGAAGCGATGCGCGATATCCGTCTGGCTCTGCTTGAAGCAGATGTAAATGCTGCAATTGCGGATGAGTTTATCCAATCCGTAAAGGAGTCCTGTCTCGGACAGGATGTTTTGAAAAGTGTTACCCCCGGTCAGCAGATCGTCCGTATCGTGCATGACCATCTGGTCGAGCTGCTCGGCGGCGGGGCAGGGGAGTTGAATTTGAGCAACCGTCCGGCAGTCATTATGCTGGTCGGTCTCCACGGCAGCGGTAAAACCACAACTGCCGGTAAACTTGCGTTGAAACTCCGTCAGGAGGGCAAAAAAGTGATGCTGGTCGCCGGAGACGTTTACCGTCCTGCGGCTATCGACCAGCTGGAAATGCTCGGTTCCCAGATCAATGTGCCGGTTCATGTTGAGCGTACCAGTGTCAATGTGGCGGCGATCGCCTGCGATGCGGTAGCCGTTGCAAAGAGAGAAAATTTTGAATGTGTCATCATCGATACCGCCGGTCGTCTGCAAATCGACGAAACGATGGTTCAGGAACTTATCCGTATCCGTCAGGCGGTCAATCCCGATGAAATATTGCTGGTCGCAGATGCTGCGCTCGGTCAGGAAGCGGTCTCTGTCGCGGAAAACTTCCACAAAGCTCTGGAACTTACCGGTTTTATTCTTACCAAGCTGGATGGTGATGCCCGCGGCGGTGCTGCTCTGTCAATCCGCAAAGTTACCGGAGTCCCGGTGAAATTTGCCGGTTTCGGTGAAAAACTTGAAGCGTTGGAGGTGTTTCACCCTGACCGTATGGCAGGGCGTATCCTCGGAATGGGGGATGTGGTTTCACTGGTCGAGAAAGCTGCTGCTGAAATCGACGAGGAAGATGCCCGCAAACTCCAGGAAAAACTTAAGAAGAATAAGTTTGACTACAATGACTTCCTCTCTCAGCTCAAACAGATTTCCAAATTGGGCGGTATGGAAGGCATCCTCCGTTTCCTGCCCGGCGGCAGACAGATCTCCAACGCACTTTCCAGTGTGGACAAAGGGCAGTTTGCCCGCATGGAGGCGATGGTTTATTCCATGACTCCGGCGGAGCGTTCCAATCCGGATCTGATCGATTTCTCCCGCCGTAAACGTATTGCCCGCGGTTGCGGTCTGCCGACCGAAGCGGTCAGTTCATTTGTAAAACAGTTTGAGATGATGCGGAAAATGATGCGTCCCGGCGGTATGCTCGGCAGAATGGCAGCTACCGGAACCATGCCGGAGTTTTCTCCCACCGGCGGCATCATCGGGGCTCCTGCTGCAATCAGTAAAAAAGCGCAGGAACACAAAAAGAAACTTGCCAAAATGGCGAAAAAAGAGCGTGCAAAGCAGCGTAAACGGAAACGTTGATAATAACAAGAGGTATTCTATATTATGTTGGGTTTGATCATTGTTGTGGCGGCTGCAGCCGTTGTCGGTTATTTTTCCTTTACCGCATGGGGCTTGGGATGGGGTATTACCTGTGGTATTCTGACGATGCTTCTGGTATGGCTGATTTTGAGTTTGCTGCTGCGCCGTTTTGTCATGGCACGTCAGTTTGCCATCCAGAATATCATGCAGGAGGCGCAAAACAAGGCTAACCGTCAGTTGGAGATTTTCTACCGCAAACGCGTTTCCGACGAAAAAGCCATTCGCCGGGAATTGGAAAGCATCCAGTTCAAAGCGATCCGGGCGTCTCTTGCAGAGTTGGAGGGATATAAAAAATTCTATATTTGGAACGCCATGCTGCCCAAGCAGGTCAATGCGATGAAAGTACAGCTCTATTATCAGCTGCGCGAATATGATAAGGTCGATGAATTATTGCCCAAAGCATTGTTGATGGATGTGCAGAGTTTGAGCATCAAACTTGCCAGAATGTACAAAAACAATGATCCGCAGATTGATAAATTTTTCCGTCGCAAATGTTGGCGTTTCCGTGGTGAAAGCGGTGCTTTCATTGCCTGTGTGTACGCTTGGATCAAACTTAAACAGGAATCTGTTGACGCTGCATTGGAGGCATTGAACAATGCGAAGAAATTCAGCGATCACCAGACTCTTTTGGATAATATTGACGTGTTGACCAACGGTAAGGCCAAACATTTCAATAATGCCGGTTTCGGTGATTCCTGGTATGTCCTGGCATTGGAAGAGCCGAAAGTAAAAAAACAGCGTCAGCAAGTCGGACGCCCATTCTGACAGAGAGTGTGCGATGGAATCTGAATTTGACCGTAAAGTAGCCTTGCTGCAAGCCCGTGAATCGCGATTTGCAGTTGATGCGTACTACTTTATTTCCGAAGCTGTGACCTTCACGGTTTCCAAATGCGGAACTCACCGTCACGTGTCTGCGGCTGAATTGCTTGATGGTATCCGGGAATTTGCAGCAGAGAAATACGGTGCGGTCGCATCGTTGGTGCTGGCGGATTGGGGATTACACACGGAAGATGATGCCGGTTCGGTAGTTTATCTGCTCATCGGAGTCGGATTGCTTGGGGAATCGGAAGATGATTCACCGGAAGATTTTCAGACCGGAAGAGTGCTTTTTGAAAAAACACCGGTGATCCGGCAAGTCCGGCGCAAATCTGATAAGTTGCCGTTTATAGATTAGAGGTCGTATCCCATGGGGATTTTGAACAGAACAATCATGACAGAGTTGGACAATGGTGTCCGGCTCTGTTATTTTCATCGGCGGGGCAGTTCCGTGGAGTTTCAGTTCCACGTACTTACCGGCAGTATTCATGAAGGAGAGTATCTCGGTTGCGGATTGTCGCATTTTCTGGAACATATGGCTTTTCAGGGATGTGCCGGTTTCCCGGAGCGTTCGGTTTGTGATATCGTGAATCAGCTGGGTGGAGATGTCAACGCTTATACATCTTATGACCGGACGTGCTACACCATGCAGCTGCCGCGTGAATATTGGCGCAATGGTATTGATATGCTTTGTGCCATGGTGCGTTTTCCGGAGTGTCCGGAGGCCCGTTTCGAAGCTGAAAAGCAGGTGATATTACGGGAGTGTGAGAGGGGTAATGACGATCCCGGTCAGAAATTGTTCAAACAGTTTTTGAAAACGATGTTCATTTCCAACCCCATGCGTTTTCCGATAATCGGTTTCCCTGAAATGATTTCGCAGGTCACCAGGGATATGATGATGAATTATCATCAGAAACGTTATACTCCGGAAAGGTGCGTACTCGTTGTCGCCGGAGAATTGAGTGCGGCAGAACTTTTTGATGCGGTCAATGATAAAGTTGGTGATTGGCGGCGCGCTTCTCTTGCTGAACCGGTGCTGCCGGATGATCCGCTGCCGCTGTCGACCAGAAAAAGTGAAGTGATTTTCCAGGATTCATCTGAACGGATTTTCTGGGGAGTCCGCGGACCTTGGTTCGGTTCAGCGGAAACTCCGGCTGTTGATTTGCTTTTCAATGTGCTTGGAACCGGAGATAATTCTGTTTTGAACAGTTCTCTGGTGCTGGATAAACAGCTTGCTTTACGGGTGAACAGTTTTTGTTATTCTCTGTGTGGTTCAACATTCGCCGGGATATCCGGGAAGACTGAACCTGCGAAAATGGGGCGTTTTCAATCGGCATTATTGAAAGAATTGGAAAAAGTCGCCGGAGGAAAAATATCTGCAGCTGCTGTTGAGCGCGAAAAAGGTCAGCTTTATGCGGATCATCTGCGGAATTTCCGTGAGCTGTCAAATATTGCGGGCGAGATCGCCGGAGGGGTCATATATGACAACTCTCCGGAAGTCGGAGATATTTATCTTGAAAATCTTCAGCGTACCGGCATCGTTCAGATACGCGAGGCTGCCGCCAGATATCTTGATCTTACTCATTGGGTGTGTGTGCATCAGCACTGCAGAAAGAAAAGTTCTGTAAAAAAGACTGAAGAAAAATCGATCCCATTGAAAAGTTTTACCGTTCCATCCGGCAATCAGGTGTTGTTTGCACCTGATGATCAGCTGCCGCTGTGCAGTTTTTTTATGGTGATGCCCGGCGGAGCGGTTTTTGAAAACAACGGAAGCTATGGAGTCAGCCGGATCCTGGCGGCAGCGTTGACAGCCGGCGGCGGCAGATACAGTGAAAAACAGTTTTTACAGAAACTGGATGAGGCCGGTGTGGAATTGGAAATTTCCGCCGGAGCGAATACGTTGCTGCTGAATTTTACCGCCCCGAAACGGAAAATGAATCAGGCTGTGGCTGTCATCGCAGAGGTGCTTTCAGCTCCACGCTTACCGGAAGATGCCGTCTGCCGGGAGATCATCCGTTGTCAGGAGCAGATCAAAGAGCGTCAATTCGTGCCGGTAAAAAAAGCATACGATCAGGCATTGCTGGCAATGTATGGAGAGCATCCGTATGCTTACGGCAAATGTGGTAAAGCTGAAGATATCGCAATGCTGAACCGGGGAAAACTGTTGGATTTTTACCGCAGTTTTTGTGCCGGGAAACGGGTATTGGGGTTCGGCGGAGACTGCACGGAAGCCGACGTTGAAAAATGGAGCATGATGATAGACGGCGCATTGCCGGCTGGCGGAAATATTTTAACGGTTCCGGAGTTTTCCGGATTCAGTAAAGATGTACAGCGCAAATGTTTTTCTCTGTCCCGAGAGCAGACCGTTGTATTGCGGATGCTGCCAGGTCCGGAAAGAGCGGATTCAGATGAGCTGGATATTTTTGATATTCTTTATCAGGCTGAAAACGGTTTGGCATCGGAGCTGTTCAAGGAAGTGCGTGAAAAACACGCATTGAGTTATTCTGTAGGAATGAGTTTCTCTGCAGGATTCCATCCCGGTTCTGTAAGCTTCTATGCGATGACGGCAGCCGGTGCAGAAGAGCAGGTAATGGATTTGCTCAACGCAGAAATCCGGCGTCTTGCAGAACGAGGTCTGAACAAAGACGAGTTTGAAGCTGCCAGAAGCAGTGTACTTTTTGATTTGAAACGGACAATGGACTCTGCGGATATGCTGGTGCGCACAGCTGCGATGGATCTGTATTACGGCAAGACACTGGAAGATTTTACCGGACGAGTCGGACGGCTGGAAACTCTTGGTCTGTTGGAATGCAACAGTGTTTTGAAAAAGTATTTCACTGCACCGGTGGGGGCTGAAGTGATGATCGTGCCGGAAAATTGATAAAAATATTTTTATTTTCTGTCTTGCAGGAATGATGAAAAAACAGTATATTAAAGCAACTGATAAATTCAGTGGAGAAAAAATATGAATTCTTATGTGCAGCTTTTTGATGCGGAGCAGATGATGACCAAAATCCGCGAACTTGCCGTGCAGATTGCGGATCAATTTGCAAATTCCGGCAGGGAACTTGCGCTGGTCGGTATCCATCAATTGGGGGTACCGCTGGCACGTTTGCTTCATGAAGAGTTGAATAAACTCGGTATAAAAACTGAGTTCGGTATGCTTGATATCACCATGTACCGGGATGATATCGGCACACGCAATCTGCTTCCGATGATCCACGAAACGGTGATCCCGTTTGATGTGGATGACCGGATCATTATTCTGGTTGACGATGTGTTGTCTTCCGGCAGAACGATCAGGGCGGCACTGGATGCTCTGACAGATTACGGCAGACCGGGGTTGATCCGGCTGGCAGTGTTGGTTGACCGCGGTGAACCGGAGTTTCCGATCCGGGCGGATTTTGTCGGTTTTGAAGTTTCTCTGCCTGCGGAACGCAAAGTGCTTGTGAATTTTGAAACTGTTGATAATGTGGCAGCCGGGATCTATGATGTGAATTGGCAAAAATAAATAAAATAACAGAAACGGAAATCAGCGATGCAGTGGAAAAGAAAAGATTTGCTCGGTCTTTATGACTTGAGTGCCGAGGAGATTACTTTCATCCTCGATACCGCCGCCGAATTCAAGAAAGTTTCCGAACGGCGGGTGAAAAAAGTTCCCGCTTTGCGCGGAATGACGGTGGTGAATTTTTTTGTGGAACCCAGTACCAGAACCAGGGTTTCGTTTGAACTTGCCGAACAACGCCTGAGTGCAGATATCGTCAATATGCAGGCGCAGGCAAGCAGTCTGCTTAAAGGCGAAACTCTGTTGGATACTGTAAAGAATATCGAAGCTCTTCAGGTCGATCTCGTGGTTATGCGCCACAGTGCCACCGGGGCGCAGAATTTCATTGCGGACCGCTTGAAATGCGGAGTTATCAATGCCGGAGACGGCGCGCATGAACACCCGACTCAGGGGTTGTTAGACCTTTTCACCATCCGTGAAAAGAAAGGCGGTTTCAAGGGATTGAATGTTTCCATTATCGGCGATATTCTCCACAGCCGGGTTGCCCGCAGCAACATCTGGGGACTGCTTAAACTGGGAGCCAATGTCACCGTTGCCGGGCCGTCAACTCTTGTTCCACGGGAATTTGAGGAAATCGGTGTGCGGGTGTGCCACAATTTAAAAGATGCTGTAGTCAATGCTGATGTCGTAAATTTGCTGCGTATTCAGCACGAACGGCAGAATAACGGATTTTTCCCGGGAATCGGGGAGTATTCATCTCACTTCGGTCTCAAAGCCGCTACACTTGATATGATGAAACCGGATGCTTTGATCATGCATCCCGGTCCCATTAACCGTGATGTCGAGCTTGCCGGAGAAGTTGCAGATGGGCCCAACTCGGTTATTTTGGAACAGGTTACCAATGGTCTTGCAGTGCGTATGGCGGTGTTGTTTTTAGTTGCGGGGTGCCGGAAATGAGTGAATTACTGTTGAAAAATGCGCGGATCGTCGATCCGGCACGTAATATTGATGAAATTGGTGACATTGCTGTTGCCGACGGGGTGATCGTCGAAGCTGCTTCATTGAAGTCACCGGAAGTTATCGACTTAACCGGAAAAGTGCTTTCTCCCGGATTTATTGATGTTCATGTCCATTTGCGTCAGCCGGGAAACACCACTGCTGAAACGATTGCCAGCGGTACTGCTGCTGCAGCCGCCGGAGGATTTACTTCCATCGTGGCTATGCCAAATACCAATCCCAGTGCAGATACTGCCGGTGCGATTGAGTATTTGCGCCGTATTGCCGATGAACAGGGCATGGTCAAAGTGCTGCCCTGCGGCAATATGACCAAAGGCGGTAAAGGCGAGGAGATGGCTGGTATCGGTTCTCTGAAAAATGCCGGAGTAGTCGCATTGAGCGATGACGGTAAATGTATTCAGGATCACGGTTTGATGCGTCATGTGGTTGAATACGCAAAAAGTTTCAATTTGCCGATCCTTGACCATTGCGAAGAGACAACTCTTGCTTCCGGCGGAGTGATGAATGAGGGAAAATGGTCGGTTCTGCTTGGAATGAATGGTATTCCCGGAGCATCTGAAGAGTTGATTATTGCCCGGAACATTATTTTTGCCCGGCAGATCAATTGGAAGATCCATATGCAGCATGTCAGCACCAAAGACAGTGTTGACATGCTCCGGCGCGCCAGAGCCAAAGGTGTTCCGGTTACCGGTGAAGCAACTCCGCACCATTTGAGTTTGACCGATGAGTGTGTAAAAAAATTTGATACCAACTATAAAATGAATCCGCCGCTGCGCTCTGAAGAGGATCGTCAGGCTTTGATTCAGGGTATTGCCGATGGTACAATCACTGTTATTGCCACGGATCATGCGCCTCATACCCAGACCGCCAAACTTGTGGAATTTGATCATGCTCCATTCGGTATTATCGGTTTGGAAACGGCATTGCCGGTCTGTTTTACACAACTGGTCGTGCCGGGAATCATCACTATTCCGCAGTTGATTTCCAAATTCACCACCGGTCCGGCGGATGTATTGGGATTGGAAAACTACTCTCTTTCCATCGGAAATCCGGCAGATATCACCGTATTTGATCCGGAGGCGAAATACACTGTTGATAAGAATACGTTCCGCTCCAAAGCCCGCAATACGCCGTTTGATGGTATGAAAGTACAGGGCAGGATCAATTTGACAGTGGTTGACGGCAAAATCGTGTTCAGGGAAGGCTGCTGACATGGATATGGCAGCATTGCTCGCAGAGGTTGCTTCTTTCCGGAAAGAGCTGCATCGTATTCCGGAAACCAGCGGCCGGGAATTCAAGACCAGTCAGGCGATCCGCCGTAAGCTGGCGGAGATTCCCGGAGTGCGGATGCTTAAACCATTTCTCGGCACAGATGTCGTTGCATTCATCGACGGTTGTGCGCCGGGAAAAAATGTGACTTTACGGGCAGATATCGACGCGCTGGCTGTAACGGAAAGTACCGGTGTGGATTTCGCATCGGCTCACTCCGGATATATGCATGCCTGCGGTCATGATGTCCACACTTCCATTTTGTTCGGAGCGGCGAAGATCCTTGCCGGGAAACGTCAGGAATTTTCCGGTTCGGTGCGGCTGGTTTTTCAACCCGGAGAAGAGGGGACAGCCATGGCGCGTGATTTGATCGCAGCCGGAGCGTTGGATGCTGAAGTCCGTCCGGACTTTGTGGCCGCGCTCCATGTGGAGCCCGGTTTGCCGGTCGGCAGTATCGGTATCAAGCATGGATGTATGGCGAGTTCCTGTCTGCATTATCAGGTGACGTTTTGCGGGAAGGGCGGTCATGGCAGTATGCCGCATCTTTCCCGGAATCCGATACTGGCGGCAGCCGCCGCGATCGCTGAATTGCAGTATGTGGTAACGAACCGTATCGATGTGCAGAAACCTGCGGTCTTGAGTATCTGCAAAATTCATGGTGGAACGATGGATAATGTCATTCCGGAAAATTGTTGTTTCGGCGGTACGCTCCGCAGTTTGGATAATGAGACAGCCAAAGAGCTGCGTGCAGCATTGGTTGATATCTGCAATGCCGTGGCGGCGGCTCATCGTTGTACATGCACAATTGAAACCAGTGGTGACTATCCGGCAGTTATCAATCCGGAAAGCGGCGTGGCGATCGCCTGCCGTGCCGCAGAAAAATCCGGATTGGAAGTCAAAATGCTGGAAGCACCGGCGATGAGTTCGGAGGATTTTTCCTGTTTTCTGATGAATGCCCCCGATGGAGTTTTTATCCGTTTGGGCGCAGGTGAGGATCTGCCGCCGCTGCACAATGTCAAATTTCTTCCGCCGGAAACCGTTTTCAAGCCGGGAATAGATTATTTTGTAAATACTGCCCTTACTGTGCTGGAGTCCAGATAAGCAGTGAATTGTTACATCCACGTCCCATTTTGCGCAAATAAATGCGGTTATTGTGCGTTTTATTCAGAAACAGCAGTAAAAGCAGAACATATAGATGCTTATTTGACGCGGTTGGAACAGAGTATTGTCCCGGAGAAAGTGAAAACGCTTTACATCGGAGGCGGCACTCCGACTTTGCTTTCAGTAGAGCAGCTGGCGCGCTTTATCAGGATACTCCAAGAAAAATTTTTTTATCAGCCGGGGTGTGAAAAATCTATAGAAGCAAATCCGGAAACCCTCTCGGAAGAGAAAGTCGCATTATTGCGGACATTCTTTACCCGCATAAGTCTCGGTATCCAGAGTTTTGATGAAAATTTGCGCAGCAGAATCGGCAGAAAATGTTCCCAATATGCGTTGAAAAAAGCGCTCTCCATGGTAAAAGAAGCACAGTTCCCGCATTGGAATTGTGATTTGATCTACTCTTTGCCGGACGAAAATATGAGTAACTGGGAACGTGATTTGCATTTTGCGGCAAATTCCGGGGCAGATCACATATCCTGTTATTCGCTTACTCCGGAGCGGTCAGCCATTATGGGGGATGAGTTTACCGAAGATGACGAAAAGGAACGTGAAATGTATCTGACTGCAGAAAAAATCCTTTCATCTTACGGTATTGTCCGGTATGAGATATCCAATTACAGCCGTCCGGGGGGTGAGTGCCGCCATAATCAGAATGTCTGGCGCGGAGAAAAATTACGCGGTTACGGTCCGGCAGCTGCAGGTTTTGACGGTGTTGACCGGCATATTCAGGTTGAATCACTGGAAAAGTGGCTGACAGGGGTTCCACCTGAAAAAGATCATATTTCGCCGGATGAGCGTTTGAATGAGATATTTGCAGTGAATTTACGCACGGTCAATGGGTGGACGCCGGAAATATGGGCTCGTGTGCCGGGAGCGGATCAGTGGTCAAACCGTTTGAAAAAAGCGGAAATGGCGGAAAAAAAATATCCCGGCTGTTTGCAAATATCTTCTGAGCGGATTATATTAACTCCCGACGGATTGTTGTTTTGGAATGATATTGCCGCAGAGTTATTGTAAGAGTTTGATAAAGGTTTTGTTATTATGAAAAAAGTAATTATTTTGGCGGCGTTGATTTTCGCTGTGGTTGCTGAGGGTGAAGTTTTGATAAAAAACGGTGACCGTATTGCTTTCCTCGGAGATTCTATTACCGCTTACGGCAATAAAATGCAATCCGGTTATGTCAATATGGTAATGCAGGGACTGAAAGTAAATGGTATTGAAGCTGTGAAGATCCCTGCCGGCATCAGCGGCAATAAATCCAATCAGATGCTCGCCCGTCTTGAAAAAGATATCCTTGATCATAAACCGCAAGTGTTGCTGGTCAGCTGCGGGGTCAATGACGTTTGGCACGGGGCGCGGGGCGTCAAACTGGAAGAGTACAGGAAAAACATTCATAACATCATTCAAGCAGCGAAAGCACAGGGTATCACAGTTTGCCTGATGACCTCCACTATGATCGGAGAACAGGAAAATTATCCCAATAACCGGAAACTTGATCAGTACAACACTGTCTTGCGGGAGTTGGCAAAACTGGAAAATTGTCTGCTGATTGATACAGGGGCCGAGATGCGCCGGATGGTTCGGGTGTACCGGAAAAAATATCCTGCGGCCAGAGGTCCGTATCTGACCAATGATAATGTTCATATGAATCCGTTGGGCGATGCAATGCTGGCAAGAACGATTTTAAAAGCGTGGGGAATGGATGCCGATGCGGTACAGAAAGCAGATCTTTCATGGCGCAAACTGAAATTCAAATCCGGCATGTTCAACATTTCCTATGAGCATTTTATTTATCTGGCCGAGTTTGCCGGGCAAAACGGTATTACTTTGGATGAAGCATTGGAAAAAGTCGTAAATCAACATATCGGGAACTTAAAATGAAAAAAAATCAACTGCCGGAAAAGGCAAAAGAGTTATTGGAAAATGGTTCAGTCCTGATCACCGGTGCTGATATTAAAGACGGAATCGTGGAACGTATTCAAGTTTATTTCGCAGATGACGGTGAAGCTGTGATGGATATTATCACGAAAGATGATCTGGTGCAGAATTTCCCGGATGAGGGAGTATTTGTTCTTTGTACTGCAGAAAATGGTACAACGGGGGAGTTCCGTCAGCTTGAGATGTTTGAAGGTGCGGAGGATATGTATTTCCGCACAGACAAAACCCATGAAGAATGTGATGAGTTTGCAGCTGTGCCGACTGTAAGTTTCATGGAAACAGTGGAAAGCATTTGTGCGCTGAAATTGAAAAAGGCATGAATCCATGGGTATAGAACCGACACCTTATATACCGGTAAAACGGTATTTGATGGAAATTGCATACGATGGCGGAAATTACAGCGGTTGGCAGATACAGCCGCATTGTCTTGCTGTGCAGCAGGTAATTCAGGAACAATTGACCAAATTGTATGATAAACAACCGATCCATCTTATCGGCAGCAGCCGTACAGATGCCGGAGTACATGCCCAGAATTTCGCAGCCAGCTTTCTGGTACCGGAACAACCGGCTATCACGATGGACAGATTGTTCAAGGCGTTAAACCGTCGTTTGCCGCCGGATATCAAGATCCATACGATAAAAGAGGTCCCTCTGGAGTTCCACTCACGGTATGATACTTTTGGCAAAGCATATACATATGTTTTGAATCTGGGGGAAGATTCTCCGTTTGTCGGCAGATATGCATGGCACCCATGGCGAAAAGTTGATGTGGAGCGTATCCGTCTTGCCGCAGAAAGACTGGTCGGAACTCACGATTATTCCAGCTTTGTAGTAGAACGGCGGGAAATCGAAGATGCTGTACGGACGATTTTCCGCATCGAAGTACATGAAGTCGGGCAATTCTGCTGTATAACTTTTATCGGCAACGGTTTCCTTTACAAGATGATCCGCTGTCTTATGGGGATGATCGAAGCAGTCGGGGCAGGGGTGGCAACTCCTGAGGATGTAACACGTATTCTGGAAGCTAAAGACCGGACACAAGCACCGGAAACTGCTCCTGCGAACGGGTTGTTTCTGATGAAAGTATTTTACACCGAAGAGGAACGGGAAAATTTCAAGTTTCCCGGACTGCCGTTTCTCTTCTGATCATATTCAGTAATTGGAATAAAAAAATCCTGAAGAAATTTCTCTCTTCAGGATTTTTACTTTTTTGTATTCTTTTCAGCAGCATTATTTCTTTGCCGCTGCTTCGGCTGCCATCAACCGAAGATCAGTACGCTTGATTTTGCCGCTGGTGGTTTTAGGCAGAGATTCCACAAATTCGATCCGCCTGGGATATTTGTAAGGAGCCGTATGAGTTTTGACATACTCCTGAATATCTTTTTTCATCTCTTCGGTACCAACTGTTCCACGGGTCAGAACGATGTATGCTTCAACGACCTGTCCTCTTATCTCATCCGGCGCACCCACTACTGCGCACTCCAGAACATACGGCATTTCCATGATAACACTTTCAATTTCAAACGGTCCGATACGGTAACCGGACGATTTGATCACGTCATCGGTTCTGCCGACGTACCAGTAATAACCGTCTTCATCGCGCCAGGCAGTGTCTCCGGTATGATACATGCCGTCGTACCAGGATTCCGCAGTCTTTTCTTCATCTCTGTAATATCCGCGGAAAAGTCCGCAAATCTGGTCAGGATCTGTTTTGACCACGATCTCTCCGACTTCACCATCTTTGACCGGTTTACCATCCGGATCTACCAATTCGATCGGAAATGCCGGAGTCGGTTTGCCCATCGAACCGGGTTTCGGAGTCATGCCGAAAAGGTTGCCGAGCATGATCGGACTTTCTGACTGCCCGAAGCCTTCCATAACTTTCAAGCCGGTAGCCTTATAGAACTGTTGGAACACTTCCGGGTTGAGTGCTTCTCCGGCAATACAGGCGTGTTCAATACTGGAAAGATCGTACTTGGAAAGATCCTCCCTGATGAAAAAACGGTACATCGTCGGCGGAGCGCAGAATGTCGTAATATGATGTTCTTTGAAAAGTCCCATTATGTCCGCTGCATCAAAACGGTCAAAGTCATAGACAAAGACTGCACTTTCGTTGAGCCACTGACCGTAGATCTTGCCCCAGCTCGCTTTGGCCCAGCCGGTATCGCTGATCGTAAAATGCAGTCCGTTCGGATTGGTGCATTGCCACCAACGGGCTGTCATAATATGACCGAGCGGATAAGAAAAACTGTGTTCCACGATTTTGGGATAACCGGTTGTACCGCTGCTGAAAAACATCAACATCGGATCGGTGGCAAGCAAATCGTTCGGACGGGAGAATGTGTCACCGTATTTATCATATTCCGCATTGAAGTCATGCCAGTTTTCACGTTGACCATTGATAATGATCTTCGTTTGCAGTTCCGGACACTGAGTCGCGGCTTCATCCACAAATTTGGTTACATCTCCATCGGCAGTAGCCACAATGGCTTTCACTCCGGCAGATTGAAAACGGTAAACGAAGTCTTTAACCAGCAACTGATTGCTGGCAGGGATCGCAATCGCTCCGATACGGTGCAGAGCATTGACGGTGAACCAATACTGATAGTGACGCTTCATTACCAACATAACCCGGTCACCTTTTTGGATCCCCAGGTGTTTGAGATAATTGGCGGTACGGCAGGATTCAAGGGCGATGTCAAAGAAAGTGAAATCCTTTCGGACATGATCCTTTCCGACCCATGCCATTGCAAGTTTATTCGGGAACTTGATCGCCAGAGCATCGACCACATCGTAGGCAAAGTTGAAGTTTTCCGGATATTCAAAACTGCATGAGACCAACTGACCGTTTTCATCCACAGTTTCTTTCATGAACTTCTGGCACAAACGTTTCTCATTCGGATTGACGATCGCAGCGGTACTTTTTACCGGAGTCGGAGTCTCTGCTTTTTTTGCTTCTCCCTGAATGGGGATGGCGAGGAACTCACACTCGTCACAATCAACAGCTGCCATGCCGTGCGGAATGTTACTGTCGTAATAAAGACTGTCGCCAGGACCGAGTATCTCGGTTTTGTCACCGATACGCACTTTGAGTTTACCTTTAAGGACGTAATCAAATTCCTGACCGGGATGGGTGGAACGCGGAATCGGCAGTCCGGGACGTTGCGGTTTGGCGACGACAAAAAGCGGTTCGGTCATACGGGATTTGAAATCCGCCGCCAGTTGATGGTATTTAAATTCATGACTGCGTTCGATAGCAACTCCATGTCCTGCACGATTGAGGGTGTAGTTGCTCAACTTGGGAGTCTGACCGGTCACAATGGAGTTGAGGTCAACACCGAAACGTTTTGCACAGTCGTAAAGAAATGAAAAGTGACAATCCACTTCCCCGCGTTCACGGGCAAGGTATTGTGCTTCACTCATGCCGGTCAATTCAGCCATTTCAGCAGCGGGGATCTCAAGGATCATCCGGATCTCATGCAGTCGCTTACCGATAGATTTTGTCTGTTCATCCATGATTTGTATAAATTCCTGATTTTCTGAAAAAATATGCAATCTGTATAATATAGCCTGATTCTGTGATTAAAGCAAATCTTTTTTACTTTTCCAAACGTCTTCTTCTGAAAAAATTGCGGATAATCAGGCGAGATTCTTCAGCCATCACTCCGGATGTCACTTCACAATGCCACAGCAGACCGGGAATTTTGTTGAGATCAAATGCTCCGCCCATACCTCCGGAAGCCGGATCTCCGGCACCGAACACAACTCTTTTTACCCTGGAGTTTATCAACATTCCGGCACACATGGGGCAGGGCTCTTTGGTAATATAAAAAGTGTAATCGCTCATCCGCCAGTCACCGGTGATCTTTTCAATTTCGTGAAGCAAAACAAACTCTGCATGGGCAGCGACCGTGTGCAGCTGCTCGACTTTGTTATGAGCGCGGGCAATAATAATGCCATTACCGTCAACGGCAACAGCTCCGATGGGGACTTCTCCGGCAGCGGCGGCTTTTTCTGCTTCGATCAAAGCCTCCGCCATGAAATCAGCATCATTCATTTTCTTTGATTTCCACCCGGGTTATAAACATCCGGCAGGTGAAGAAACGAATGCGGACAAACTTGTTTTTAAATTGATAAAGGAATGTAAATGTCGGTGTTTCCGTGTCCAGACCGTCAATCGTTGCATCGCGAAAATGGAACAATTTATCAACAGTGGAAGTTTCTCTGGTATAATGGAGGTCAACTTTGGAAATCAACTCTTTAACTGCCTGATATTTTTTTTCGGTATTAGAAGGCAGTTTCGGATCTTTGATCACCTTGATAAGATCAGCGTATTGTTCAAAAACTTCAAGATCTTCCGACGGCAGTTTTTCTTTTGCGGTAAAACATCCGGACAGAATCAATGCAGCCAACAGAGAAACGGCGATTGTAAAAAATGTTTTCATTGCAGTTCCCGGAGTAAACGTTTTGTAAAAATGGAGCGGGTGACCGGAGTCGAACCGGCGTCGCCAGCTTGGGAAGCTGGAGCATAACCGTTTTGCTACACCCGCAATACTCTATTTAATATAACGCCGCATTTTCACTTGTCAAGCAAAAATGCGGCGAAGTTAAGAAAAAAAACGTTTTTCCGGAGTCAATACATATTACGCAATCTGGCAATACGCTCATGAATTGGCGGATGAGTGGCAAATAATTCATTGACATCCGGAAAATGAATATACATCGCCGCCAGTTGTTTGCTGCCCAGAGATTCAACTTCTGCTTTGGAATACCGGGTGTCATTGGCAAGTTTTTCCAAAGCACTTGCCAAACCTTCGTTGTAACTGCATAAACGCACCGCCACTGCATCAGCAGCATATTCCCGCTGGCGGGAGATCGCCGATTGCAGCAATGCTCCGAAAAGCATCGTCAGCGGTCTGATAAGCATGACTACGAGCAGCAGTACGATAACAGCTGCACCGCCGCCGTTATCCCGGTCACGTTTACGGTTGTTTCCACCGTAGATCAATTCTGCAAATCCAAGCTGTTCGATGATAATGACGATAATCAGCAGTGCACTGATCAAACCTACCACCAGCTGATTAAGCATGATGTCACGATGAATGATATGACCGAATTCATGGGCGAGTACTCCTTCAAGCTGCTGATCATCCATTTCATCAAGCAGTCCCCGGGTGACCCCGATGAAGGCACTGTCTTCGCTCATACCGGAAGCAAATGCATTGGCGACCGGAGTTTCCAGAATGTACAGATCCGGAACCCGTTTTAATCCTGCTGATACAGCCAGTCCCTGAGCCAGATGCAGCAAACGGCGTTCTCTCAAATCGTCCGGATTAATCTCTCTGCCGTGTGCCATGGAAAGAATGATAAACTTTGCCGTAAGAATCTGCAGCGGCAAAACCACTGCAACAATTACCGCTCCGATGATCATTCCCAACTCAACATCACCGAGCAATTCACCGAGATAGTACGATGCTCCAAGCACCGCTGCAACCACGATGCCGACCAGAATGAAACTTTTGATAAAATTTTTCCGCACCTCTTCCGAGGCGATAAGCGGTGTGGAAAGGTTGAATTGCTGATCCATAGAAATTCTCCGGATCAAAGTTTGCTTATCCGCATATTGTCGGCATCATCTCTTGCCTGTGCGGAGATTTCAAACATTTCTTCTGATTTGAGATGCATCATCCCGGATACGATACTGGCAGGGAACATGATGATCTCGGCGTTGAATTTGGCAACAGTCATGTTATAACGGTTTCTGGCGTAGGTGATTTTATCTTCGCAGTCGCGGATATCCTCCATCAATTTCAAAAATGACTGATTGGTTCCCAGGGCCGGATAACTTTCCGCAGTTGCCCGTATTGCGGGCAGCATTGATGAGATTTTGTCATTGGCTGCGATCGCCTCTGCACGGTTGCCGCTGACCAGTCCGCTGCGGGCTGCGGTCAAATCAGTCAGAACTCTGGTTTCAAAATCGATCTGCATTTTCAACGTATCCACCAGATTCGGGATAATATTTGCTTTGCGTTTCAGCTGCACATCAATGCCGCTCCATGCTTCCTGAATGGCGACCTGCAGTCTGCGGAACATATTCATGGTGCTGATCCACCACAAAATGATGATTACGGCGACAGCGATTGTAATAATAAGACCCCAACTCATATTGAATCCTCCTTATGTTTTATGGTTTGCGGGTTACTCTGCTGTAAATATACCGTGGTTATCCGTCATTTTCAAGGAGGTTTATCATTTTTGTACTTGAAAAGAGCCAAAAGGATACTATATTTTGAAAAACGATCATGATAAGGATATTTTTTATGAAAAGTACAGTTTATTTTTGTCCTCTGCCTCCAAAGAGCAGCAATGCAGAACGGTCAGCTGCCGGCAGAAAAGTTGTTGAAAGGTTGCTGAATGATTCCGGCATGATGCTTGAAAGTGATATACCGCTGAAAGTTCATTTCGGAGAAAGGGGCAACCGCACTTACCTCAAACCGGAAATTTACGATCCATTGATCGATCTGCTGGAAAGCCGGAACGTCAACTGCTGTTTTTCAGAAACCAGTGTACTGTACGGCGGAGAACGTTTTTCTGCGGAAAAACATAAAAAACTGGCTCTTTCGCATGGTTTTTCCCGCATTCCAGTGGAGATTGCTGACGGCGCAAATGGCGAACTTGCCGGTTTGGTGGATATTCCGGAGGGAAAACATTTCTCAACCGCTGCGATCGCTGAAAAACTTTTCAATGCAAAACAGGTGATCGTCGTATCGCATTTCAAAGGGCATTTCCTTGCCGGGTTCGGAGGGGCATTGAAACAGCTTTCCATGGGATTTGCTGCAAAAGGCGGCAAGATGGCAATGCATTTGAGTGTTACTCCGAAGATCCGTTCATGGAAATGCAAACGCTGTAAACTGTGTCTGACCCGCTGCAATGCCGAAGCGATAACTATCGGGGAAAAAGTGATGATAGATCAGGAAAAATGTGTGGGATGCGGAGCATGTTTTTCCATTTGTCCCAGCCGGGCCATCAGTGTCTTTTCTTTTGCCGGATTGAAAAATATGCTCTTCGGGAAACAGCTTTTCCGGGAGAAACTGATGGAATACGCTCTTGCTTCACATCGGGGAAAGAATAATATCTATATCAATTTTGCGGTTGATGTAACCTGCGGTTGTGATTGTGAACCGCGGCGCATGTCGCCATGTATTCCGGATATCGGAGTATTTGCTTCTCTTGATCCGGTGGCTGTTGATCATGCCTGTTATACCGCTGCCGCAAAAAGCGGTAAAAAGTTCAAGGGATTTGAGCAGTTGGGTTATGCAGAAAAACTTGGTATCGGTTCCTGCTCTTACACGGTTGAAGAGATATGAAAGAAGATATCCAAGTCTGGCGCACCAACCGTCCCCGGGATTTTCTCCGTAACGGCAAATCCGTGACCGTTCCGGAAAGCTGGGTGTTTGTTCCTTCCGGTGATCCGGGGTTGACCAGGCGGTTGAAAAGTACTGCCGAATGCTGGAGCGTGGTACACAAACGCAAAAACCGTATAGAATCTCTCGGTATCTGGTGCGATGGAACCGTGGTGGAAAAAGTCAAAGCTGATTTGACAGAAGAACGGAATAATCCGGCTTACCTGCGGAAACTTGAACTTGCCCGGCAGGCGAGGATCGCCAAACAGGATGCCTATGTCGTTGAGTTCCGTCAGGCAGTGGTGGATTTTTTGAATTTTGCTCCGTGTTACGAGGAATTGGCATGGGATCTTGCCGATGCGGTGACGGATCAGGCGGTTCCGGTCGGCAGCGGTACGGTGGCAAGGACGGAACGTATTCCGCTGGCATCCCGTGCGGAAGCTGCTGTGATCGCCTGGATGCGGCATCAGACCACCGGATACGATCACATGTCCATTGCCCGCATCAAAGGCGAACGGCGGGCCGTCCGCAGGGAGCTTGCTGGAATATCCCGGGAAATATTGGAAGTATACCGGGCCGGAAAACCTGCTCCGGAAAATTGTCCGCTCAAAGCGGCTTTAAGTTAAAAATGGAGAACTTTTAACAATGAATATACTGGTTATCGACGGGCAGGGCGGAGGAATCGGCCAGCAGCTGGTATCCCAAATAAAGAAAAACTTTCCGCAAGTATCGTTGACTGCTGTCGGGACTAATACGCTCGCGACAACAGCCATGCTCAAAGCCGGTGCCGACATCGGGGCGACCGGGGAAAACGCGGTCATCGTTGCATGCCGCAAAGCAAACGTAATCATTGGACCGGTCGGTATCGTTATCGCTGATTCACTCTGCGGAGAAATAACTCCTGCTATGGCTGTCGCAGTTGCTCAAGCGGATGCAAAACGCATTTTGCTGCCATTCAATCATTGTGATAATATTATTGTCGGTGTCACAGACTATACGATCGGTAAACTTTTGCTGATGACTGTTACTGAGATAAAAAATCTGCTGTCCTGAAAAATATCTGCTTGATTTTTTATTTCTGCAGTGGTATATTATGAAATTGTCCCGCTTCAGACAGAAGTTTGATTTGGCAATGCAGAAGCATTATCTCCGGGAATCTTTATTTATTGTTATTTACTTTTTTGTATCATGAAGATACATTTTTTACCGGAGTATACCAATGTTTTACCCTGAAAATTTTTCATTGGCACGTCATTTTAAAAGCACTGTCTCCAAACGGTCGGCATTTACTCTTATTGAGCTGCTGGTCGTCACCTCACAACTCTGCCGTGATTTTTTCAAACGCTTTATTTGTACGGATATGTACGGATATGTACGGAAACATACGGAGAGTGCCGCGCACAAAAATACGCCGCATCATACTTGCAAAGCAAGTGCTTCATGTTTGCCGCAGGCAAACGCTTCATGCAGCAACGCTGCGCTTCACACGGCGGAGCCGTGCTTCATTCGATCAGCGTTCACACTGATCGAGCTATTGGTAAGCAGTGCAGTCTCATCATTGCATCTTTTCGCGCAAAAATTTTTCCGTACGGCGGAGCATGATTTATCATCAAAAAGTATCCCGCTTTTTTTGAAAGAGAAAGGGGGCGCGGGGGAAAGGGAAAACTTTTTTTCCCGTGAAAAAAAGTTTTCCTTGTCCCCCGCACACTCATTTACCTTGATCGAGCTGCTGGTCGTTGTTGCCATCATCGCGATTTTGGCGGCAATACTGCTGCCGGCATTGAATTCTGCCCGGGAGCGGGGCAGGGGAGCAAGTTGTCTGTCCAATGAAAAACAACTCGCTCAAATATACCGTTTTTACGCAGATGACAACGATGACTATCTGCCCAGTATGGATAATCTCGGCGGTCAGGGGGTGGTTTCTCCCAAAGAATGGTTGAATGGTATGGTCAAACATTATCTTAACCATGAAAATGCTTCAACCCGTCCGGCAGAGGTGCTGTTCTGTCCGGCGGAAACTGTTTCCGAAGATATTACAACCAACTACGGATTGAACTATCTGATCGCATCGACCGGTGTCTGTCAGGGGATCAAGACCGGAAGTTTTTCCTCTCCATCAATTACGGCCATGCTGGTGGAAAACACCGGACATCTCTGTTATTACTGTGATGTGGAAAATCCGGAACACATCCACGCAACCGGCAGTGACTATGGAAAGAACCGGGCAGTATTTTTTCGTCATAACAATACAGCTTCGGCAGCATTCCTTGACTGTCATGTAAAAATGCTTGCTCCGAAAGAAGTGCCATGCCGGGAATCGTATCCGGAAGCAACCAAAGAAGCATTGAAAAACACCTTTTTCAACATGGGGAAAAAAGATCTTTCCCAAGCTACTGTCGGCGGACTTTGAATCACTTCTGCCGATCAAGAAAGAACGCAAAAGTAACCAGGTTCCACAGCAGATAACTGAAATCTCTGCCTTCCTGATGGAGATCCCAATATTTCTTCAACGTATCTTCACGGATAAATCCATCAGCTGTAAGGCGGGATTTGAAAAGTTTTTCCCACGCCTGAGCTTTCCATGAGTTCCGCAGCCAGTGCGCCAGAGGCACACCGAAACCGCGTTTCGGACGGTTGAGCAGCTCAGGAGTGATAAATTCCGGGAATGCCGCGCAGAGAATATACTTGCGCCGTTTTGCCGACAGTTTGTAGTGCATCGGCAATCTGGCTGCAAATTCAACAACTGCGGTATCCAGAAATGGAGAACGTAATTCAAGGGCGTTTGCCTGCGAGGATATATCAGCTTTGGGCAGAATGTCTCCTGGCAGATAGGTGCGCAGATCCAGTTCACCGAGTTTTTCAACCCGGTCTTTGGAAATCAGCTCCCACTCAAGAGAGGTAAAGCACTGCGAAGAATCGTAGTCAATCACCTCTGACAGCTGCGGTCCGAAAAGCTCCTTTTTTACATGCGCCGGACAACGGTCAAGCAAATTGAAATATCCGACCTTTTCCGGAGAAGCGAACAACTTCATCAACCGTCTTATCCTGCCGGATTTACTGCGTTCTCCGTGTTCGGAAAAAAGCGAGGCGATCCCATTGAATATCAATTTTCTGGCACTGCGCGGGATCCAGTAGATCTTTTCAGCGTAACGCATGGCAAGATATCTCTCATATCCGGCAAAAATCTCATCGGCACCATCACCGCAAAGTGCAACAGAAATTTTTTCTTTGGCAAATTTACTCAACAGATAAAGCGGAATGGAGGATGCATCGGCAAATGGTTCTCCGAAGTGCCGCGAAAGCATTTCTGCAACTGAAAAGTCATCCGCTTTGATCTCCCGTTGATGATGACGCAGGTTGCCGCCGGTGACACCGTTTATTATTTTTGCCGACTGCACAGCGGCATCCCGCTCATCATATGCCGCTGTAGAAAATGCTGCAGTAAATGTATCACAGGGCGCAGGATAAAGCAGTTTCGCGGCGATCCCGGTGATGATACATGAATCGACTCCTCCGGAAAGGAAGGTTCCGATCGGAGCATTGGCCGCCAAACGTTTCTCAACAGCTTTTTCAACAAGAGTCCGCAATTTTGCAGTTGCAGAATCCATATTCAGAGTACTGTTCTTTATGGAAAAATCAGCTTGCCAGTAACAACGTATGGATATGTGGTTGTTATCCAGATTCAGTTCCAGTATATGCCCGGGAGGGAGTTTACGGACATTGCGGTAGATCGTATCCGGCTGCGGAACATATTGCAATGAGAGAAAATTACTGACAGATTCCTTGTCTAATGCAGTCGGAAACCCCGGATATTGTTCCAGCGCAGCGAATTCACTGGCAAAAACCAGCGTTTTACCATCCATAAAATATAACAGCGGCTTCTGCCCCAGACGGTCACGGCCGAGAATAACTTTGTGTCTCACCTGATCGTAAACTGCAAATGTAAAAGAACCGTCCAACTGATTGACACACTCTCTGCCGTAACTTTCATATAGATGCAGGAGCAGTTCTGAGTCAGAATGAGTTTTGAAATTATGACCGTTCGCGGCAAGTTTGCTGCGCAATACATGTGCATTGTAAATATTACCGCTGATGACCGCTGAAAGCTTGTCATCACTTTGCAAAAATGATTCCCCGGAAATATCACCGACAGTTTTCACATTATTACATGCCAGATAAACAGTCGTCCCATAATAGATGTTTTTGAGTTTCCCCCGATGTTCCAAGCTGGCTGCCATTTTCTCAATGATCGCCGAACCGGGACTCTGCAAATTAACGATACCGGAGATTGCTGACATGATTAGGTTTGCCCCCTGTTTATTTTGGTCATCTTTAATAATATAGCATCAAAAATAGTTTTTTTCAATTGCCGAACTTGCAAATAAACTGATTCAGGGGTATATTCAATAAAAGTTATACAGGAATTTTTGTTTTATGAAAAAAATAATTTCTCACTCTGAAGCAGAAACAGAAAAAACTGCATTTGATTTGGCGCGCACTTTATCACCGGGGACGGTACTGACTCTTAACGGGGATCTCGGTGCTGGAAAAACAGTGTTCGCCCGCGGATTTGCCCGTGGACTCGGAGTTGGCGAGGCTGTCTCCAGCCCGACTTACACCATCGCCCAAGAGTATTTGCTGCCGGATGGCAAACGGCTATACCATCTTGATCTTTACCGGATTTCATCTGCCGCTGCCGGGTTGGCTTTCGGGGTAGATGAATTTCTCAACGATCCCAACGCATTTGCACTTGTCGAATGGCCGGAAAGGGTAGGGGATGTCATTCCGGATTCTGCAATCAGGATATTCATCAGTCATCTCGATGAAAATCAAAGGGAGATATCAATTGATCTTTGAGGAGAAAGTCTGGTGCCGGGATTTGCCGCTGTCTGCCTCGCGGGTGACAGCGGTTTTCATATCTTTTTTTATTCTCCCGTCATTACTTGAAAAATTATCTCTATCTCCGGGATGGTGCGTTTTACTACCGGTACTGCTGGCATTGCCCTGGTGTATCGGTAGTGCCGGACAACTGGGTATCGCAAAAACGGGAATAAAAGATTTACGGCTGATTTTGGCAAGTTACCTCTCTATCGTTGCGCTGACTGTGATCGTGTCGCCGCTTTGGAAACTGCTGTTGGATTTTCTGGGGGCTGAACATGTTGAACAGCAGGCATTGGTGTCAATGATTGCCAGTTCCGGAACATCTGACCGGATCATGATATATATCGGCAGTTGCCTTATCACACCTGTTGTGGAAGAAGTTGTCTTCCGCCGCATCATTTACGGTTGGATAGTGGATACGATGCCAATGCGGAGCGCAGTACTTTTGACCTCTCTGGTCTTTGCATTACTGCATTTCTTCATTTATGGGATCCCGGGGGTGTTTATTATCGGAGTTGTATTACAGCTGGTATACCTGTTTTCAAAAAATCTGCTGATACCGATAATAACTCATGCATTGTTGAATTCAGTCGTATTGTTAATCACGATCTTTTCCAACTGATTTTCAGATTCAAAAAAAATGCCCTGCTCGGCAGCAGGGCAGGGGGATCATTTCAACAGCTCGGAGGGATGATCGATCAGATGATCCGGTTGATGCTCCATGAGAATATCTTTTTTGCCATATCCCCAAGTGACACCGCAGGCGGCTGTATGATTGTTTTTTCCGGCAATGATATCCAATTCAGTGTCTCCGATCATTACCGCATTTTCCGGTTCAACTCCGGAAATACGCAGAGCTAATGCCAGCATCTGTGATTTGTTGAGTGGAAGGTCAGAAATTATATCCGGGGCAAACATTCCGTGACAGAGTTCTGTCAAACCGAATTGAACAACCAGTTTTTTCAATGGTTTCAAGCGTTTGTTGGTTACAATGTATATTTTTCTGTGATCGTTACGTAACTGTTTTAACGTATCAAGTATTCCGGGGTAGGGTGCCGCACTGTAGGTTGTTGCCTCGTCATAAAATGATTTATATGTTTCCAGCAGCATATTCTGTTCCGGTTGCGGCATTTGAGGGTACAGCATGGCACAGGTTTCCTGAATAGATGGCCCAACCCGAAAAATACTGTCAAAGCCGGCTTCCGGCAAGCCGAGTTTTGCTATTGCCGAAAGCCAGGAGTTTCGGATATCCGGTTCGGTATCACCGATAGTACCGTCAAAATCCCAAAAATACGCTTGAAAACGTTTCATCTTTTCAATGAATATTCCAAAGTTACCACCAAACGCATAACTTTATTGATGGATGAGGTGTCATACATTCCATAATCGCTGGTATCATTGGAGGCTGTCCTGGTAATCTGGATGACCCCCTGACGGGCGACAAGCAGCGGACCGAGTTCAGCCCCGGATTTGACGGCCAGAGTATTGGCCCGCTGATATGCCGAAGCAGTGGCAGAATCAATAAGCTGCATTTTGTACTGTTCCGGATCAGATATGAAGTACTGTGGTTTAGAGATGGAAATTTCCACGCCGGCAGCGATCAAATCGTAAAGCTCTACCGATGCTTTTGCCAATGCCTTCACATCAGATGTAACGATCCGGCATCCGCGTCTGAAGCGGTAGTGTTGGAACTCCTGCCGGGTAACCGTCTTTTTTTCCTTCGTCTCTTCAATGTTTTTGTAAACCGGGAAATAGGTTATCTGCACATCTTCCACTTTACTTTCATCAATACCGATGGCTGTCAGTTTTTTCAAGAACAGCTTATTCTGTTCATTGATTTGCGCATAACCAGCGGGAATTTCTTTGGCATTACAGAATATTTCAACTTCCATCGCTCCGAGATCTGAAACGATCTGCTTTTCTGCAACACCTTTTACTGTGATGGTCTTTTCGGTTGCCATTGTACTTACAGTTTTGGTTTTAAGACTGACCGAAGAACGGCTGAGCATTGCAGATGAACCGATGATTCCACCGGCGATGACGATTGAACCACCGGCGACAATAAGGGAAAGTTTTTTAAAATTGAAGTCTGCCATATCATTATTCTCCTTCTGAAAAGTTGCTGATTGTCTCAAAAGTACCGATATTAACCGTTTTTATATCGGGCAGGGTACGTGAGCAGAGTTTGGTAAGAACGTTACCAGGGCCAAATTCAATCATGGTATCTGCACCGAGAGCGGCCATGGCACGCACACATTCTTCCCAACGAACGGAACCAGCCACCTGCGAGGCAAGATTGGCACGCAGATCCGCAATATTTTCAGCAGGAGCTGCAGTAAAATTGTGATATACCGGACATGAGGGCAGGGTAAATGCGGTATTATCCAAAATCGGGCGCAAAGCGTCTCCGGCAGAAGCCATCAAGCGGGAGTGGAAAGCTCCGGCAACGTTGAGGACGATCACCTTCCGGATACCGGCGGCTTTAAGTGCGTCTACAGCCTGTGCAAGCAAATCTTTTTTTCCTGAAATAACGATCTGTCCGGGACTGTTGAAATTGGCAACATCCACGCCGCATTCTGCGCAAACGTTTTTAATGACCTCAGGATCTCCGTTGATGACTGATGCCATGGAGCCATCTGTGGCTTTGCACGCGGCATCCATTAATTCAGCGCGCTTGGCAAGCAAAGACAGCCCCGTGGTAAAATCGAATGCTCCAGCGGCATAGAGAGCGCCATATTCACCGAGACTCAATCCGGCACAGGCGAGGGGAGAAATATCAAACTTTTCCCGGAATGCCTCCAATGCGGCACAGCTCATCGTGTAGATTGCCGGCTGACAATAGACCGTCTGGGTAAGTTTTTCGTCAGGACCATTAAAGATAATATCACTCAAACTGTAACCGAGAACCTGATCGGCAGAATCAAAGATTTTCTTTGCTGCACCTGAATTTTCTGCCAAATCTTTTCCCATTCCGGCAAATTGGGCTCCTTGCCCGGAAAACACAAAAAATGCTTTCATTTATCATTCTCCTGTATATATATTTATTGAACATGAAAACGCAACACTTGAATGCTATAAAATATATACCGGATAAAACAAAAAACAACCCCGGAATCAAAGTTTTTTGAAAAATGTTTCCGATATTGATCGAATTTTATTTGCAATTGTTATCAAGTTATTTACAATCAGTTTTAATAAAAACACAACTGATTTATTTGCAATTGATTACAAAGTTTATTGGGTTCTTTGCAAGACAATTCAACTTAACATAACGTACATTATGCGACGTTTACAAAATGGTCAGAAACGGGGTTTGCAATACCTGTGATGAATGGATAATAAAAAAACGCACGGAATATTATTGGTTCCCATGCGTTAAAAATTTTCAGAAATGTTACTGCGCACTCTTCAGCCAATCATTCTCTTTCATCGCTCATGACAGTTGGAGTGATTGCGGACAACATGGAGCTGCGCCGTAACAATCATTCAATAAAAATAATTTTTTTACAATCTGCCGGATTCTTCACACCAACGCAGAGCTGCAATCAATCCTTCCTGAGCTGTTTTTGTCGGAGCGTATCCCAGAATCTTTTCGGCTTTGGATATATCCAGATTCATGTGACAAAGCAGAAAATCCATTCCATGACGGATCTTTACATCCGGGTAAGTTTCCACCAGTTTATCCAGAGGAACTTTGATTATCTCTGAACTGCTGTTGAAATAATCCATTGCTGTTTGCAGATATGTTCCAAGTGTGATTGCCCGTTTGCAGGAGATAATGAAAATTTCACCACGAACTTTTTCCGGGTGATCCAGCGCGAGAACGAATGCCGATGCCAGATCCCAGTTGTATCCGGACTGCAGCATGATATCTTCACATTGCGTGATATAAACCGGTTCTCCGGCTTTAAGCTTACGGAAAAATTCAATATTTCTGCCGCCCCATAATTCCAGAGGCACCCTGCCCTCGCCGATAATATTGGTCGGCCGGAAAATAGTTACGGGAAATTTGCCGGCGGCACAGCGCTCCAGAGCGTATTTGTCACGAACGCACTGATTGTAGAAGTTGAACGGCGTTTCTTCCTGCCACGGATGTTTCTCATCAGCCGGGAAATACTGCAAAGGTACAAACGTTCCGGTGGAACCGCAGAAAAACACATTTTCTACTTCAGGAAAATACTTTTCGTACAGATCAACATTTTCGATTTTAGGAACAGAATCTATTATGACATCAAATTTATATTCTGCTGCCAACTCTGCTAAAAATTTCTCATCAAATTTATCTCCGGTAATAAATTTGATACCTTGCTGATCCCATTCAAAATTCCGGTTTCCCCGGGTGATTCCGACTACCTCATGTCCGGATTTTGCCGCCAGAAATGCGATTCTGCCGCCGATTTCGCCGGTAGCGCCAAAAACTGCAACTTTTCGTTTCATTTTTCATTCATCCTTTTTTGTGCTTTTTGCATGCTGAAAACTAACTATACACTCCCTTGCACTTAAAAGCAAATCATAATAGCAAATTATAGACTTTTTTGCATAAACAACGTATATATTTGCATATTTATTACAGGCATTATTGTAATTGCTTTTGCAAGTGCTATATTAATTAAAAGTAAAGAATATAATTCAAAAGGAGTGCTTATAATGAGTCAGGTAAAATTTCTGGTATTCGCTGATCTTCATCACTATCCCGGAGTATTTTATACCGATGCGCGCAACAAACTTGCCGCCATAATGAAAAGAGCAGTTGATGAAAAAGTTGATTTTGCAGTCAGTCTGGGGGACTTTAATCACTGTATCGGCAAATTCACAGAAATTCTGGACGAAATGAATAATTATCCGGTAAAACTTTACCATGTTATGGGCAATCATGATACCGATGGAGCCGCATTGGAAGATGTCCTTGAAGCATACCATATGCCCCATGAATATTATTTCTTTGATGTCAATGGATTCCGTTTTATTGTCCTTGATACCAATTACTATGGTTTCAAAGGCGGAGAGGTTCATTTCCAATATCGCAATTACTTTGATTTTCCCCATACCCGGGAAACCATGCCGCAAGAGCAAATTAAGTTTTTGGAAAATGCGATTGACACTGCTCCCGGACAATGCATCTTATTCAGCCACGCTTCTTTGGAGCGGCATAAACTTGGCGGCAGCGGCGTTGCCAACCAGCCGCAAATAAGGGAAATCATCCGCAATGCCAATGCCACTGGCAGAAAAGTGATTCTTTCCTGTAACGGTCATCATCATCGCGATAATATCCGTATTTTGGACAACGTTGCTTATTTTGATGTCAATTCAGCCAGTTTCGACTGGCTCAGCCATCCGCACACCTTTTTTCCGGAAGAGTTGTGTAAAGCCTATGATCTGGCAGACCATCAAGCGATTTTTGAGGCTCCGCTCAGTGCCGTTGTTACGTTGAATGATGATGGTACAATCAAAATCGATGGCAGCACTTCAACGTTCTTCCATGGAGTCACAAGGGAAATGACTCCCAATCCACCGTGTGATGGTGCGGGACGTCCCTGCGTTGCAGAAATCCAATCGGCATGTTTTCGATTAATGTAAGTATGCAATGCCGTTTCTCAATTTGACGCTTGTTTTGAAAGATGCAATTCACCTGCTTGCTATTTACGGATTTTTGATGGCATTGTACATCGTTATCCGCTCGTGGCAAAAGGCAGATCGAAAAGAACCCCGTTTCATCATAAGCCGGTTGTGATGGAGTTCGAAAACAACTCTTTGCGTCCATCCCCTGCCCCAATTGCAGAAACGCAATTGTCTGATGAAAATTTTTGATTTGAAATGCGATTCAACGGTGGATATCGATTACTGTACCGCTGAAAAGATCCAACGTTTCTTCCACAACCGGATTGTCTTTTGCCACATTGATCAAATCCTGGGGCGAGTCATTCGCAATACTGCGCTGCAGTTTGTCCGGAACGAATGAGTCTTTGGAGGTCTGCTTTTGATTGTTTGACAAAAGATCAAAAATCTCGCATTCCCCTTTTGAGAAATTTCTGACATCAACATCAAATTCATCTTCAGCCAAATCACTTTCAGCAGTTAAACCGATATCATCCTCTGCCGCTGATTCTTCAACGGCATCTGTTTTTTGAATGGTTTGATCTGCTGTATCATCGATCTCATTCTTCATCTCATCTGCATGGGCTTCGGTATCCGGAACAACATCTTCAATTGCCTCCCCTGCCCCATCACAGCTGTTGGATTCTGATTCTTCAATCGTTTTTGCAACTTCACTTTGTTCCTCAACCTGAACTGCACATACAGTTTGTTCTGCGACAATACAGCTGTCAGAATCTTCCTGCGTGCCCGGTTGCTTTTCAGGAATGTCAATATTTTTCTGTTCATTCCCTAAAATCGGTGACACATCTTCGGCAGTGCCTTCAACGACAGATTTCACTTCAACCGGAACTGATACCTGCTCTGTTTTTTCTTCAACCGCCGTTTGGATATCCGGTAGTTGCTCTGTTTTTTCTTCAACCGCCGTTTGGATATCCGGTAGTTGCTCTGTTTTTTCTTCAACCGCCGTTTGGATATCCGGTAGTTGCTCTGTTTTTCTCTCAACCGCAACCGCAGTTGGGGCAGCAGCTGCGAAAATATTTTTCTCCACAACCGGCAATTTGTCAAGAAATGTCAATTCTCCAGCGGAACGCAATTGATTCAAGCGGGCAAGAATATCTCCGATCCTTACCGCATGAGCTTCTCTCATCGCTTTCAGCAATACTGTTTCCAAATAAACCTGCTTATTCAGTGCATCATGCAAAATTCTGCCTACCGGAGCGACATTTTCCAATAAGACAGCAATCGTATCCCGGGGAGCAAGCTGCGCCAAAGAACGGTAATCTGCGATCGCTTCAGCCGATTCGTCAAGCATTTCCGACGGATCTGCCAAAATAGTACACAACTGAATGGCACGCAAAGCATAAAGCAAGTCGTCGAATAGTGTTTCAAGATTTTTTCCCCGTCTGGCAAGTCTGGCAATGCGGGTGATTACTTCAGCCGGATTATTTAACAAAACCGCTTTTAAGATCATATTCAAATCGCCACGATCAGTCAAACCAAAAAGAGACAAAACCTGTTCTTCTGTGATTTGAGAACCATCCCCTGCTGCAAAAAAAGCAATCATCTGATCCAGAAGCGACTGAGCATCGCGCATACCGCCTTCGGCGGCACGGGCAATCGCATTGATTGCTGCCGGATTGATTGCGACATGTTCCGTATCAGCAATCAGCTGCAGCCGTTCAGCAATCAGCCTGGTGGGAATCGGCATCAGATCAAAACGTTGGCAGCGGGAGATGATCGTCGGCAGAACCTGATGCACTTCTGTTGTAGCAAAAATAAATTTCACATGCGCCGGAGGTTCTTCCACAGTTTTAAGCAACACGTTCCATGCAGCTTTGCTGAGCATGTGGACTTCGTCAATGATATAAATTTTGTGTTTACCATTTACCGGACGGGTGAGCGCATTTTCAGCAAGTTCCCGCATGTCGCCGGTAGAATTGCGGCTGGCAGCATCTATTTCAAGCACATCCAGACTTTTATCTGCCGCCAGTTCCAAACAGCTGGAACATTTACAGCATGGTTCCCCATTTTCCGGGTGTTCACAATTCAACGCCTTGGCAAAAATACGAGCCAAAGTGGTTTTGCCGATTCCGCGGGGACCAACAAAAAGATATGCATGAGCAATTCTGCCGCTGTTGATAGCATTCCGTAATGTCCGAACAACGTGCTGCTGACCAACAACGTCGGCAAAACTTTGAGGACGCCATTTGCGGGCAATGACCTGATATTCGCTCATTGAATTTTCTCCAATATTTCCCGTTGATAAGAGAATATCTGTTTTAACCCGCATTCAGCAAGGTCGATCAATTCATTCAATTTGCTGCGCGAAAAAGGTGCCCCTTCTGCAGTTCCCTGCACTTCAACCAATTTACCGGATTCGGTCATCACCACGTTCATATCTACTTCGGCATTGGAATCTTCTTCGTAACAGAGATCCAACATCGGAACCCCATCAATGATTCCGACACTCACTGCTGCAATCAGCTCTTTGAAGGGATTGGTATTTGCCGGAAAAATCCGCTTACAGCCGACAGCCAAAGCCAAAGCTGCTCCGGAAATACTGGCACAGCGGGTTCCGCCATCAGCATTTATGACATCGCAATCCAGATAAAATGTCCGCTCTCCAAGCTGTTCAAGATCCACCGCCATCCGCAACGATCTGCCGATGAGCCGCTGGATTTCCACTGTTCTGCCGCTTTGCTTTCCGGCAGCAGCCTCTCTGCGGCAGCGTTCTGTGGTTGCAGAGGGGATCATTCCGTATTCACAAGTGACCCAACCTCCGGCGACTTTCTGATTTTTCATCCACGAGGGAACTTTATCTTCATAAGAAACTGCAGTCAAAACCCGGGTTTTGCCGCAGGAAATAAATACAGATGACAACGGATGGGTTAAATAATCTGTTTCCAGAGTGATGGGCCGCAATTCGTCACAGGCGCGCCCGTCGATTCGCAATGCGCACATACCGGCTGGCTCCTTTCTGTTGAAAAAAAAGAAAAAACGCCGTGAAACAGATTACCCATGGCCTGTCAGAAATCACGTAGGGCTGCTTGGTTCCCCACCTGACCCGGTTGGCGTTTCAGACAACACACGAGGTCCGTCTCACGGCATTATATAATTTATATCTTCTTCTTGAAAATGTCAAGCAAAAATGCTAATTCTTTTCGTAAATTTTTCCGTTCGACCACCCGGTCGATCAAACCGTGGGCCAAAAGGAACTCCGCTGTCTGGAATCCTTCCGGCAAAACTGACTTGGTGGTTTCCTGAACCACTCGCGGACCGGCAAAACCGATCATAGCTCCGGGTTCAGCCAGAATAACATCTCCGAGCGTAGCAAAACTGGCAGAGACTCCACCGTAAGTCGGGTTGGTCATTATCACAATATAGCCCAAACGTTTTTCCCGATGTCTGGCAAGCGCGCCACTGGTTTTTGCCATCTGCATCAAGCTGAGAATACCTTCCTGCATTCGAGCCCCGCCGGAAGCAGTAATCAGCACAGCAGTTTCCTCGCGTTGCGTTGCGCCTTCGATCAAACGGGTAATTTTTTCGCCCATGACCGATCCCATAGAGGCTCCCATGAAACTGAAATCCATTACTCCGAGAGAGAACGGTATCTGATTCAAGGTCGCATGACCGCAACAAATGGCATCGTTCATTCCGGATTTTGCTTTGTTTTCCTCCAAGCGCGCCACGTAACTTTTGGAATCAGTAAAACCTAAACGGTCAACAGACTCCAATCCGGCATTCTCTTCAGCAAAAGAATCTTTGTCAGTAAGCAGGGCAATACGCTCCTTCAGCGGCATCGTCATGTGGAATCCGCAACACCAGCAGACCTGCAAATTGTCTGTCAAGCGCTCGGTATAGAGAGTCTGACCACATTGTTTGCATTTTACCCAGGAACCATCGGGGATCACCATTTTGCGTTTCCCCCCGCTCTTCAATGTCGAATATCTGCCTTTACTGAAAATTGCCATAATGCAGTCCTTTATTACTTGATCAGGCTGGAAACTATCTTGAAATGAGGATTTTTCGCATCTCTCAACAACATAAAAAGCACTGCTTCACTGCTGAGAACAGCGGCCCCCGCCTGTCTGGCTGTTGCCAATGCCAAATCTTTATCCCGATCACAGCGGGCTCCGACAGCATCGGCAACCACGATCACCTCATACCCGGCATTGCGGGCATCAAGTACACTCTGGAGCAGACAAACATGCATTTCTACTCCAATAAATATCAGCACCTGACGCTTGCGCGATGCGAGTGCCGTCATAAACGTTTCACTTTGAAAGATGGAAAAGGAGGTTTTTTCGCATACCGGTGTATCATCCGGCAGCCACGTGGAAATCACCGGAACGGTATTCCCCAAACCTTTCGGGTACTGCTCCGTAACGATAACATCCATTCCGAGCTCCGCAGCACCGCGCACCATGATCGCTGCCCGGGCGAGAATAGACTCTCCGTTGCTCATTGCGGGCATCAACCGCTCCTGCAAATCAACTGCGATCAGAGATGAATTTTCTACTGTCGGAAAAACCATTTCTTTCAACATCTTTCCCGGAATCAATTCCGATTAAAATTCTCCGCAAAGTTTTTTTACTGCCACCAATTTGACACAGACACAGAAGAGTTTCATCGCGGTCTGCAGCTCATCATCTGTCGGATAAGTAGGTGCTATACGGATATTGGAATCCGCCGGATCACGTTTATATGGGAATGTTGCCCCTGCCCCGGTCATGGTAACACCGGCATTCTTCGCCAGCTCCAACGTCTTTTTTGCGCATCCAGGCATAGTATCCAGTGAAACGAAATATCCGCCGCGCGGCGTTATCCAACTGGCATAGCCGCCAGCACGTAACTCAGCATCCAAAGTTTCAAGCACAATATCAAATTTTGGCCGGAGAATATCCGCCAACTCAGCCATATGTTTTTTCAACGTGGCGGCATCTTTCAACACACGCAGCGTACGCAACTGGTTGAGTTTATCGCTGCCGATAGTCTGGATGCCCATGCGTTTGAGGATCTCTTTACGCTCCGCTGCAGAGGCAGCCATCATCGCCACCCCTGCTCCGGGAAATGTGATTTTACTGGTGGAGAAGAAGTAGTACACCCGGTCTGGATTGCCGCCGGCATTGCAGGCATCAAAAATATTTGCCAGTTTTACCTCTCCATAAATATGGTGCACGCCATAAGCGTTGTCCCAGAAAATCTTAAAGTCAGGAGCCGCCGTTTTCATCCGTCCGAGACGGGCAACCGTTTCATCACTGTAACAAATTCCCTGCGGGTTGCTGTAAAGAGGCACACACCAAATACCTTTGATTGCGTCATCTTCAGCAGCAAGTTTTTCAACCACATCCATATCCGGACCATTTTCCGTCATCGGGACAGTGATCATTTCGATCCCGAACTCCTGCGTGATCGCAAAATGACGGTCGTATCCGGGACTCGGACAGAGGAATTTCAATTTCGGCAGTGTACGCCATGCCGGGTATCCTCCGGTACCAAACATCATCAAACGGACGATCGAATCATACATCAAAGTCAAACTTGAGTTGCCGCCAACAATGATGCACTCCGGATCAATATCAAGGACATCACCGAAAAATTTGCGCATTTCCGGCAATCCTTCCAGAATACCATAGTTTCTGGCATCCGTACCATCAGCTGCAAAAGGATCATCCAATGTTTCCAATACGGACATGTTATGGTCAAGCAATGACCCGGCGGGTTTGCCGCGCGCCATATTGAGTGCCAAATTTTTGCCGACATATTTCGAATACTCGGCTTCCAATTCCATCTTGAGAGCAGCAAGCTCTGACTGCGATAATTCATTTACCGGTTTAATCATATTTCCGGATTTCCCCCAAACAAAAATTTAAGGTTAAATATACAGTGTTAGCATCTAATATACCACATAAACTCTGATTTTTCAATCAAAAAAGTTCACCTTGTATCTCTTTTTTTTCTGTTTCCGGCGTTATAACATCCTTTTTTGCAGCCGCAGCCGCAAAAGCGAAGAGGTCATCTTCCTCTTCAAAAGCAGGCATTTCTGCTGCCGGTTCCGGAATATCTTTCAGAATGCTCTTGAATGAATTATCTACACATATTTCTCTTATAAGCTCCCAATCCGGAGCTTTTCTTTCTGGAGGCATCGATGTATTCAACTTGTCCGGCAATTCAGTTTTAAGCCGGATCAACTGCCGGTTCTTCTGCAATATTTCCAACGCCGGCAACAGTTTTTTTACATGTTTATTATCTGCCGGTAATTTTTCCGGATGATCGATCCATTGCTCAATTTTTCCAAATGAGTGGATTATCTCTGCTGCGCTTTTCGGACCGATCCCGGGAACTCCGGGAATATTGTCTGCAGAATCTCCGATCAATGACAGATAATCAACGATCTCTTCCGGAGCAACTCCGAATTTTGCTGTAACGTCTTTTACGGTTCGCGGTTCAAATCCTCCGGAGACCGGAATCAGCATAATGATCCTGTCGTTGATCAACTGGGAAAGATCTTTGTCACTGCTGACTATACTGACCTGAAAATCTGTATGCTTTTTTGCCATTCCGCCGATGAGATCATCTGCCTCAAATTCTTCATGCTGGAGCAACTGCCAGCCGAATGCTTCAGATATTTTACGTATCAGCGGAATTTGCCGGTGCAAATCATCCGGCATGGGCGGACGGTTTGCTTTATATTCCGGATTCAACGTTAAACGGGATGCTACTTTTCCGCAGTCGAAAAGCATTGCTCCATAATCGGATGGATATTTCTTATCAAGCAGAAGCAGAAGCTTTGTAAAAACGAATGCCGCATTGATCGGTTCTCCGCGACGGTTGGTCAGTTTACGAATAGCATAATAAGAACGGAATATCTGACTGTAAGCATCAATGAGTACAAGCGACTTGTTTTGCATAATATCTTTCCTGTAATGAAAAAGCTCAAGACCGGAACAGGATGCCCATGAGGAGTAATTATGAAGAGGAGAAAATTTTACAGGCACCAAGTATCCGGTCTTGAACACCTTATACTATAATTCTGTTTTGAGATGATTTCAAATGACCGAATGTAAAAAATTACAGATTCTCCAGCTGCCAAAGAGTAAAACCTTTCTTTGCCTGCCATCCCTGGCGACTGTAGAATTTTTCCGTTCCCGGTTCTCCGACCAATCCGATCCAGTCAACTCCCATCTTTTTCAATTCTGCTGTCAGGATTTTCAGCAACTGCCCTCCGATCCCCTGCCCCCGGAATTCCGGAGAGACGACCACATCTTGGATATATGCGTCAGAACATCCATCAGAAAGCACTCTGGCGATCCCGATGATATTGTTTTCCTCATCAAACGCTCCGGCAACCAAGCAGGAACCGCGCAACGCCGGGAGCAGAAATGATGTATCATCTCCCGGCGTCAGCCATTTTGCTGATATATAAAGTCCGGCGATGCGGACAAGCATATCTGCAGAAAAGCTTCTGATTATCCTGACTTCTGCCATCAGAGCAATCCGGTTGCCTCATCGATGCCGAAACGGATATTCATGCACTGTATCGCCTGACCGGCGGCACCTTTGGTCAAGTTATCAATGCAACTGGTGACGATAACTTTATTGGTGTGTGCATCAAAGAAATAACCGATTTCACAACAGTTGGTCATAAATACATATTTCGTATCGGCACAACGTTTGGCAGGCAAAACCCGGACAAACTGTTCTTTACCGTAAGCCGCTTCCAGTACTTCTCCAACTTTTTCCAGTGTGCATCCGGGCATCGCATTGAGCAGAATAGTGGAGTTGATTCCACGATTCATCGGAGCCAGATGGGGAATAAAGTTGATTTTAACTTCAGGAACACCTGCGGCCAATGCCATTTCCTGCTCGATTTCCGGCAAATGCCGGTGCCCGACAGGGGAATAAGCACGGATACTTTCATTGCATTCCGGGAAGATATAGGGCAGATCAACTTTGCGTCCGGCACCGGTACAACCGGAGCAGCTGGCAACAACAATACCTTCAGGAGAGACCAGTTTGCTTTTCAACAACGGAACCGTCGGCAGAATACTGCTGGTCGGATAACACCCGGCACAGGCGACCAGATCGGCACTCTTCAACTCTTCCCGGTGGGTTTCCGGTTGACCATAGACAGCTTTGGCAAGCAATTCCGGAGCAGGATGCGGAGTTTTGTAGTATTCCTCGTATTTCGCAGTGCTTTTCAAGCGGAAATCTGCAGAAATATCAAAAACTTTCACCCCTTTTTTTAACAGCGGAACCGCAAATTCAGTCGCCAAACCATGCGGCAATGCCAGAATAGCAGCATCAAAATCACAATTTTTCATTGCTTCATCAGGCGCGACAAAATTCAATGGCAGACCGGTAAAACGCGGAAAAACAGTTGAAACCGGTTCTCCGGCATTTTTACGGGAAGTGATCGCCGCGATCTCCGCCCGGTTGTGACGCAACAGCAGACGCAGCAGCTCTTCTCCGGCATAACCGGAGGCTCCGAATACAGCAACTCTGATTTTATTCATAATAAAAATTACCTTTTTGAATTGGGTTATTGTTCCATAAAAAGATTCCGGCTGGTGAATACCGGTTCACTGGTCAAATTGATGCCGAGTTTGCGCAAACCGGTTTCATCACCGATCGGCGGAATATGGCTGATGTGCATTTCACATCCGCGCAGTTTATCCAACTGTGCCAGTGCCAGTGCCGCTGCGGGATTGGAAGGGGTGCTGACACTCAAGGCGGTCAACGTTTCACTCAATGCCAGAGATATCTGTTTTTCTGCAAAAACATCATGTTTGAGTTTGCCGACGGATTCAATAACCTGCGGGGAAAGTAAATGCAGATCACCGGGCAAACCGGCAAGATATTTTATAGCATTGATAATACAACTGGATGCGGCATGAAGCAGCGGAGTATTTTTGCCGGTGATGATTTTGCCGTCAGACAACTCAATAGCAGCTCCGCAAAATATATTGTCATGACCGTATTTTTCCGGATTATTCATCGCTTCAGCTGCAGCGGCACGGGCCGGAGCAACGACCGGACGATCCATCTCCGTTATCCCCTGTTCATCCATCAGCAGCTTGATGCGTTCCGGAACACATGCTTCGACTTCACCCTCTGCATAGTTGCGCATTGCACGGAAGTGGCGGCGGATTATCTCCTGCCGGGATGCGTCCTGACACGCCTTATCATCTGTAATGGCAAAACCGATACGGTTCACACCCATGTCAGTCGGAGAAACGTAGAGTTGTTCCGGCTCCATTATGCGGGCGCAGATCCGGCGGACGACCGGAAATATTTCAATATCACGATTGTAGTTTACAGCAGTTTCTCCCTTCGCTTCCAAATGGAACGAGTCTACCATATTGATGTCGCCCAAATCCGCAGTCGCAGCTTCATACGCTACATTGACGGGATGTTTCAATGGCAGATTCCAGACCGGAAAAGTTTCAAACTTGGCATATCCGGCTTTTATACCTCTTTGAAAATCATGATAGACCTGCGAAAGACAGGTTCCCATTTTACCGGAATTTGGTCCCGGCCCTGTGACCACAACGATTGGACGATCAGTTTCAATATATTCGTTCGCACCGTAACCGCGTTCACTGACAATGGTTTCCACATCAGTCGGATATCCCTCTATCGGACGGTGGGTGTAAACTTTAATCCCGCGCCGGGAAAGACGGTTGATAAAACCTTTTACTGACGGTTGGTCGCGGTAACGGGTAACGACAACAGCTTTTACATCCAACCCCCAATCGCGCAGATCATCAATGGTACGCATGGTGTCAGCATCGTAGGAAAGACCGAAATCGGCGCGCATTTTCTTCTCTTCAATGGCACCGGCATAAATACAGATGATGATATCCACCTTGTCTTTCAAACGCTGAAGCAATTTGATTTTTGCATCCGGATCAAAACCCGGCAGAACTCTGGCGGCATGAAAATCGCAAATCAGTTTACCGCCGAATTCCAAATACAATTTATCACCGAACTTCCCCGCACGCTCCAAAATAGCCGCAGACTGTTCGGATAAATACTTTTCACTGTCGAAGCCGTTTTTTAACATAATATACACCTGATTTTTTCATTTCTATTAAAATACCACACGTATGCAGTTAAATCAATACCTGATTGTAAAAAACCATGGATTTTAAGTCGTTTTGATCCCGGCTTGCATTAGATACAGAAAGAACTCCCACCCGTAATTGAGTGGGAGTCCGATGTATGCCTGAAAATATTTTTCAGAACCCAAGCAGCGCACAAAGCGCATCGTGTTCCGCGCCCCATGGCTGCGGCCACAATCCGGCAAGTTTCGCTTTGACGTCGGCTCCATCCGCCCACTCCAAGGCTGCCGCACGGGCACCGACTGCAAATGATGCAGGCGTGATCCCCTGCCCCATAATCAGCCGCATGGTACCGATCGCACGGTCATCCCAGGAAAGTTTGCGCTCCGGATCGCGGGTGATCCGGTCAATAGCATCTTTCAAAAACGGATTGGTCATGCGTACGAGCAATCCGTCCACATAGGCTTTGAAACCGGCTTCGGTAAAAAGTTCATCATCAAGTGCAGCGTATTTTTTGATCAGGGCAGAACCAGACTCTTCAAAAAACGCCTTGCGGGCAAGTTCGATCAATTCCGGATAAGCGCGCAACTCATCCATCGTTGAACAACCTTTGCCTTTTCCCAGTGTCGCCAGCAAATAATGCGTAGCATTGTGTCCGTAAAGTTTTGCATCCTCAAACGGAAAGAGGTCATCTTTAACAAAAAGTGACTGGACTTTGCGGTTCTCGATTCCCGGACAGCTGGAAATATAAATGGTACTGAACTCTTCCACCAGATGTCCGTTTTCCGCGCCGGGAGCCAGACCGGGACGTTCATCGGAGGCCGGAACCACACCGCTCATTTTGCCGATAACAGTGTTCAGGTAATAGGTGTTGGGAAATTTGACTCCCATTGCTTTTTCCAATTCTTCCGCCGCATGATTGTTGTTTTCTGCGGTGTAGAAGAAGCGGGGGCGTTCCGGCTGCAACGCGAAACCAGCTTTGAGCCACGGCGCACAATAAGCATAAAACTTTACACTCGGCAGAGCCGTTGCCAGTTCCGAGGCTTCAGCTGCCGCCTGAATCAATTTTTCCTGATCTGCCGGATCATTGGGGTTGTAAACTTCAACGTTCTCATAAGTTTCACTGTAAACCCGGTCATCCGCCGCGATATTGACTGTCACACTGTGACAGGAGTTGACTGCGGCTTTGAGCTTTTCATTAACCTCAGCAATAACGATCCGGTCAAAACCGCCTTTGGCAGCTCCGGCGAGAAAAATTCCGGTCTGAATGGGACCAAGACCGATTCCAACAAAAGTAGACATGATTTTTAACTCTTTCTTTCAAACTGTTATTTTGCAAAAGCATCCACCCCGGCACAGAAAACATCCAGATGTTTTATCAACTGCGGAATGGAGAAATCATCGTTGAGCAGCTGTCCGGGAGCATTCATCTCGGTTCCGGCGAGCAGCGGCAGATTCCGAGCAGCACAGGCGGCGACAAAACGGTCAAGTTCTGCGACCAGCTTGGCACTCTTTGCTTCGTCTGCGGCTCTCCAGTTGCGGTCGGGGATCAACGTCACCGCTCCGGCACCATATTTCTGGTGAAGATCAAGCAGAGCGTCTACATCATTTTCACCGGCGGAAAGTCCGTTGAGCCACGCAATCGTGGGGGTTGCTCCACAAGCGCGGGTAAAGTTGTTCATCTCTTCCAGAGTCGGGAAACTTTCCGGAGCAGCCTTGACATAGCCGACTCCCCCGGATTTCATTGTTTTAGAACGGATGAGAGCTTCCATTTTTACCGGATTTTCCTCGTAGCTGCCGATCTTTTCCTGCCAATATGCTGAAAGTTCAGCACCGGCGAATTTTTTCTCGGCGGCTACCCGGTAAGCACAGCAGACATGACGTTCAGTCACATTCCCCGCAGGGGTGAATTCTTTGGCAACGGTGTCATAATCGATTGCAGTATCACTGAGAAGAGTGTTGACTTTTTCCACCAGAGTACGGGTCCGTTGAGCAGCTCCTTCACGCAAACGTGCTGCGAATGCCTGCTGAGAGACAGGAACCGATGAAGAAGTAAATCCGCAGCCGAGATGATAAGCGATACCGGGTTCTCCGGGGGAGTTGATTTCTTTGTCGGCAAATTCCGGCACAAACACACGCGTTTCCATTCCGGCGGCAGCTTTCACTCCGAGATATTTTGCTGCGGCAAGAAATTCATCCACTCCGTCCAGAACATCAAAATCGACCAGCATGATTCCGCGCCAGTTGAGTTCTTTGGCAAGAGAAACCAGCATACTGGGGGAGTAACCATAACCATTGTAGCTGTAAAAACTGTGGCAATGCATATTGAACGCGCAAAAGTTTTTACGCACGGTTTCCAATGCTGCTTTACGGTCGGCGGCATCAAAAGAGTTGAGCTGCTGTTTGAGTTGATCGTCCATGATACAAATTCCTTTATCTATAAAGTTGGTTAACGTCCCATCATCTTGCGCAGAGCCTTATCCAGTTCCACCTGAAAAAGCTCCACATCGTTCTTGTCCGGTTTTTCACCGACGAGATTTTCCAGTCCCAGTCTGCCCATGTTGTCAACATACCATTCGGCAGTCGAACCGGAAGCAAATTTCACTGTTCCGGAGAACATCATTCCCGGACGGGCAATCGGACTCACCTCAACAACGGTGTTGTTTTCCACGCTTTCCCGGGGAGCAGCATCTTCACCGGGGACCTCCCCGTCTTCTTCCGGAACGGCATCATCTGCAGAATTTGCTTCATCCGCAACGTCATCCGGAGTTGCTTCTGCGGCTTTCGCATTGGGATCAAGCGCACGCCAGTCAACATCAAGCATAGATGCCATGATCCGGACATCCATATAAGTCATGTGCTGGGAAAATTTTTCATTGATCATATTTTGTATGTCAGAAAGAGATGTTCCTTTCTCCAACTCTTGAGCCATAAAAATCTTGATCTGCAATTCAAGTTCTTTATCCATGATTTTTCCTGCGTTATTTACTGCTTTTATTTTCCGGATTATTGCGGCGGATGCTCTCCACTTTTTTGGGACGGGCAACCGCTTCAATATCCAACGGAATACCTTCCAAGGCAAAATTATCCCGGATGCGTTTCTTCAAAAATGCCAGATAATTACCGGCGGCAGACTCTACACGGTTCACAAAAAGTTTGATCCGCACCGGACGCACTCCGGCAAGTGACGCATAAAACAACTTGAGCGGAATACCTTTGATTACCGGCGGCGGAGTATCTTCAAAAGCCTTGCTCAATACCCGGTTTAACAATCCGGTCGTGATTTCGGTTTTAAGATTTTCCGCCACCAGAGCCAATGCTTCTTCCAACTTGTCCAGGCCACGTTTTTCTGTCGCACTGATAAATGCTGTCGGAGCGAAACTCAATCCCGGCAGAGTTTTGAAAAGCTCTTTGGCAAGAGCTTCTTTCTTTTCATCACTGCACAAGTCGCATTTGTTTGCCGCGATAATGCAGGAACGGCCTGATTGCTCGATCAATGCTGCGATTTTACGATCCTGAGCAGTCACCTTGTTAAATCCGGCTTCCAATACCAGAATAACCACATCCGCCCGGTCAATAGCACTTTTGGCGCGCATGATGCTGAAAAGTTCAACGACATTATCAACTTTCCCCGTTTTGCGCATACCTGCGGTATCTACCAGTTGAACCGGCAATTTTTCACCATCACGTCCAGTGATCGCGAACTCGATTTTTACCGCATCCCGGGTCGTACCGGCGATGGGACTGGTCATAAGACGTTCTTCACCGAGCAGTGCATTGACCAGACTTGACTTGCCGACATTGGGGCGACCCACGATAGCAATATTCAGGGCTGCTTTTCTGGTCGCCTGCGCCACTGATACGAAACGGCATTTCTTCAGAGCAGCACTCAAAAGAGTACCGACTCCGCCTTTGTGGGTACAGCAAATCGGATAAACGTTGCCAAATCCCAAACGGGTGAACTCAGAAGCGTGATCTTTCCAATCATCATTATCGCATTTATTGGCTGCAAGAAATACCGGTTTGTTAAGTTGACGGATACGGCGCGCCACATCCTGATCCAACGGAGTCAAACCGCTCTGACTGTCACATACCATGATCAGGACATCGGCATTTTCCATGGCACATTGCGCCTGTTCTGTGATTCCGGCATCCCAGAAATCCACATTTTTTTCCGTATCATCAAGTGTATTCAATCCACCGGTGTCAACCAGTGTGAACATCTGTCCCTGATGACGGACATCGGCACTTACCCGGTCACGGGTTACGCCGCTCATCTCGTGGACGATGGCAAGTTTTCGTCCGACGATCGCATTGAATAAACTGGACTTCCCTACATTGGGGCGGCCCACAATAGCGATCACCGGCAAAGTGTTGTTGTTTTCACTCATTATATTTCACCGGAAAGAGTTGATCTGATCGCGCAGTTCAAGAGCGGCACGACCGGCAGCCTCCGCGTAATCTTCGCCCTTTGAAGCGTAGATTATTCCGCGAGAAGAGTTGACAATAATACCACATTTATCGGCAGTACATCCGAACTTCACCACCTTTTCCACATCACCGCCCTGCGCGCCGACACCGGGAACCAGGAACGGCATTTCGGGACACAATTCACGCAGAGCTTTGAGTTCTTCCGGATAAGTGGCTCCGACGACCAGAGCGGCGTTTTTCGCAGTGTTCCACTTATCCCGGACAAGCAAGGCGACATGTTCATAAACAGGACGACCATCGGCGACAAGATTCTGAAGATCACCGGAAAATTTGTTGGATGTACGGCACAAAATGATCACACCCTTATCTTCGTATTGCAAAAATGGTTGAACCGCATCGAATCCCATGTAAGGATTGACCGTCACCGCATCTGCCTGATAACGTTCAAAGGCTTCTTTCGCATAATATTCGGCTGTTGAACCGATATCACCGCGTTTGACATCAAGGATCACCGGAATATCCGGAGCATTCTCTTTGATATAAGCGATACTTGCTTTGAGAGCTTCATCGCAATCCTGACCGGCATAGTATGCAGCCTGCGGTTTATAGGCACAGACAAGATCTTTGGTCGCATCAACGATACGGCAGTTGAATTCGTAAACAGCATCCGGCCGGTTGCGGATACATTCCGGAAGTTTACCGATAGCAGGATCCAGTCCGACACAGACCAGAGAATTATTTTTCTGCATTGCTGCAGCAAGTTTCTGCATAAAAGTCATGTTTTCATCTCCTTATTTTAGATTGTACCACTATAATATAGATTATAAACGGTATTTTTTCAAGAGAAAACCCAACTTTTTACAGGATGAGTGCTTTATTGATCAGATCTTTTTCTGCCAAAAATCCACCCGCTTGCCACAGCTGTAAGCGGTGCCACCAGCACAAGGGAAAAACTGCCGATCAAAGTTTTTACGGTTTCTGCGGCAACCAGAGGATTATTCATCACATCGCGAAATGAGGTTCCCTGGGCGGCAAACATCATAAGCAAGGTCAGATATCCTCCGGAATACGCCAGAAGTAAAGTCGTTGTCATCGTACCGACCACACTGCGTCCGACCCGCAAACCTGAAGCCGTCAACTCTTTTGCCGGCAAGCCGGGGTTGTGCAGAGCAAGTTCTTCCACAGAAGAGGCAATATCCATTGCCAGATCCATCACCGCTCCGGAACACCCCAAAATCAATGCTCCGGTAAAAACCTCCGCCATATTCAGCGTTTCGTAACCACTGTAAAGCAAACTCTGGATAAACGGCATCGCTGCTCCGTTGATATGCATAAGTTCACCGAAGCAGTGAGCCATCACCACTCCGGCAAATACGCCTGCAACGGCTCCGGTAAAAGCAGCCAGAGCCTTTCTGGTAACTCCGGCGACCAGAAAAATTATTACCGCTGTCAGAAGCATGACACTGCCGAAACAAATCCATATCGCTGAAAAACCTTTCAGGGTAAGCGGTATAACTGCCTTGAAAATCACCAGACAACTGAATACGAAGCTGAACAATGCTTTTACCCCCGTCCATCCACCGAAAACAATCAGCAGCAGACAGAATCCGGCAAAAAGAATGATAGTCCAAACTGAACGGTCAAAGTTTTTGGCGACAAGCACGCTTTCTCCCGGAACAGCCTGTGCATCAATATTTACCGTAATACGGTCCCCCGCAGAAAAAATCTTGTCAAATTCCAATTGTCCGCGCAACTCATTGACTGCCGGAAAACTTTTTCCGGCAAATTCCCCATCGAGTATTTCCACGGTAAGATACTGTGAACCATACTGCAGCAATCCGTGAACTTGCAGAGAACCATTATCCACAGCTGTCACTTTTGCATTAGCACTGCTTGTCATTTGCAGTGCCAGCGGTTCGACAGAGGGGATAAAACACAATCCGATGCACAGAGCGATCATTACGCCGGTAAAAATCCAATTTTTACCGGCGACTCGCGGAATATTCAATTTCATAACAGCGTATTGATTTTACGGGAAATACCGGTATTTTCAAAAAATCCGGTAAATATTTCCGCCCCGCAGCCGATGCTTGTAGTCAATACCGGCAATGCGGTATGACTTCCACTGTTCCAACCGATACCGGCTTTACGGGCGATAATATCCATAGCTGCCAGATGCAGACGATCTTTTTCAAAATTATCCTGCAGTTTTTTCAATTCGGCAGCGTTGATAACCATCGGATCTTTTTTTGCATCACCGGAAAATTTAAATCCGAAATATTCCGACAGCATCTTTTTTGCATCATCAAAAGAGAACTCTTTATCGGCAGCTTTTGCCTGCTGGAGTTTCCGGGAAAACATCCCGGCCGAAACTTTCTGATTGAGCAGAAGCTCAATGTTCATATTTTTACCGCTTCCGGCAAATCCCATCGTCATAGCCCCGGTCTCATGGTCACCGGTGACGATGATCAGCGTTTCTGCCGGATGTTTTTTGTAAAATTCCAAAGCTGTTTTTACCGCATTATCCAGAGCCAGCACCTCTCCCAAATTGGACGCCGCTTCATTGGCGTGACCGGCCCAGTCGATAGCTCCACCCTCGATCATAATAAAAAATCCGTTAGGATTATCCAGCATTTCAATTGCCTTGGCAGTGATTTCCGCAAGAGTGATATCTTTTTCTGTAGCATCAATGGAGTAAGGCATCTGGTTCTGCAGATCACCGGCAAGAGCAATAACCTTCTTTCCCGGTTTCAACGCGTTGACAGCCTTTTTGCCGACGGCGACAGTATAACCTTTTTCTCTGGCAAGATCATAGATATTCTTCTTACCTGCTTGATTATATTTGAGAATACCGCCGCCGCCGAAGAAATCAAAATTGGACGCAACCAGATCTGTCGCCAATTCATAATACATTCCACGGTTGCGCTGATGACCGTAAAAACCCGAAGGTGTGGCATGATTCAAATTAACACTGGTAATGATACCGACTTTTTTACCTTTATCACGGGCGTTTTCCGCAACGCTTGGAATCGCTTTGCCATCCGGAGTCATCCCTATCATGCCGTTATTTGTTTTTTGACCGCAGGCGATGGCAGTGGCAGCAGCAGCACTGTCGGTGATCAGAGCATTTGCGGAACTGGTTCTTGTCGTTCCATGAAAAAGCAGTGTGTTCATTACCAGATCACCTCTGCCCATTTTGCGGGAAAATTCGTTGCCGATCATCCGTTGGGGAGTGGCCATGCCGTCCCCGATAAAGAGAAATATATACTTCGGTTTGACTCCGGCAGCTTCAGCTGCGGTTGTAAAAACGAACAGCAGCAAAAGTAAAAAGAACTTTTTCATGATTTTTCCTTCCTTATTTGTGTTTGCGCATATCGACCTGAACTTCTTCCCAGTAAAGTTTGTCCTCTACCGGTTTGTTGTCAATTTCCCAGAAATGGTTCATCACATCTTCTCTGCGAACACCTTCTGTGGTCTTTTGGGTCAGATAATCTTTCAACGCTTCAAGAGAAATGCTTTCCTCCGCTTTCATCTGATCAAGATTATTGAAAACAGCGGCAAAGAAATTCTCCGTTACCGGATTTTTGACAAATTTACCCGGCATCATGGTGCAGACAGTCAGCATCCCCTGCCCTGCTTTTACTGTAAAAAGATGAGAGAAGTTGCGCAGAGTATCCGTATCAATAAAATCTTTAATATTGTGGATCAATCCTTTCATACGGTCACGCACCGGTTTGTCGATACCGAAAATATGTTCACGCACCGGAACGGGGAAATCATCCAGATTGATTTTGTAGCACGCTTCCAGAAGCGGCTGCATATTTTTATTGAAGTAACGGTCTGCAGCCAGAGCATCCCGCAAAAATCCGGTATTGATCACACCGCCAAGATTGCTGCCGCGATCCCAGATACAAGGTTTGAAGCGTTCCAATGCTCCCGGCCAATAATATTGCTGATCCGGATTATCTCTGTGATAAAGCAATATCACATGCTTGCCTTCTGCCAAATGTGCAAAAACTTTATCGGTCAGGCGGTCAGTAACAACTGCATTGCAATCACGAACCGCTCCTGTCCCGTTGATGAATCCGGCAAGATTTTCATCCTGCAATTCAACCATCGGGACAGTTGAAAGTTTTGCATGAGGATAAAGCCAGAGTTCCCAACTGTTCTGCAATTTGATACCGTCTGCGGAAAATTCTGCGGCAACTGTAACCATTTTCGCGGCGGCGGCTTCTTTGAAGTTGAGAGTTATTTCGGCGATTTTCTGCAAGCCTCCGGCAAGGGCGACATCTTTGCCGGTATAAATACATTCTCCATCAACCGTTACTTTCACATCACCGCGGATGCGGGGAGAAGCAAGGAAGTTGGAGATTTTGAGAACCATCTTTACCGGCTCATCATAATAAAATACTTCGTTCTCAAAACATCCGAGCAATGCGGCATCACCGTTGAAAGTCATCACCCACGCCGGATCAAAAAACTTATCGTCATCAAAACAGTCGATCAAACCGTTTTTATTTTCATATTTGAGGCAATCTGCCAGCTGCAGCATCTCATATCCGCAAATTGCAGAATCACGCATTCTCTCAATATAGGTTTTATACCCCATTTTTTTGAATACCCGTGATCCCTCGATGTAATCAGGAAGTTTGGGCAGCAATCCTTTGCGCTCGATGAGCTTGGGCAGTTCCGTCATAAAACGCGGCTTTTCAATACCGTTGGCCTCCAGATACTCTTTGCCGACTTTTGCACAGAAATCATCGAACTTTTTGTTGAGTGCTTCGTAATCGGGAATGTCAATATAGTGGAGAGCTTCATGGGCAAGCACCGGACGCAGCGGAACCGCCTCTCTGCGGATATCTGCCTGGACCGCAGCATTTTCGCACTTATCAGTCAGCGGCACATCGTAAGTCGAACCGTTGAGCCGCCAACAGTCATCGGTGATGAACATGTCTTTGTGATGCTTGTACGGGAAATAGTATGCGATATGCTGGGCAAAAATATCTGCCGTCGGACGGTCATATTCCCCCCAGCCGGAGTTATCCATTATGAGTTTTCCCGGAGCAAGTGCCTTTCCGGTGTCATACAGTTTGTAAACTCCCGGCTGATGGCCGGAATTATGCATCTCATTGCCGATACAGAAAATTGCCACAGAAGGATGATTGCGGAACTTGAGAATGGTTTCTTCCCAGGTGCGGTTGTCCATATCCAGAGATTTCTTGTTTCCAGCTTCGTCATATTCATAGAAAAAGCCGATCTCCATGTGAATGAAAAGACCTTCTTCGTCAGCAGCCTCCACAAATTCCACGCTGGGAATCGTGCTGTGAAAACGCACCAGATTGAATCCATATTTTTTCGCCTGACGGATATTTTTCACGGCAGCATCTTTGAGAGACCCCCCGGTCATATTCGGGTGTTCGTGAGCTTTGATACCCCGGATATAGCCGCGCATATAGAATCGCTCGCCATTGAGCAGGATATCGGTATTGGAAAACGTTTTCAATTCGCAATAACCGAATTTTTCAACCGCATTATCTGCCTTGAGTATATAAAGCACCGGAGTATCCGGTGTCCAGCATTTCAAAGCAGATGCTTCAAAAACAACGGTGTATTTGCCATCTTTCTGTCCGGCTGAGATAATATTTGCTGCTGCCGGAGTACCGTCTGAATGCAAAATAACCGGCGAAATCAACTCTCTGTCACTTTCCACGGTTATCAATCCGGCATCGATCCGGCTGCGAATGTAAAGTTTCACTTCACTCATTTTTTATACTCCATTGATTGCAGGTTGTAATAACAGTATCGAAGATAAAATAGCACGATAAACATTTTTTTCAACCTTATTCCGGCAATATCTGTGTTTTTTTAACGAACTTGCTCTTGATTTTTTTTCGATGGATTGTATATTAAACAAAACAAGTAAACAAACAACTAAACAAACAGGAATTATTCATGCTTTACGACGTTGCAATAATCGGAGCCGGAGCTACCGGTGCAGCAGCGGCATTCATGCTTTCCAAATATCAGGTAAAAACTGTGCTTTTGGAACGTGCCCGCGAAGTGTGCGCCGGAGTATCAAAAGCCAATTCCGGAATCGTTCACGGAGGATTTCATCATCCGTCTGATTCTCTCAAAACCCGACTGGAGCTGCGGGGAAATGAATTGATCGAAAAACTCTCTTCTCAACTGCATTTTCCCTACCTTAAATGCGGAATTCTGGTTGTTGCTTACAGTGAAGAAGAACTTGAAATTCTGCAAAAACTTTATCAGCGTGGTTTGGACAACGGCGTGAAAGATATGGAGTTTTGCGGTCGTGAACGGATTTTCGAACTGGAGCCGAAACTGGACGACTCTGCCGTCGGAGGCTTTTTTGTACCTCACGGAGGAACCATTGAACCATATAATTATGTATTTTCTCTGGTTGAATGCGCACTTAAAAATCACGTCGATCTGCGGTGTGAATTCAAAGTGACCAAAGGCAATTTTGTTGACGGAGCCTGGGAACTTACTGCGGAAGACGGCAGAACCATCAAGGCAAAATATGCAGTTAATGCCGCCGGATTATTCGCCGATGAAGTTTCCCGGGCACTGGAGGCGGAAAACTTCAACATATTTCCCCGCAAAGGCGAAGAATACCTTCTCGACCGCACCTGTGCCGGACGCCCATCTAAAGTTATTTTCCCGGTGCCGGTAAAGCATTCCAAAGGAGTTCTGGTCATCCCAACGGCGGGCGGAACCACCATGATCGGTCCTACTGCCGAGGTTCTGGATGACAAAAATGATACCGCAACGACCAGAGATAATTTTATAAAAATCCTGAATCTCACTCAAAAAATGGTCAAGGGTTTGTCAGCCAGAGATTTGATTACCAGTTTCGCAGGATTGCGTCCGGTTCACGATTCTGAAGATTTTTATATTGAACAGTCCGCCGTACAACCGGCACTGATCCAGGCAGCAGGGATACAATCCCCGGGGTTGACGGCCTCTCCTGCAATCGGGGAATACATCGTTTGCCTGCTGAAAAATGCCGGACTGCCTCTTGAGGAAAAAACGGATTTTGACGGTACTTTACCTGAAAGATTTGAGGCTCGTAAGGTTGATGATGTTAAATTGCAACAGCTTTATCAGAGCGATCCGGCATGGACAAATATCGTCTGCCGCTGCGAAGAAATATCTGAAGCTGAAATAGCAGAAGCAGTAAGACGCGGCCACACGACTGTTGACGGAGTCAAATTTTATACCCGTGCCGGAATGGGCAGATGTCAGGGCGGATTCTGCTCAGCTAAAATTTTTCAGATAATCAGCAAAGAAAGCGGTATTCCGATGGAAAATTTGACTAAACGTGGCGGGGAGAGCCGCATCCTCGCCGGAAAACTCGGTGATCTGGAGGTAAAATGATGACTCTTTCAGAAAAATACGATGCAGTTATTATCGGAGCCGGTGCTGCCGGACTGGCTGCCGGAAGTGTCTGTGCGCAAGCCGGAGTTTCCACACTGATCATTGACCGGGAAAGCCGCACCGGTGGTATTCTCAATCAATGTATTCACAACGGATTCGGGCTGCGCTATTTCAAAGAAGAACTGACCGGCCCGGAATTTGCTTTCCGAATGTCGGAAAAAGCCCGCAATGCCGGAGTATCTTTCGCGCTTGATTCCGCCGTTACCAAAGTAAAAAAACTTGCCGACGGAACCTTCGACTTGCGTGTAACATCAAAAAAATTCGGTGTGAAACACATAAATGCCAAAGCTCTTTTACTTGCAGCCGGATGCCGGGAACGCACAAGGGGGGCAATTGCCACTCCCGGAGGCAGACCGGCGGGTATTTTCACTGCCGGAGCCGCACAGAAATTGCTCAACTGCAGCGGCAAACTGCCGGGCAAATCTGCCGTTATCGTCGGTTCCGGTGATATCGGTCTGATTATGGCGCGCCGCTTGCGCTGGAGCGGAATTGAGGTAAAAGCGGTGGTGGAAATCATGCCATATTCAGCCGGATTGACCAGAAATGTGGTACAGTGTCTGCACGATTTTAACATCCCATTGTATTTATCGACGTCAGTTGTACAGATCAACGGCAAAGACCGGGTGGAAAGTGTAGTTGCAGCACCGTTGGATGCCAATAAAGTTCCGGATATGTCAAAAGCATTCACCATCCCATGTGACACTGTTCTTTTTTCCGTGGGATTGATTCCTGAAATGGAGTTGGCCAGACAGCTTGATGTAAAAGAAAATCCTGCAACCGGCGGTGCGGAAATCAACTCGATGTATAACACAAGTGTGCCGGGATTTTTCTCGGCCGGAAATGTCCTGCATGTTCATGATTTGGTGGATTTCGTTGCCGAAGAAGCTGAATTTGCCGGAAAATGCATGGTCGATTATCTTGCCTCCGCCACCCCCGGCCGGGAGTTTTCTGCCGGTGCCGGGAAAAATTTGAAATATGTGATACCTAACCGTTTTTCACCATCTTCAGCCACCCGCTTCCTCTTCCGGCCGACAACCGTTGCCGACCGTGCAGAGCTGAAAGCGATCGTAAACGGAGAAACTGTCTGGCAGAAAAAACTGCTATTTGTCCGTCCGGCAGAGATGATCATCGCGGAAGTCCCTGCTGATTTGCTCAAAAATGATGTCTGTTTTATTCTGGAGGAGATGTAATATGTGTCAATTGATCTGTATAAGCTGCCCGCAGGGGTGTCATTTGAGTGCGGAATATTCTGAAAACGGAAGCTGGATGATTTCCGGTAACCGCTGTCCGCGCGGTGAAGTTTATGCAAAACAGGAATTGACGGATCCCCGCCGGGTGGTGACCGCAGTTATGCCGTGTGCAAATTCTGAACATCCTTTTGTCGCAGTAAGAACAACCGCCCCCTGCCCCAAGGCAAAAATACCGGCACTGCTCAATCTGCTCTACCGTACAACCGCTCCGGCTGATGTAAAAAACGGTGATATTGTCATAAAAAATATTGATAATTCTGAAATCAGTGTTATAGTAACAGAGAACATCTGAATTGTACACTGAAAGGAATATCAATGAACCTGCTTGAATTATCCCAAAACATCCGCAAAATACGTATTGAACAGGATATGACCGTGGAGCAGCTTGCCAAAAGCAGCGGATTCAGCAAGGGATTTATCTCTCAAGTTGAAAACTTCCGGATAACTCCATCGTTAAAAGCTCTCACACGCATCGCAGATGCCCTCGGCGTTTCTATGAGCGTACTTTTTGCGGAAGACGGGGATACCTCATCCCAGTACACATTCGGGAATTTAAGCGATGGCAAAGAACTTGACCGGGACAACAGTGAAGAACATGGCATCCGTTATTTTTCGCTGGCACATCGCCATATCGGGCGGAAAATGGATCCGTTCATTATTGAATATACTCCCGCTTCTCCACGTGAGTTCAAGTTTCATGATACTGAAGAGTTCTTCATTTTGCTTGAAGGAGAACTCAACTACATTCTCTGCGATAACAATACCCGCAAACTGATGCATCCGAACGACACTATCTATCTCCGTGCAAATGTTCCGCACCGGGTGGAACTTGCGCCGAACTGCTCCTACGCCAAAGGCTTGCTGATATACACTGATTCCGAACTGGATATCGACTGATCAAGGGGTATTTACGATTGCGCTCAGCAGCATACAGTTGCTCTTTCGGTCAAACAATATTACGACAAAAGGATGATTGGCAGTAAAGTTATTTAACTTTTCCTGAACTGCCGATGGAGCAGATTCCACAGCAACTATCTTGGTAACAGCTGCAGTCTCGGTACCGGATTCATTCATTTTCAGCTTTACAAGCTGACGTGCAGAAGAGATAAAAAGCGTCCGATGGAGTGCTATTTTATTCAGATCACTGTCTTCAGGATCAAAAACGTTTTTTAATCCGGCTGAACGTAAAAGCGGTATCAAATCGTTATCAGCAGCAATATCCAATACCGGAAGCTGAATGACAGTTTCATATTGTGAAGATGCCTGATCGACGATCGAGTTTATTCCCTTTTCGCAGAGAGTTTCCAATACCGTTGATACCGGAGCCGATTTTTCAAGCGGCGTGAGACAAAGCATTCTCATTATTCCGTCGGCATAATCCAATACCACCCCGTGGATCTTTCCATCATTATAATACGGGACCTGTTTATTATCAAGCATCATTTTCACCTGATAACTGACTCCATCTTCGGGATAAAACAGTTGTTTCTGGGTATTGCATGCATCAAATTGCGACTTCCATGTACCCTTGTAATACATAATATTTACCAATATCATCAAAGGATTTCCGGTAAAATCATAATCTTGAAAAACATCATTGAATAATCCTCTGCTCTGTTCTTTTGCAATGGAGTTCAGCAATTCCCTGCATTGAACATGTTTTGTAAAATCTGCCTGAAAAAGTTTCGTATTGAAAAAATATGCGGCCTTATTGACAAACTCTTTATCAAGAGTGATCTTGTTTGAAAAAATCGCCGTATTCCCACTGAAAAAATCAACCGTTGATGCTTTCAGAGATTTAACCGCCATCTGCAATGCTTTTCTGCCGGAGTAATCCAAACCCAACACTTGCGATAATTCTGCGGCACTTGTATTGCCGGCACCGCAGGAAACTGTACCGAAACACTCAAGTAAACTGACAGGGGACAATACGACATTACCTTGCGGAGAAAGTTTGTGAGCTTGTTTCAACAAACTGAATACCTGTTTTTCCAACACATCATTCGCAAACACTGCAAACGCGGCAAAAATCCCCGCAAGCAACAGACTTTTTTTCATAATCGACTCCATTTATTGCTAATTTGATTTTAATACAATACTGCCTGAAATAAAAAATTCAACCTGGATACCGTTTTTTTGACAAAAATACTGGAAAAAAATGCTCTGTGATGTTATTTTATAATTTTGTAAATGATATAAAATAAGATTGAGGTTTTCTCCCTATGAAATATTATGATGTTGCAGTAGTCGGTGCCGGTCATGCTGGTTGTGAGGCGGCATTTGCCGCTGCCAGATTGGGGGCAAAAGTATTGCTGATCACGTTCAATATGGACCATATTGCCCAAATGAGCTGCAATCCGGCGATCGGTGGTATCGCCAAGGGGCAAGTCGTTCGTGAAATCGATGCTCTCGGCGGGGCAATGGGGATGGTTTCAGAAGCAGCCGCCATCCAGTTCCGCATGCTCAATCGTACAAAAGGTCCGGCGGTCTGGTCTCCCCGCGCTCAATGTGACAAAGCAGCATACCGCGGCGGGATGAAGTTTCTCCTCGAAAATACTCCGAATATAGATATCCTTCAGTCAGAAGTGACCTCCTTTATGGTGGAAAACGATACCATTTGCGGTCTTGTCACCCATCTTGGCGATCACATCCGTACCGGTGCAGTGGTGCTGACGACCGGAACTTCGCTCAATGGCACACTGCATTACGGGCTGAACCATTACCCTGGCGGCAGAGCCGGAGATCAAGCGTCATGTGAACTGTCTACTGCTCTGCATGAGCAGCTCGGCATTGAACTCGGACGGCTGAAAACCGGAACTCCTCCGCGTATTTTGGCGAAGACAATAGATTTTTCTTCGCTGGAACTTCAACCGTCAGAGCCGCAGTTTGAAGAATTTTCCTTCTGGAGCAAGACATTGCGTCCATCTCTGGTCAATGCTGTCCGTCGTGATTTGCCGTGCTATATGCTCCACTCCACCGATGAAACAGCTGCAGTTGTACGGGCAAATATCGACAAGTCCCCCATGTACAGCGGAGTTATAAAAGGCATAGGAACGCGTTATTGCCCATCATTTGAAGATAAGGTTATCCGTTTCCCGCAACACCCTTATCATCTGCTCTTTCTTGAACCGGAAGGTGCGGAAACCGGGGAATATTACCTCAACGGTTTTTCCAGCAGTCTGCCGCCGGAAGTTCAGAAACTGATGCTGCGCACCCTGCCCGGTCTGCACGATGCGGTGATTTCCCGCTACGCCTACGCTATTGAATATGATTTTATCCCGCCGTATCAGACGGAACGCTGTCTGCGCAATAAACGCTGGCACAATCTCTTTACTGCCGGTCAGATCAATGGAACCAGCGGATATGAGGAAGCTGCCGGTCAGGGATTGATCGCCGGAATGAATGCTGCGCGCCATGTTGCAGGCAAAGATGGTGTTTTTCCCGGACGGGATATCAGTTATATCGGTGTCATGCTCGATGATTTATCGACCAAAGAGATCGTTGAACCATACCGGTTGTTTACCAGCCGTGCAGAATACCGTCTTTCTTTACGTCAGGAAAACGCTGATTTGCGTTTGTGCCGTCTGGCGTATAAGTGGGGTATTTTGCCGCAGGAAAAATTTGCAGAATACGAGCAGTATGAAACTCTTTTTTACCAGAAACTCAACTATTGCAAACAAGCAAAACACGGGAAAAACACCCTCTTTGCCGCGCTGCGGGAAATTACCCCCGGAACAGCTGTTCACGATGCAGGAAAAATTGCGGAACTTTTGCAGCTGCCCGATAACCGTATAGGCAAACGGGTGTTCCAGGAGTTGCTCATCGCTGCAAAATACGATGGATATCTGCAACGGGAAGAAGTGGAGATATCCCGCTTGAAAAAACTGGAAGAAACTATGATCGTCGCTGATTTTGACTACTCCAATGTGCGCGGATTGTGCAATGAGTCCAGACAGAAACTGGAAAAGATCCGTCCTGCGACATTGGGACAAGCCGGACGCATTGACGGGGTCACTCCTGCAGATATTGGTCTTTTGCAGGTGCATCTGAAAAAATTGAAAGGAAAAAGCGGAGAATGAAGCTCTCAAGTTGGCAAAAAATCAGAACCGACAAATGGGGTATCGCCGCTTTGATCGTGGTTCTGATTTACATTTTCACTGCCATCGGTGTTGAGATATACAGTATTTACTGCAAAAAAAACAATATTCTTCCATCCTATAACAGGAGTGCCGCAGAAAGTTATTCGCCGCCATCAGAAAAACACTGGTTGGGAACTGATTATCAGGGGCGGGATGTATTGCTCCGCACCGCAGCAGGAAGTGCAAGTGCTTTGAAAACCGGTTTGGCAGCCGGTCTGATCGCTGTTGCCATCGGTGTAACGTTGGGAATGGTCTCCGGATATTTCGGCGGCAAAACGGATGAGACCATCGTATGGCTTTTCAGTACTTTTGCTGCCATGCCGACATTGCTGTTCATTCTGGCATTTGCGCTGCTGATGAGTCAGGAGTTCCTTTCCCCGGAAGCGTTGGAGGTTCTGAAAAAAATTTCCGGTGTGATCAATACCGAACCGGCAATGTTCGGAGTTTATCTTGCAATTGGTCTGACTGGTTGGGTAACACTCTGCAAGGTCATCCGGGGTGAAACGATGAAACTAAAAAATCTCGGATATATTTCGGCGGCAAAAGTTGCCGGCGTCCGAAGTTTTACCATTATTTTCCGGCACATTTTTCCGAATATATTTCATCTGGTCATCATCTATTTTACCACGTTATTCGCCAGTGCGATCATGTTGGAAGTCATCGTCAGCTATCTTGGACTTGGGGCGCAAACCGTACCAAGTTGGGGCGTAATGATTTCAGACGGCCAAAATCGTTTATGGGCAGGCGTATGGTGGGAAATCACCGCCGCGTCCGGAGCGTTGCTGATACTGGTGCTTGCACTGAATATCCTGGGCGACAGCTTGCGTGATGCACTTGATCCGCGCAGCCAACGTGCATGAATCACTCCGGAAATGGAGCAAAATTTACCAAAGGGAAAAACGGTATCAAGGCATTGGGATTGTAATTGACCAGCCCGATCTGCAAACCACTTTCTGCAGTATTCAAAATACCGATCTGTAACAGATTCATCTTCGGTTTGCCGGATTGCTTTTTGGGGAGTTTCAAATTGTATACTCCAATGCTTACTCCATAATTTTCTTCATAAAAATTCCCTCCTCCGACAGAAAGACCGTAAACATTATGGTTTGAATTCATCAATCCGGCGGAAATACCGTACATACTCACATTCGCATTCATCAAAGGAGCAACGCTTACTCCGTAACACTCCTTAACTCCGCCGCCCGGCAAATTCAACTCCACTCCATAAACTGTTGTCCCAACGGGACAAAAAAGTCCGAGATTATCCAGATTTATTTGCAGCGGAGTCGGCATACCGGGAAAAAGTCCGCGAAACAAGGTAGCATAGAGCGGTTCTTCCCACTCATTGCCCAGAAGATCACTCTTTGAGGTATAACAGCCGTTAACCACACCCAGAATCATCAACAGAAATAATATTTTTACTGCCGGATGTTTCATTTTATTCAAACTCCTTGCTGATATCTTCCCCCCTGCTCTCTTTAACCATCAGAGACAGCAGTGCGGCAATAACACCGGCAATCACCAGCACTCCAAAGACCAGCAAGTATGAGCTTCTGCCGTAAATTTTCACCCCGTTCACAATTTGCGGTGCGTAAAGATCCATCAATTTTCCGGCACATCCTCCGGCAATTGCCGATACTCCGTAGGCAAAACAGTTGCCTACACACACTGCCGTTCCGAACCGGGTATCCGGATTGCTCTCTTTAATCAGTGCCACATAAATCGGTGATATATTTCCGGCAAATGCCATTATGAACAATCCTGCAATCGGCAGCCATGCTCCGGTACAGCAAAGGACACCGGAAAAAATCATTGCCGCTCCGCCAAGACATCCGAATGCTGAAAACAGAATAAACGGCCGCCGGTAATTTCCCGTAAAACGGCATATATTTGCCACCAGAAAACCATTAAGTGCGGCGATGACCATGGAAATTGTCATTACTGCTCCGGCGATATTTCCTGACAGAGCGCAGAAATCCTCCAGAAACTTTTTCCCGACAGTTGATTGCAATGCAAAATAAGTACCGAAACTGATGCCGACGGGGATCATCAGCGCACAATTCTGACGGTTTCTGCAAACGGCCCAATAAGCAGAAATACTGAACTTCACTTCCTTTTTTACCATGGGAAACCGGTCTTGTAAAGCAGTGATCGTGTAAAGAACATAAAAGATAAATGCTGCGACACCGGCAGCAAACACCATATAAAAGTAACCGAATTTATCCACTCCGGCAATAAATGGCGAAGCTCCGGTAATTGAACCGGAATAACCTACTATGGTAACGATCCCCAATATCATCGGCATATTTTGCGGTGATATTCTGCTGATTTCTTTGACCAGACTCAGATAGATGGATGCCGCGCCGAAACCAGTCATAAAACGACAGACATACAACAGTGTCAGTGAACCGGTAAAAGATGAAAGCAGCGATCCGGCACAAAACAGCAACCCTCCGACGATAATCACCCGCGCACCGCCGAAACGGTCAGCCAATAATCCGATGATCAATTGTGAAAATGCATATACACCCAGAAAAATCGCTCCCAACCGGGTCACACCGGCGGCATCAATTTGAAACGCACTCTGCAATTCATCAAAAGCCGCGCCGGGAATAATAACTTTCTGCAGGTTGGCAAAATAGTAGATCGCCGCGATCAATGAAAGCAGCAAAACTCCGGATACGGCTTTTTTATTTTTCACTTCCGCACTCATTTTTTACACCTCCTCAATGCCGCGCACCGCGCCGGGAACTTCCACGCTGAAATCCCCCCTTTCCCTTGTGTCTGCCAGATGTCGGGACCGCAGCTTTTCCCGGCAGAAGCGGATTTTCAACTTCCGGCGGCAGCTGGAGCATCTCTTCTGTCGGCAATATACTGCTGAAACGTGAATCCAGCAATTCTTCAATAGCAGGAAGATAATACGCACCGTATTCGCACAGAAAACTTATTGACGTACCGGTATTGCCTGCCCTGCCGGTTCTGCCGATACGGTGTATGTAATCTTCCGGTTGTTCCGGCAGATCATAGTTGATGACAAGAGAAACATCATCCACGTGAATCCCGCGTGCCGCGACATCGGTGGCAATCACGATCTTATCCTTGCCTGAACGGAATTTTTCCAGAATCTTTATCCGCTTTTCCTGTGAAATATCTCCGGAAAGCAGCGGTACAGAAAATCCATAACGGGCCAAATCATACTGCAGACGCAAGTTGACATCTTTCCGGTTCCCGAAAATAATGACCCGCTCATACTCCATCGTTTTAAGGATATGAAGCAGCAAAGCCAGTTTTTCTTCCCGGAGTACGGAGTAGAATGTCTGATTGATATTGTCACTGACCATCTTTTCAGGCTCGCTTTCCAAAACAACCGGTTCAGCCAGCCAACCGGCAGCCAGGCGCAAAATACTGTCATCCAGCGTTGCACTGAACAGCAAAGTTTGCCTTTCGCCTTTGCGCGGCATCTGGGAAACTATGCGTTTGACATCCGGAATAAATCCCATATCCAGCATACGGTCAGCTTCGTCAATGACCAGAATTTCAACTTCACTCAAATCCAATGCCCCGGAACGGCTGTAATCAATTACCCTTCCCGGAGTACCGATGAGAACATCAAGCTGACAATCCAGCGTCATGCGCTGCTTTTCATGATCCATTCCTCCGAATACCACGGCTGTATTAAGTGCAGTAAAAATCCCCAGTTCACAGGCATCTTTATGTATTTGCATGGCAAGTTCACGGGTCGGAGCCAGCACCACCATACGCGGAGTACCGTTTTTCCGCCCGATCGTCAATGGATTATTCAGCAGTCTGGTAAATGATGCCAACAGAAATGCCGCTGTTTTTCCGGTACCGGTTTGTGCTTTTCCTGCCAGATCCCGTTTTTCCAACAACGGCGGCAAAGTCATCTCCTGAATCGGAGTACAATATTCAAAACCGGCATGCTGAATCCCAAACTGCACATCTTCGTGCAACGCCAGATCAAGGAAACGCATCTTTCCTTCACAAATCGCCACTTCGGTCAATTTTTCCGGCTTTGCAGGAATCTTTTTTTGCTGCTGAACCACATTGCGGTTGCCGGAGTCGTGCGTCTTTTTGCGTTTGCGCCTGTTATCAGCTTTGTTTGCCGTCATTGCAGTAGGATTTTTACAGCACGATTCCGGATGTTTGCTTTTCGCTTTTTTACGTTTGTTTCCGCAGTTATGGACGGAGACTGACTTTCCGGCGTTTGCATTTCCGGAAAACAGCGTTTTGAGAAATGATTTTATCTTGTTGAACACTTTTACAAATCTTTTATGTTAAATTTTTTCAGGATATCCATGATCTGCCTGCCCAGACTCTCCTGCAACTCCGGACGGCGCAAGGCGAATTCCACATTCGCCGAAACAAAACCAGCCACACGGCCTAAATCATATCGTTTCCCAGCGATCAGACAGCCAAAAACTTTCTCTGTCAGCAACAATTTTTTTACAGCATCGGTCAATTGTATTTCACCGTGTAATCCGGGACAAGTATCGCGCAAAGCGGCAAAAATCTCCGGAGTAAACAGGTAACGTGCAGCAACCGCAAAATCACTCGGCGCATCCGCCGGAGATGGTTTTTCCACCAGATCACTCAACTGCATAACCCGCTCTGCAATCATATTTCCGGCGGCAATACCGTATGAAGAAATTTTTTCCTGCGGCACTCTGGTCAATGCAATTACCGAGGAACGATACTCTTCATAAACGCTTACCAACTGAGCGGAAACTCCGCGTGAAACTGCGGAATCCATCACCGTATCCCCCAGCAGCACCATCACCGGATCCGTTCCGGCGAAATCTGCCGCCAACGCTACAGCATCTCCCAGACCATTAAGCTCATATTGATAAACATACGAAATATTTGCAAGGGTGTTTATTTTTTTTATGCCGGCAAATAATTCATCTTTTCCTGATGACTTCAAGCGTTCCTCCAACTTTTCCGCCGGCATAAAATGTTCTTTTATCGCCTCTTTTCCCGGACTGATAATTATGAGGATATCTTCAGCTCCGGCATCGACAGCCTCCTCTACTACATATTGCAGGACAGGAGTATCCACCAAAGGTATCAATTCTTTGGGAACCGCCTTAGTGAACGGCAGCATACGGGTTCCGAACCCGGCCGCAGGGATGACTGCTTTGGTCACGACTCGACTCATGCCTTACTCTCCCCCCTGCCGGACGATGTTTGGTTTTACGATCTCAACCCCATAAATTTTCAGTTTACGACGCAGATTTTCAAACATCGCCTCATCTTCAAACGTCCCGACGATCGCACCGCCGGAACCGGTAAATTTTGCAGATGCTCCGGTACTTCTGGCAACTTCGATCATCTGACGGTTCCTGCTGCTGATGCTGCCGGAACAAACTTCACTGCGCAAATCAAAATTGCGATCGATCAAACGCTGGACTGTCGAATAGTCTCCATTTTTCAGAGCATTTTTCATTTGCACGGTCAAATCGGCCCACTCCTCCATTGCAGCCAGAACCTGCGGAACACGGGCGTTGTAATCATCACGCAGCCGTGAGTGCAAAATTTCAGAACCTTCCGCAAGGTCGGTACGGTAAGCAACGTAAAAATTGATTTCCGGCGGCAGCTCGATCGCTTCATATCTGCCGTAACCGTGAGTTTGCATATATTGCCGGTCAAAATCCATAAAAACCGGATGATTATACGCCTGAGCAACCCGATCCTGCAATCCGGCAGGGATGCTCAATTCATCCCGCTCGGCTGCGAGAACTAAATTGGCAAGTTCGGCATTGCTCATAACGACACCGTAAAATTCTGCCATCGCCCTGATCGCGGCGGTGATAATCGCTGAGGAACCTGCCAATCCGAGACGATTCGGTATATCGCTCTGATAACGGATAGTAAAATTCTTTTTTTCCAAAGTCAAACCTTTTTCCCGGCAATAAACCAGAAATTTTCTGGCCGAGGCTTTCAAAAGGCGAATACCACCGTAATAACCATACATCCCGATCTTACGGTCGAGGTCTTCCAAATCCTGAAATTCATTCAAGTCACGGAATGCGGAAAGAAAAGCAATCTGCGGAGTTTCATACAATTGCACTTGAGCAGAATAATTATCAAAAACAAAAGCAATCGTTTTTCCGAAATATCCATCCGAGGGATTTCCGATCAATGCCGCCCGGGGATAAGCCACAGAGTTTATTATCATAGATTACCTTTTCAAATACACAACAAAACTAATTCTTATAATATACTTGCAGATAAGCTTTTTTTCAAGCAGGGAGACCATTATCTTTATCTGCAAAGATTTTTTAGCCGGCGAAAGAGTCAAAACTCTTGGATCCCCCAAAATGTCTTTTCGTAATGCAGAAATGACATTTGCTGCAGATGCAGCCGGTTGCATGTTTGACTCAGAGCTTCTCCTGCTATGAATTTTAATAATTTTTTCAAAAAAACTTGCAAAAATCACAATAGAACATTATATTTATTCCCATCCGGTCCTTTTTACAAATCCCGAACAGGAGAAATCAAAAATGAAAAAATTGTTATTGCTCTCTATGTTGCTTCTCGGTGCATCTGCAACTCTTTTGGCAGACAATGTTGAAGACACCCAATTCCGGCAGTATGTGGAACTCACCAGAAAAAGTCTCACTAATCCGGCAGGGATGACGGTCGCTTCCGACAGCACTTACCGTATTATATATGTTGCGATGCCGATGGCGATCTCTTCCTCGGATGTTACTCCTGAAATAATGAAGTCGATGAAAAACATTATGCTCGCGGCAATGCGTAAGGAGACGGCAGACTGTGCCGTCATCAAAGATCTCAAAATCAGCATAGTGTATTCTTTTATCACTTCTGATAAACATATTTTTACCACGACGATTACATTCAACGATCTGTAAGATACGATCAATCATATTATAAGGGCTGTCGCAATACCTTAAAAAAGATTTGCGGCAGCCCCTTTGAATTAATCGATAAGATTTCAGGCTGATAAATTAAAAATCCGTGTTATTTTATCAGCGGTTCTCCGGTGAAGAACGGTTCGACAATCACCATATCCCACATGATCTGCTGACCGGCCTTACCCGGGAATTCATCAGAATCCCAGTCAGACAAAATTAATTCTGCGGTAGTATCTGTTGCTTTGAATTTAAGGAACATGTAATTCAGCCGGACATTTACACTCTTTTTATCTTTGGTTCTGAATGCACACTGATGCCGGATGCTGCCGGACTCAAGTGTTTGAGCTCCGATTACCGAAATTCCGGTATACATCAAATCCGCAGATGAAATATTTTTGAAATCAGCGTTATTGACCTTTACTGAATACACCTGACCGGGGACCAATCCGGTAATCTGTTGTTTGATCAGATTCGGCTTTTGGTCATTTCTGGTCGTCACGACAAATTTCCCGGGGAAATTCACCCATTTTTTGCCATCAAAATATTCGGTAAATTCCGGGAATGAGGTAGTGTAATACTTTTGTTTGCCGTATGGAAGCTGCTTTGCATCAAACAATTCAATACTTTTATCAGCAGCTTTTTGGAAAGTCCAGTGTTTTTCCCCTCGTTAAATCCGGCATTTTTGATCAAAGACATTTCGAATGGAATGTCTGACATCCGTTCCCGGTGTCCTTCTATCAGATAATGGCGGAAAAGAGCCGATATCCACCGCAAATGTTCTTCATCCAGATGGTTTATCAAATATGGAGATACCCCGAAATAATCCTTGAAATACGGTTCATTTACCATAAATTTCAACTGTAAATCAAAAAATGCTTTCAAGCACACTCCGGAAGAGGATATCATATTGAATGAACTTGTTCCATTTCCGAGACCAAATGCCCAAATCTGTTTATGAGGAGCAATATATTTGCAGACTTCCAACAATTTGCGGGCCGAAATCGATGATCTGAAGTAATCATCCTCTTTCCCGGGTTTCACTCTTGCCGACAGATAAACCTCCGGTATGGTACGCAAAGATTGCGTACTGTTGGCAAGTTCAAAGATCTTCTGATGATTGACACATTCTGCAAATGCCGGATAAAACAGATAAACCTGCTGGTTATCCAACACTCCGTTTTTGATCATTTTGTCCAGTGTTTCCCGTAAATACGTCATTTCCTGCGGTTTATCATGATGAAGTTCATCGTAAACAAAGCCGTCATAATCCTGATTTTTCTTCAAGAACGTCGTCCAGAAATGATAAAGATTTTTGTTATTGTATCCGGAACGGAAGTTGCTCAATCCCCTTCTGCCGAACCACTGTCTGCCGGCACTGCGCCATTTGAAGCGGAAATCAGCGTATGCTGACGGCGGTTCCGGTTCATCCACAATGATATTGAATGACTGTAGAATATTATCCTGAAAAAGTTTATCTACTGAATGAAAATGATTGCCCCTGCCATTGAAACCGGGGATCCTGCTGGATGCCTGATAAAAGATGATCGCCGGAATTTCCCGCAAAGAAATTTCCTTAACATCCGGAGTTCCATTCACCCAGATGTTAAGAGTATGTTTACCTTTTTTAAGGTATTTCATCGCCTCATTCACCGACAGGTAAGGAGACAGGATCATCTCTTCAGCCGGATTATCACTGTCAATAAAAAATTTCACATCTCCCCGGCTGACATTGTCATTGAATCCTTTCTTGAGGGAAAGATATATCCAGCCGTCATTGCGTTTTTCAAAGGCAACAGTCTGAAATTTTGTCCATTTTGCGAAAGACGGTATTTGCTTCGGCTGCAGTCTGATTTGTTCAACGACAAAGTTGTTCAAGCGTCCCCGGGATGTATTGGCGATCTCGGCATGGGTCACTAAACCAAGCAGCATGATCAGTATCAAAAGTATTTTACTACGCATTACTTATCTCCTCAAAATTCTCAATTTATACGTCCGCCGTGCCAATGAGCATCCTGGTTTCCAAGGGTGGTATAAGATGCCTCTTTATCAGCAACTTTGATTCCTTCTGCGTGACCGTCGCAAAAGAGGATATTGACTGTACCCTGATGTCTTGAAGCATCCGGTCTGCCGTACATTGCTGTTGATGAAGGCAGTGCATATACCCGGCTGGTTCCGCGGATAAAGGCAAAACTGCCGTTTTGAGTGGTATCCATAATCGTATAAGTGCTTGACGGATTTTCGATTTGCACATGCTTGGCCGGAATATACGTATTATTACTTCCGAGATACTCTGAACCATTGACATAACGCCAGTTCATTCCATAACCGATTCTTGCATAGTTGGTATATGAATCCGGATCAGTGGTAAAAGACGGATCATACAGAACTTCTTTGGACATACCGTAAATCTCCGCGAATAATTCCCCCCATGTACTGAAGCCGTTGTATTCCACTGCTCCGCTTTTGGCAGACCAGGGCGGATAATAGTCAAAGCTGTCCACATAAGTGAAAGATGCTGTACCGAATTGTTTCAAATTATTTATGCAGCTTGCGGTCCTGCCGCGTTCACGGGCAGAATTGAGCACGGGGAGCAGGATCGCGGCAAGAATGGCGATGATGGCAATCACGACCAGCAATTCAATCAATGTAAAACTGCATACTTTTTCTTTTTTCAGTTGGAAGGAATTATTTTTCCCCGGGAATTTGATGTTTCGTTTAATTGTGTTCATCTTTCATCTCCTTTATTTAGTTTCAAAGCCTTTTTTGGTTTTTTTCAGACATTTTTACAAAAGTTCGGCAGCAACCATTTCACCGGAAATTTACAACTGATGAACAGTTTCTCTATCATTGCTCACCTGTTTTTTATAATTTCCGGTTACGTTTTTAATATATCTGTCAAAAAAATTTTTTACAACAGCTTTATTTTTCAAAAAAGTATGATATATTTTCAAAAAGAAATGAATTTTTTTCAACCAGTCCAGGAGACGTAAATGAAAAGCGGATTTATAGGTTCCACAGAGGGGCATTCTCAATTATTCGGATATAATTTCGGAGAATATCCGATTCATAAGTTCAATCATTTCAACAAATACGATAAATTATACCCGCTGTATCCGATTTTTTGCGGAACAGATTACTGGCACCATGAATGTTACCGGGAAAGAGTCAATTCCGATGTTTTTGCAATTGAATACGTACAGAATGGAGATTTTATATTTGTTCATGACGGCGAAAAGGAATTGTGTCGTCCTGGAGAAATTTTTCTGGTACATCATGGATGTAATTGTTCAATGCGCTGTCAAACACCAAGCGCGCAGAAACGAACGTTGTGCATGGATGGGCCGCTGCTGCTGCCGCTTCTGTCAGCATGCGGTTTGGATCGCGTTTTCTGCATCCGCGATATCGACACAGCACGGATGGATGCACTTTTTAACCAGATGGATGAATTCAGTTGCCAGGAAGAGCTTGATTTTGGTAAATTAAGCAGTTTTTGTTATTCATTTTTGCTAACGTTAGCGGAGTTGGCGATCATCAGCCCCCGCCCGGAAGAACTGCAAAAAGCATTGCGTTTTATGCGGTCATCACTCAACGGTTCATTATCCCTGACTGACCTTGCCAAATACGCTGGAGTAAGTCAAGCTACTTTGTACCGGCTGTTCCGGGAGTATTTCGGCAGCAGTCCGATCAACTATTTTCTGGAACAGAAAATGGCAAAAGCCAAAACGTTACTGCAATATTTTCCTGTTAAACAGGTTTCCGTGATATTGAATTTTTCCACGCCCCAATATTTCTCCAATGAATTCAAAAAACGTTATGGGATCTCTCCGAAAAATTTCCGCTGTCAATCATCCGGCAAATGATTCGGCGAAAAAAATGGCAGCACAGTCTTGATTTTTCCAAAAAATGAATCAGTTACGTGCCCGTCCTGATTTGCTTCCAAGAAAACAACATGCATATCGACCGCGATCTGAATGCGGTCGATATATCCTCTTTTCCAGGGCCTATAAAAAAACGGTTCTTTCCGTTGTCGGCAATATCACGTCGAAATGTCTTACTTGAAAATTTGTATATCCAGGCAATATCCTGATCTTTCATCTCTTTTATGAAAGATGTATTGTTGGGATAATGATTCTGCTGCATCATTTTGAGAATAGTCTGAATTCTCCGTATCTATATTATTGGCAGACGTTTTATCACCGGACAAACAGAACACAAATTTCAGAATTCAAGAGCGACCTGTTTGCCTTCTTCTAACGAAGTGCAGTAACAATCTGTTGCATAAGCACGCTCGGGAAGGACGATCATCACATTGAGAGGACGGTTTTCCACCGCATACGCAGCATGATGCCACACTCCCGGACGGAGCATAAGGATACAGCCCTTGGGAACGAGAAATGCTTCGATCTCATCGACCGGACACTCGTTGCCGGCACCGGCAGGTGCGCACCATACCACGGCATCCTGATCCAGAGGCATGGACACTTCACTGGTGTAGTTGTGATACTCGGCATCGGTAACGATCATCGGCCGGTACTGCATACGGCACGTGGAAAAAGAGGGTACAGCACCGCCAAGATCCTGCTGAACCATATCGCGAAAAAAAGCGATCGGCGCATCTTTGGGACCGGTGGCATTGGCATCCAACGGATCAATAAGCATCGCATAAGAACCGAATTTGTGGAAATTTTCCCGGGAAAGTTTCTGAATTTTGACTGTTTTCATAATTTAACCTTTCAAGTTAGTGTTAATATCATCCAATTAAAAAAAATATACACCCGTTTTTCCCGATTCGTCAAACCACATTCTAGAAATCAGTTCATTTGCCAAGATTCCAGAAAGTTTCAGGCAAGCATACCTTGTTTTTTATCTTCAAAGATCTTTTCGCTGGCGGCATCGGAGAATGCTCCGGCTGGCAGAGAGGTTTCGTTACCGAAGTTGAGAGTGATATTTTCCGCAGATACACCGCTGACCGTGACGGAGTTTGCTCCGTCTGTGTAAGTAAGCGTATCTGCGTTCCAGTTGCTCACCTCGCCGTCGGCAAACCACAAGGTTACTTTACCATCAGAAAGCTGTTCAACGGTATCAACACCCCAATCGCTGCCGAAGCTGAAGATATCATCTCCTCCTCCGCCGTGCATGGAGTCGTTACCGATTCCGCCGACGATCACATCATTGCCGGAACCGCCGATAATCCGGTCATTTCCGGCATCACCGAACAAGGTGTTATTGCCATTGTTTGCCCAGATTGTATCATTGCCGAGTCCACCGTAGATTTTTACACCGTTGCCGACATAAGCAAACTTCTGACTGGTCAGGTCGATAATATCATCCCCTGCCCCGGCGCGGATCTCATCAATTTGAGCAATACGCGCAGCATCTTTGCCGAAGGAAGTATAAACATCCTCCACAAAAAGCGCGTCACCATTGGTATCATCGGTCAAAACCAGAATATTGGCATCATCGGAACCGGAGAACACATCGGAAATTTTGTTTTTGCCGAGAAGTTCAACTTGCTCTCCTGTTCCATTCCAGCCATTGAGAATACCCTGATGTTCTGCGAAATAACCATCTTCCCAAGTACCGCTGGCATTGCCGAAGAAAAGATCCATATCGCCATTGGCTTCTGAACTCAACAGCTGCGGTTCGCTGCTATTCTCTGAAACGATAGCATTTCCGGCGGTAAATACACCATTTTCTGCTTTGACCTGCCACTGGAATGTCCCGGCAGGCAAAGCAAAGAAATCGATCGCGGTGTTTGCGGTTTCAAAACCCAATGAGCCGCTGCCGCCGGTAAGTTCAATGGCGTAACTGCCAACTCCGGCGATGCTTGCCCAGCTCAAACCATCAATACTGCCTGAAAGATCCTGAACTTCGCCCGGAATGACTGCAAACTCCCGAACCGCCGACCACTCTGACATGTTTCCGGCGAGGTCAACACCTCTTACCTGATAATAATAACTGCCGACCGCAAGATCATTCAGAGCAAAACCATTGGTACTGACAAATTCACCTTCGCCATCAAGATTTTCCGTTGAACCATAGCGGAAACAGTATCCGCTCATACCGGCATTGTCTACTGAATCTGTCCAAGTGAATGCGGCATCATAGCCGGAAACCGTTTCCGTAAATTCAGACGGGATTTCCGGAGCGACTTTATCAATATTGGAAACTGTGATTTCGCCGGTACTCTCATTGCCAACTGCGTCTTTTGCCCGGAAATAAACCGTACCATTTTCAGAAACAGTAATTTCTCCGGTATAATCGAGCCATTCACCATCGCCGATCCGATACTGTTTGACAACACTGTCATGACTGAAAGCCGCCTCAACAGTCACATCAGAGTTTGTCGGATTTGTATTATTGGAGGTCGCAACAGGTTTATTCGGGGCAGTCTTATCAATGTTGCGAACTTCGTATTCCGTAATTTCTGAATAGTTGCCCGCAGCATCCTTAGCCCGGAAATAAACAATTCCATTGGCGTCCATAACAACTCCGGCAGTGTAAGCTTGCCAAAACTTGTTATCAAGACTGTATTCTTTTGTAACTGTATCATTGCTGAAGGTTGCCATGACTGTTACACTTTGATTTGTCGCAGCAGTAATATTTGCACTTGCTGTGGGCTTTGCTGGAGCAATTTTGTCAATATTGGTCACTTCGTATTCTGTTATTTCAGAGTAATTACCCGCAGCATCTTTACCTCGGAAATAGAGTGTCCCGTTAGCGGTCATTTCTATTCCAGCATTATAGGCTCCCCAAGTTTGCCCGTCATACGAGAACTCTTTCCGAGCGGTGTCGTTGCTGAATTCTACAGTAACAATGACACTGCCATTGGTCAAAGTATTGATATTGGCGGATGCTGTCGGAGCTGCCGGAGCGATTTTATCAATATTGTCAACACGGTATTCCGTTACGTCAGAAATATTCCCGGCAGCATCTATTCCTCTGAAATATACGATTCCGTTGCGATTAAAGACAATTCCGTCTTCATAGGCATTCCAAGTTTGATTATCCAAAGAATACTGCTGTTTGATACTGTCCAAACTGAATTCAGCATTGACCGTTACATTTTTGTTGGTCGGAGCAGTGGTACTGGCAAACACCTCTGGTTTCGCAGGCGCAACTTTATCAATATTGCTGACTGTATAACTTGTAACGGTTGAGTAATTTCCCGCTTCGTCCTTACCACGGAAATAAACTTTTCCATTGGCAGTCATGACAATTCCAGTAGTATAAGTATTCCAAGTTTTATTATCCAGACTGTACTCACGGGAAACAGTGTCATTGCTGAATGCTGCAGAAACTGTAACATTTCCATTGGTTACACTGGTGATGTCAGCGGAAGCAGTCGGCTTTTCCGGGGCAACCTTGTCAATATTGTCGACCACTACAGATTTTTCAGTCACATTCCCGGCATTGTCAGTAACTTTGAAGTAGACTGTTTTGTTGGAGTCAACAGTGACGGTTGAACCGCTCATCCAAGAACTGTTGTCAAAACTGTACTGGACAGACTTGATTTCGCTGGCACTGTCAGAAGCAGTAACATCAAGTATAACATCCTGATTTGTCAAAGCTTCAGTGTTTTTGGAAATTTCAAAAACAGGAGCGGTGGTGTCAATTTTTGTAACAGATACACTCTTGGTCGTTACATTACCATCGTTATCTGTTGCTCTGAAGTAGACCGTACCGTTTGTGTCGACCGTAACACTGGAACCGGTGTACCAGTTCAGATTATCTGTAGAATATTCAACTGTTTTGATGCCGCTTTCTGTATCTGTTGCATTGGCAGAAATTGTAACCGGCTGATTGGTCCAATTTGCGGGATTTCCGGAAAGCGTCAATTCCGGCTTGGTGGCATCCGCAATACTGAATATTTCTGCATCGCTCCAATTGCCAACATTTCCGTAATTGTCGATCGCCCGGACTTTGTAATAATAAGTTCCATAACCGATGCTGGAAATAGATTTGCTCAAATCGGATGTTTTACCGGTAAAGGCGGTGGAAGTGAAGCTGCTGTCACTGGAAATGATATATTCATATTCCTTGACACCGCTCAAAGCATCGCTGGCAGTGCTCCAGTTGAGAACAGCATTATAAGTCCCTGTTGAAACGCTCAAGTTTACGGGAGTTGTCGGTGCGGTTCTATCGACCATCGCAGATACAGAAGAACTCCAGGAGCCGATATTTCCATTTTTATCAACTGCCTGAACTCGGAAATAGTAAGTTCCGTCATTCAGATTTTGAATATTGCAAGATGTACCAGTAACAGTTTCTGAACCTGTGATCGTATTGAAATTACTGCTGGTGGAGTACTGGATATTATATTTCTGTACACCGACACCGCTGTCATTTGCAGTACTCCAACTCAAGGAAACTGTTCCAGAATTTTGCGAAGCTTTCACATTGGAAACAATACCAGGGGCGGTAGTATCAACGATTGCACTTGATACAGTACTCCATGCTCCCTTGTTGCCGACATTGTCGACTGCTTGAACTCGGATATAATACGTTCCGTCGGCAAGATCGGTTGCTGAAAAGCTCGTGCCTGCAACAGTTGCAGATTTTGAAACCGTTGCAAATGATGAGGTGGTTGAAAATTCAATATTGTACTCTTTTACGCCGCTCGCGGAATCGCTGGCAGAATTCCAGTTTACTGTAATATCATCTTTTGAAGCAGAACAGGAGACGGTAACTTTTGAGGGAGCCTGAGTATCTATCAAAAGATTTTCGACATTGCTCCATTCGCCCTTGTTGCCGGTATAGTCTTCCGCCTGAATGCGGATGAAGTAATTGCCGTCAGCAAAAGAAGAAAAGTCGTATGAGTTGTCTGTTGCAGTATAAGTGCCGATCACCGAATTGAAATTGGCAGTGGAAGAGACTTGAATGTTGTACTGCTTGACACCGTTGCCGCCCCAATTATCGTGAGTATCATCCCAAACGGCTGTTGTTCCATTCATCACAAAACCGGTAACCTGATCCGGAGCTTCCGTGTCGGTAAGGATCCGGTGTGACCAGCCATCTTCATCCTGTGCCTGAAATTGGATAAAATAGCCTTTTTCAAGATTGAGAGTAAAGGCCTTTGTCTGATTGTAAAGTTCGACTGTGAATTCAAATGTTTCAAAGGTGTTGTCGCTGGAAACAAGAATACGGACTTTGTCCAAGCCTTCAATATCGCTCCAATCCAGATATGCAGAAACCATTTCATCATTTTCATTGGCATAAACCGTCAACGCATTTTCAGTTAGAGATGCTCCGTTGTAAACGATCAGATGGGTTTCTCCGTCAACATCCATTTTAAAACTGCCGTTGAAATCCAGATTTTTACTGGTGAAAATATAATTCTTTCCCCCTCCGAGATCAACCACACCGGAGATAGAAGAATCCTCTGTCATTTTAATTGAGTCATTGCCGCTGCCGCCGTTAACACCTTTATAAAAATTGGCTGCGGTTGCTGTGATTGAATTTGTGCCATCGCCCAAATCTATAGATTGGGAAAAAGTGACATTTTGAAATGTAAAGGTATCATCTCCGGAACCGGCTGTCACAACATTTTTGAATGTCGTTTCCAAACTGTCTGTTGCTGCTATTATATTCGCCCCATTTCCTAAAGCAATCATCCCACTCAAGTCTGCAGTTTGTGTAACAGTTATTTTATCTGAGGCATTTCCGCCGTTAATATTACTGGCAAGTGTAACATTGTCAAGAGTAATATCAAAACCAACACCCGGTACACGTAAGTTCAGATCTGAACTTAATTTTCCACCTCCGGAAACTGTGAGGGTCGTTATCAGCAAATTACCTCCGGAAAGATGATACCCCCCGGTATTAATTACATCACTTCCTCCACCCAAATCTATTGTACCAATTTTTTTATTGGTATCCATTGATATAACATCATTATATTGGGTTAAAATAAGCTTGCTCTCAACGCCTACATCCCATTGGCTAAGATTTATATGACGGGCAAATGCGCCTAACTGAACCGTGCCGGAAAAAATATTAAAAAAACCATTAAATTCTGATATCGAAGAGTTAATGGTTAATGTACCAGCTCCATTTTTTGTTATGGTTCCTAAACCTGCAATACTGTCTATGTTGCGATCTCGGGATGATGTATTGCCGATTGTAAGGAGAGCATCGTTTTCGATCGTAAAAATAGCGTTTGCTGAATTTTCTAGAAAGAGAAAACCACCTGTTTGGGACTTGTTATTAGAAAATGTAAAATGTTTTCCCTCATCCAAAGTATATTCAAGTTTGGATAAATCATCTAAATATATTGCCCCGCCTGCATTATGAGAACTACCCATAGTGCTTCCGATATCTAAACCTGTTGCAATATTTTCAGAAAAATTAACATTTTTTAAATTTATGACAGAGTTAATTGCATAAATAGCTCCGCCTAGAGCTTCAGCATTTTGTCCGGCGCCGTAACTGTATTTTTGATTAGATGCAATATTGTTTGAAAAAACAACATTTTCTAAATTAGCAATTCCGCTCTGAATATATAAGCCTCCGCCGTAAGCACCTATAGTAGACCCTGCTGCTCCAGTTGAAGTTGACGGACCTGCGTAAGCTACATTATTGGATATTTTTCCATCAATGATTGTTGTGTCCGTTTCATTTAAAAAAATAGCTCCGCCTTTGGCGTACTGCGTTTTTGAGTACCAGGTGGTTTCACTGGTTCCGTAATAACCACCGTCTTGATTTACGAATACAATTTGGGATGTGGAAGAAACAAAATAAGAGGCAGATGCTGTATTGTTTGCAAATGTAGCTGATTGCAAATTCAATGTTCCTGAATTGAATGCAATTCCCCCACCGGCAGCAATGCTGTCATAGCCATAAAAGGCGTGAGATTTTCCCCAGTTATTGCTGGCTCTGGACATAAAAGTCAAGTTATTTAATGTGCAACGGACAACATTATCATTAAACGTAATTGTGTCGATATTAACATAACTATTTTTGCTGTATAATGTTTTTTCTCCCTTATTGAATGTAAAAGATACATCCGCACCGGTTACATTTATTTCTTCTACTTGAAACGCGGTTACGGTTGAATTGGATATTGCGACATCCTGAAATAGTGCAGTTCCAGATTTGATAAAAATTCCGTTAGCGTTATCAGATATATTGCTGTCTTTAAGTTCCCAATCAGTATTGATGCCTGATAAACCTGTATTATTGTCTGCTGCAATAAAATCGTGAAGCTTTACAGTTGATTCATCTGCTGAAAATGCAATATCTGTGCTGTAAATTTCCAATGTACCACCGGATTGCTGTGTAAATTCAGCGTTATCGATATCAAATGCCACATTTTGTCTGATGTTATTTGCCGTATTCAAGGTGACAACAGAATCAGATATCGTGATTTTTCTTGCATTAGTTCCGGTAAGACTGCCATTGAGTGTGATATTAATACTGTCGCCAACAAGAGTCAAATCTTTTTCCAGTATTCCGCCTGTACTATTGACTGTCAAATTTTCCAGATTGCTGACTGTTCCTGAAAGAGCAAGAGTACCGCCATTAAAAATAAGAGTATCGTTATCGGCTCCAAAATCCAAATTGCCGGTTCCGCTCAAGATTGCATTCAAAGTGACAATGTCATTTCCAGCACCGACAGATAATTTTTTGTTGCTGACGACTCTGCTTTGGGGAGTGCCGGCAATCGTTACTTCATCGTCACCGCTGCCGGTATAGGTGCTGACATTAAGAGTTGAATTGGAAATGGTAAGCAAGTCGTTATCCGACCCCAGGGAAAACATGAGATCTGTAGAGGTTCCGCTGTTGTTGGTAATGGTTGAATTGGTTACCGTAACCGTATCATTGCCTTTATCGGTAAAAATTTCACCTGTCGGGTCATTCAGGGTAATCGTTGCACCGATGATTTCCAGAATATCATCATAAACTGTCGTTTGATAACGGTCTTCCAGTGTCAATGAGCCGGTAATCTGTTTTGTTTCGCCAGTTGCCATGATGCTGTTCTCCTGTTATTTTATATCTTCTATTACTTTATCAATCATATCAATTACCTGATCGGCGGTGATCATTGCAGTACATTCGTAACGCCGGTCAGTTCCTGCCAGACGGGGACAGTGCCAGAAGTCTGCAAGGTTAAAATCCTTGAATTCGTTCCAGCAGCTGTTGCAGGCGTTGTAATTGATGACCCGGTAAGGGTTTTTGTATTCGTTGATGGGATTGGTGAAGCCGGAAATCATAATTACGGGAATTTGACACCCCCATGCCAGCCAGCTCAATCCGCTTGATAAACCTATATAAAATTCCGCATCTTTCAGCAAATTGATTCGCTCCTGAAGCGGCAAGGCTCCGGTAAAGTCTTCTGCCCCTTCAGGTTTGCGGATAAAAGTTCCGGCTTTGCCGCCGATGCGGTCTTTGTCGATGCACAGCACCCGGTAGCCTTTGCTTTTCAGATAATTCACCACCCGATCCCAGCCTTCCGGATTGTTCCAGTATTTGGCTAAACTGGTGCTTTGAACGCCGATACAAACATATTTTTCTTTGATTTGCCGGGGTGCGGATAAATCAAAACGGGGCGGAATATCACTGTCATCAACTCCAAAAATATGTGCCGCCACCCGGTGCAACCCAACATAACGGTGATCTACGGGCTGATGGGTAACATTGCCAAGTTCATAAAGTCCCACATTGTAATTGGCATACGATTGAATTTCAGCGGCTTCTTCTTTGGAAACAAACTTGATCTGCGGGTATTGCTTTTTAACGATTTCAGCAAACCACTCTGAAACAACACAGGTGAGTTTGCAGTTCAGTTTCTGCTGAAAACGTTCCACATAACTGAACCAGGCAATAGAATCACCGAGAGTATGCACCGGAAAACGCACCACAACGTCTTTATCCGCTGCATCAAAATCATGCATGAAAAGTAATCTGTCATCAGCAACTTCCGAAATAACCAGACGGAACTTGATGAAATATTTCTTAAAGCTGAAAACAACACAATCCCCTCCTTCCGGAGTGATCGTATCGTACACACAGGACTTTGTTCCCAAATCAACAAAACGTATATGATAAGACTTCGCACCTTTGGGCATCAATACCCGCAGACCATCATTGAAATCAAATTTTATACCGTCTATGGCATCCTGCGTCGGAACTTTCGGAATATCCCCGAAAGTTATCGCCATGCCATTAGATTGTTTTTCTTTAGTTTCTTCCATAAAAACAAGTCCCGCAAAAAATCAGATAGTATCGTTACAAATATAGCACCTGTGATAAAATATTGCAAACGAACCAATCAGAGTTTTATGATTTTATCATGTCACTTTTTCAGCGGCAGCATTATATTCGGAGTCGAAGAGCCAAGTTTATTGACTTCGGCACGCTCAGCATCAAAATCAATTCTGGTTATCCACCCCGGCCCCTCAAGACGGAGACGGCGGACATAGTACAAATCGTTCTTTTTCGTCAATGCCCCGGCTTCAAGAGAACGGAATCTCTTATTTTCCCCGTAACGGTAAAACTCCGCCTTCAAAGGAAATACATGCTCACTGGATATCCATACTTTGACTTTTTCCCGGTTCTCACTGTCATCCAGCAAAAACACCCGGCAGGGAATCATGTTGCGCAGCAACTCCCCGTCAAGCTCCTTTTCCACTTTGCAGAAAAGAAAACTCATCACCAGATCCGATGCTCTTACTCCGACATACCCCAAGCGATCCTCCCTGGCTGAATCGGCTATCGGTTTGATTGAAGTCAATCCTGATCCCTGCGCCTGACTGAGAATATATCCCTCTTTGCCGTCAAGTATCAGTTGCCCCAATGTCCGGTCAGGATGGATGATCGTACCGAAATATACCGGTATTGTCAGAGTCGGTTTATCTTTACGGCGATGCTGCAGCGTACCGTACAATTTTGCATAAGTTGCCTCCTGATTGGATCGCCGCGCCATAGCGACAAATTTTTCCATTGGGATTTCCTCTGCCATACCCTGAATAAACAGCATCAACACACCAATAACAATCCAATATTTTCTCATATCATCTCCTGTCATTTTCCCGGCAAAAAATTGCAAACAACTGCTGTAAACGGCAGTTGTTTGTCTTTTTTCAACGGAATGCGATCTTCATCGCTTCCTCAAAATTGCTGACAAAGTGTATTGTCAACGCTTTTTTGATGTTTTCCGGCAGTTCCTGAACATCTTTTGCATTCTCCTGCGGCACGATCACCTCTTTGATCCCGGCACGGAGCGCACCGACCAATTTTTCGCGCACTCCGCCGATCGCAGTGACCTTACCCCGCAGCGTGATTTCACCGGTCATCGCCAAACGCGGTATCAACGGTTTCTTCAACAGCAGCGACATCAATGCCAGTGTCATCGTTATTCCCGCAGACGGACCATCTTTCGGCGTTGCACCATCCGGCACATGAATATGAAAGTCATGTTCTGTGAAAAATTCCGGTTTGATCGTCTCCGGAGCATATCTTCTTACGCAACTGAATGCCGCTTCCGCAGATTCCAGCATCACTTTTCCCAGAGAACCGGTCAACTTCAAATTACCTTTTCCTCCGGGAAATGCGATCGTTTCCACCGGCAGAATAACTCCGCCGACACTTGTCCACGCCATTCCGGTGGCACAACCGACTTCCGGTTCCGGTGCCGGATCTTTAAGAAATTTACGCGCACCGAGCAATTCTCCAACTTTACTCTGATCTATGCTCAATTTCTCATTTTCATCCCACTCGCCTGTGATAAATTTCATCGCACTGCGGCGGCAAACCTGAGCAATGACCCGATCAAGTTCACGAACTCCGGCTTCCATCGTATACCCATCAATGATCTCGTTGACAGCACTGACTTTGAACGAGATCGCCGAATCAGCAACTCCGTTTTCCTTCAACTGCCGCGGAATAAGATACCTTTTGGCGATTTCTTTCTTTTCCAGCGCGGTATAACCGGACAAACGGATGATCTCCATCCGGTCACGCAATGGACCGGGAATATCCTCCAATACATTGGCTGTGGCAATAAAAAATACTTTAGAAAGATCCAGCGGCAATTCAACAAAATTGTCATTGAACGCATTGTTCTGTTCCGGATCAAGCACCTCCAGCAATGCAGATGCCGGATCTCCACGGAAATCATGCGCCAACTTGTCGATCTCATCCAGCATGAATACCGGGTTGGCAGTCCCTGCCCTTTTCAAGTTTTGAACAATCCTGCCCGGCATCGCGCCGATATAAGTACGCCGGTGCCCGCGAATTTCCGCCTCATCGCGCACTCCGCCAAATGAAACACGGATAAATTCCCGCTTCATCGCCCGGGCAATAGACCTGCCGATAGAGGTTTTACCCACCCCCGGAGGCCCGACCAGGCAAAGGATCGGTGCGCGGCATTCACCGCTCAAACTGCGCCGCTGCATCACTGCAAGAAATTCCAATATCCGTTTCTTCACATCTTCCAAACCGAAGTGATCGGCATCAAGTATCTTTGATGCAGTTTTACAATCCAGTTGATCTTCACTGTAAATCAGCCACGGAATATCCAACATCGTACTAATGTAATTATAACTGATGTGATATTCCGGTGCATTCTGCGGAAGCAGTTCCAAACGTTCCAGCTCTTTTTTTACTGTTTCAGCGACCTGCTCAGGCAAGGTGCATTTTTCCAATTTTTCTGTCAATTCCAGAACATCGGTATTGCCGTTGAATTCGCCAAGCTCGTTTTTGATCGCTTTGAGCTGTTCACGCAGATAAAACTCCCTCTGCGATGCTCCGACAGCCTCCTGAACCTGAGTCTGCAAACGGATTCCCAAGCGTCCCTGTTCAAGCTCACGATTCAAGATGACCGACAGAATTTCCAACCGTTTGTCCACATCAGAAACCACCAGCAGCAGAAGTTTTTCAGCATAGGAAAACGGAACTGCATCGGCGATCAGATCTCCCCCGCGTCCGGGAGTCACCGGGTCGGAGAATTTGAGCATATCATCATCTCCGAATGTCCGGTTCATCATCATCAGTTCGGTATACATCTGCTGCAGTTCCCGGAAGCGCGCACCAAGCAGAACTGTATCTTGTATCCCGCTTTCCTGCATACTCCTGAAACATACCATCGGTTTACCGTCAGATTCAAACAAACGCACACCGTTGATACGCTGCAAGCCGCGTACTGCCAAACGACAGCTGCCATCAGGCAGCTGCAATTTTTTTACAATACGCACCAAAGTACCCACCGCACAAGTCGGTGTTTCAGAATTGTCTGCGAAATGGGGGAAACTGCCCTTGATCTGAACCATTTCAATTTCCCTGTCCGTCGGCACATCATTGAACACCGCCAGCAGACGGTCACCGCGCATTGCCCCGTCAACAGCAGCAAGATCGCGCTCCTTTTCCACCGTTAGCGAACCGAGTGTATAAGGAAATATCACCGGCTCCCGTACCCGGATCAGAAAAGCATTTTTTTCCATGCCGCCGTCTACAGAAATATTGGGTCCAGTCATTACTTACAGCTCCATTCCTTCCGGCAGCGGTGACAATGCGGCATCTTTCATAAAACTCAACATCGTATCCAGCGTTACCGCCCCACCGCTCGCCGTGGCAGAACGGAGGTTAAAGTTGCTGAAAGCTCCACCGAGAGTCAACGCTTTTTCAAGTTCCCAATTTTCATGCAGCCCATACATCACACCGGCACAGAACGCATCCCCTGCCCCATTGCTGCCGACGATATCTTTTTTGGCGATGTCAAAGCTCGGCACGTAAATATAAGTTCCATCCGGCAAACCGGCGCAGGCACCTTCCGGGAAATGAATCACCACGGTCTTTTTAACCCCGTTATCAAAGAGGAACTTTACCGCTGCCGGAAGGTTCTGCCACTGCAGTTTACCACTCTTATCACGTAACGCGTCTCCGGTACAGCAGGCGGTTTCCACCTCGTTGACTATCAGATGATCGATATACGGCAATGCCGGCATGACCTTGGCACGAAATTTTTCCGGAGCCTCTGAAACAAAGTCAACAACCGTTTCATAACCTTTTTCCTGCATGACTTTCAACAGACGCACAGCCTGCGTTCCATATTCCGCATCCGGAGAGTCAAGAGTGTCAAGCAGCAGTAAATACGCCAGATAAAAGTATTTTGCCGGGACATCAATGCCGCACAAATCATCAAAGCACAGTTCAGCATTGGCTCCCCGGCAATGGAAAAATGTACGTTTGCCTTCTCCGGACATAACATCGGTATAACTGGTTCTTGCATCCGTACGCAGCATATACCGGTCATCTATTCCGCGGCGTTTGATCTCATTGACCAAATAGTCTCCTTCACCATCTTTACCAACTCTGCCAGCCGCATAGAGCGGCAGAGCCGGATCAGCGGCATTAAGATCAAAAAGCACATTGGCAGGACCGCCTCCAGGAGCTGCTTCCTCTTTAAGCACATTGCAAAGGTTTCCTTCCCCCGGCCAGCGATCAATGGTTTTCACCCGATCCTGAATCCAGTTTCCGGCACCGATAATACCTCTTTTCATGATACAGTTTCTCCTGTAATATCAGTTCAACATGATCTGACCGCCGGTAACCGCGATCGCCTGTCCGGTTTCATACTGCTGCTCAACAGCGTAGACGATCGCTTTTGCTACATCAGCAGGGAAACAGCCGCGATTCATCGGCACCAGACTTTCATAATGGCGGCGCACATCGGCGACAGTTTTGGCTCCGGGAACTTTTCCGGCAGCCAGATACTGAACAAACAAACCACGCTCCGGATCGCTCCACAGCGGACCATCAAGGAAGTTGCCCGGGCAGACCGCATTGACTTTGATCTGATCGGAAACCAACTCAAGAGCAAAGCTCTGAACCAGTCCAAGTCCGCCGAACTTACTGCCGGCATATGCACCATTGTTTTTGCTTCCGGCAAGACCGCTTTTGCTGTTGACCTGAACTATATCGCTCCACAAACCGGTGGCTTTATTCTGCTCACTCATCACCTGCGCAAAATATTTGGTGCAGAGGAAGAAACCGTTATAGTTGACGTTGGTGACAAATTCCCAATCTTTCATCGCAAAACTCTTAACACTTCCAGCTCTGGCGACACCGGCATTGGAAACAAGCAGATCAACTCCGCCGTACTCTTTTACGATATTCTGAACCAGTGCGGCAACAGATTCTTCATCTGAAACATTGACCGCAAAGCCGCGCGCACCGGCTCCGAGAGTTGCAGCTGCTTTGGCAGCACCTTCAGCATTCATATCCGCAACAACGATATCAGCTCCCTGTGCAGCAAGACTTTCTGCAATACCGTATCCGAATCCCTGCGCCCCACCGGTGACAACAGCGACCATACCGGTCAAACCGGCAGCACCGCCGGAAGCAACTTTGGCACGATAAGATTCGACCTCCCAGTTTTCAATAAATTCTCTTTGGGCATCATTAAGATAATGAACTCCGCCGAAAGCCGCCGCGATTTTTTCGATCAGCGCACCATTGAGAGCCAACGCCAGAACAGTTCCGGCTCCGGCACGGTTTTTGCCGGCGCAGAAAACAGCTTTTCCGGGGACTTCCACCATGCGCGGCGGATAGGAGCGCGCGGCAGTAAAAGCGTCGATGACTGCTTTTTCCGGAGCTTCGGAAACCACACCGAAAGCCTTCGCGTAAACCAAATGATCAGGAGTCAGCGGACCGCGGGGAATATTGAACGCGCCGACAGCAGTGACCGTCACCGGTTTGCCGCTGTCACTGCCGCGCATATAGCCGCGCAACCCCGGAGCATAAGTCATCACGGTTTGAGTATCTGCATCTCCGGGCCGGATTTCAGAAATATCCACCCCCTGCCCTTCGCAGAAATCGGCAAGTTTGCTCATTATGCCGTCATAAAGAGCTGCGATCTCCTCCTCACTGTCGGCCCCGACAAAGACGCCGTGATTCTGGAGAAAGATCACCTGCGGAGCTTTGCCGAAAGATTTTTCATACTCCTGGCAACGGTCAAAAACCACTTTTGCAAGGATAAAACCGGGATCACAGTAATCAACCCAGAGTGCCTCCGGAAAAAGTTTGCCGGCAATTGCTTTACCGTCGTTACCGCAAGTCATACCATTGACCAATGCCGGATGAGTGTGTACGACATAAGTAAAGGGCAGAATTTCGTGCATGGGAGCTTCGACAGAGGGACGGCGGCCATCACCGACAATAGCATAAGCCATCAGACTTTTGACTTTTGCTTCACGTTCGTCTTTATCTGCAAATTCCGGAAGAGCAAAACAGCTGCGGACGATTTCACGATCCATTTTTACGAAATCGCACTCTTTGATAGCAGCCAGCGAAACACCGCTGGGTTTGACGTAAAGGAACTTTTCGTCTTTGTAAGAAGTATTTCCGCCTCCGGCAAGTACATAAGCCGGATCGGAACCATAGCGGTTAGACATCTTGGTAATGATTTCCAGTGACATAGTCATTCTCCTTATTTTATTTTGTCAGTTGGTATCACTGTTTTTACTGTTTATTTTTCAATCTTTTCCACAGCATCTTTACGTTCTTCCAGCCGAAACTGCATAATCGTCAGGATGCCGAGTAAAATCAAAGCCTGTAAAATTATTATCGCAGCTGTCCGGAAATCCCCCCAGTAGACCGGTAACGCTCCGAGAGCGATATTCAATGCAGTCAAATGAACCAGATCCACCGCTGTTTTGCGGCTCAACCCCATCCGGACAAAACGGTGTGATATGTGATTGTGGTCTCCGATCCAGAAAGGTTTTCTGTTGATCGTACGTATCACAACAACCATCAACGTATCAAACAGAGGCAACGCAAGTATCAGCAGCGGAATAAGTACCGGGAAACGGGACTGCGAAAAACTCAAATCGAAATAAGAAACGCCGGCGGCGACAACGGCAGTCAGAAATCCGAGAAAATGACTGCCGGAATCCCCCATGAAAATCGAAGCCGGATTGGCATTATAAAACCAGAAACCGCAACAAACACCAAAATTCAAAGCAGCAAAAACTGCGAAAAAGTATTCGTTGTTGAGCGCGGCAATAACGGTAAAAAATCCCATTGCAATCGCAATAGTCCCTACTGCAAGACCATCCATATTATCAAAAAAGTTGATGGAATTCATCATCAGCATGATCCAGAATATTGTTATCGAAATGGAAAACAGTTCGCTGTTCACAAACATATTGATCCGGATACCGCCCCAAACCACCGTGAGCAGAGCGATAATAAATTGTCCTAAAAACTTCCAATGCGCTTTCAAAGCCCATTTATCATCAATCAAACCGAGAGTTACAGCCAGCAGTGCGCAAAAGACAATAAATAACAACTCCTTGCCGGCAACTGCACAAAAACCGGTCAGATGACAGCTGAATGCTGAATAGAAATATTCCGGAAGCAGCCTGAAATACACCGCTGCTACGCCACCGATGATCGCAATCAGCCAACTGGTAAACATCGCCGCACCACCAAGCAAAGCTGTGGCTTTGGCATGTCCTTTGTGATTTGCCGCCGGGCGATCAAGCAGTCCAGTCCAGTGAGCAATTCTGCGGAACACCGGGGTAAATAATGCAGACAGACACAACGCCCCCAGAAAAACCGCCACATAAATAACCTGCCATCTGTCCACAACAAACCTCCACTGTCAAGACATTTTCCGCCGGACTGACTCAAAAATCAATACGGTTGCCGCTTGAGCGGCATTGATAGATTCATAATTTCCCGGCATCGGGATAACGACTCTGCCTGCTCCGGGGTATGCCCCCATGACACCATTGGGCTCACCGCCGATAACAATAATACTGCGGTCATAAAGAGAGGCACACTCGAAACAACTTTCTCCCTGATGCGGGTCGGCAATAAAAACATTTTTCATCCCTTGTCTGATACCGAAATCAGCAAGTTCTTCGAGTGTTTCAAAACGGCGCAGATTCAAACCGAACTGCACTCCCATTCCGGAACGTATGGCTTTATCACCCCATGGATCGATAGAACCTTTGGTGTACCATAACTCTTTTTGTCCGGCGGCACGCAAACTTCTGGCGATCGTACCGAAATTTCCCGGATCTCCGAGCTGATCAAGAGCAAGTACAAAATCTCCCTCGACCGGACCATCGGCATCTGCCGGAATTTCTGCAACGGCAATCACCCCCTGGGTACTGACTGTACCGGATATATCATCGAACAATTTATCCGGCACGATCCGTATCATCTGCGGAGAAAAATCAAGCATTGCCGCTGCTTTTTCGGCAACGGCAATGAACCGGACTTTTTCCGGATAATAAGCCCACAACTCTCTCACCGCCCGCAAACCTTCACAACGGCAACAGCCAGACTTCTTCCGTCCGGCACGGGTAGCAAGAGCGCGGATCAAACTCAATTCCCTGCGGGATAATTCCATGATTTTACAACTGCAAAAATATTATTTGATGGAATTGTACAAATTCACGACATAATTCTGCCATAACAAAGAAGCCGTGTCAAGCGGCTGCCCGGCCAGAGGCTTACTCTCCGCGACCGGTTGAAGCAGCTTTTTCGCCGCAGCAAGATCGTTGAGTGCGATCAAAATACGCCCGGCCTGATAAGCTGCCTCATAACGACTGCCGCCAGATACAGTGGAATCATTGAAAATCATCATGTAAGCGGCGGATGCCTCTTTTGCTTTACCGGCATATTCCTTGCACGCCGCCGCTGAAAAACGCGCTCTGGTACGCAATTCCAACGGGACAGTGGTGTCTGAGGCAAATTTAGTAAACATGCTCTCTGCACCGGCATAGTCTTTTTTATCCATCAGGTTCAGCGCAATACGCAGACGGGCAAGATTGGCACCGGGAACATCCGGATTTTCAGCAATCAATGCCGGCAATTCATCAGCTTTTGCCCCGGCAATAGCGTTGACAGCTTTCATGATCCGCTGATCCCTGATGTAATTTACCGACATGAAAGCGACCACTGCAATCGCGATAACGATAACAGCGATCAGACATTTTTTCCAATTTTTATTCAGCCACAACTGAATACGCTCCTCATCACTCAGAGCTTTCTCAAAATCTTTAACATCCGGCTTTGCCATAATAAAAATCCCTTTCTTTAATTGTCACAAATCATCAATGGTGTGAGAAAATACGTTCAGGAGCGTGAAACAGAGCCACTCCAAGTTCATTGGCTCTTTTGATGACATCTGCATCACGCAGACTGCCGGCAGGAGCGATAATAGCTTTGATTCCGGCTTTTGCAGCAGTTTCAACACCATCTTCAAAGGGGAAGAAACCGTCACTGGACATCACTGAACCCTCAAGTTTGCCATCTCCGGAATACTTCTGCTCAAATTTGGCGATCGCCTGCTCGATAGCTCCGACACGATCCTGCTCGCCGGTTCCGACTGAAAGCGTCTGTCCGCCGGCACAGATGACCACACCGTTGGAACGGACACTCAAGTTGACATACCATGAGAAAAGCAGATCGCGCATCTGCTCGTCACTGCAGGGTGCAGAGGAAACCTGTTCGCCGCAACGGCTGTTTTCCCCTTTGGCACGTTTGAGGTCAGCAACGCTTTTCAATGAAGTCAGCAGCGGAGCTGCCACAATCAGAGAGCCATCAGCAAGTACTTTGACTGTATCAACAGCTTCAGCAGCGTCTGAACAATATTTCGGCAGCAGATCAGGATTTCCGCAACGGATGATACGGACATGTTTGTTAAGTTTAAACTTCTCTGAATCATGGAAAATCGCCAGAGCTTCTTCGGTAAATGCCGGAGCAACCACACACTCTACGAAGGTACTCATAATTGCGTTGGCAGTATCTGCATCCACTTCCGTATTGAATGCAATAACACTGCCGAATGCGGCACGGGCATCCGCATCACGGGCTTTAAGATAAACGTCGCACAGAGACTCTCCGGGGCACGCAACCGCAGCACCGGAGGGGTTGACATGCTTCATAACGGCGCAAGCAGCAACCCCGGGGAAAAACTTGACAATGTTCAATGCCCCGGAAATATCTTCAAGGTTGGTCTGGGAGAGACCGCTTTTCCCATTTTTGAGGATCTCCATACCGCCGATGATTCCGGCAGATTCAACCGGCCGGTAATACGCTGCCGGCTGATGAGGGTTGGTTCCGTAACGCAGATCGTCCACTTTTTCATAACGCTTACCGGCGACTTCAATGGTTTCCGGAAAACTGCCGACGTTCTTTTCCAAATAGCTGGATCTTGATAATTCTGCCATAATTTTGCCTTCCTTTTTTAGAATTATTGTGTTTTTGAAAAAAAATTCATTTTATACAATATAACACCATTTGAACTTATGAGCAAATGGAACTATCTTATAAAAAGCGGATTTTCCCGGTTTATTTGAAAAAAATCCGCAAAAATGGAGTTATTATGTCAAAAACAGAAGGTTTTTTCATAACTTTTGAAGGTCCGGAAGGTGCTGGAAAAAGTTCCCAGGTCGCAATGCTGACGGAATACCTGTCAGGACTCGGACGCGAATGTGTACTGACCAGAGAACCCGGCGGTACCGAAGTTGCAGAAGTTATCCGGCAGGTGGTGAAATCATATTCAGGAACAGAAGCAGTTCATCCTGAAACAGAACTTCTGCTCATGGAAGCTGCCAGGGCACAGCATATGAGGGAAAAGATCCTCCCGGCTCTGAAAGAAGGAAAAATCGTCATCTGTGATCGTTTTGCAGATTCGACCAGTGCTTACCAGGGGGGCGCACGCAATATGCCGCAACAGGTCATTGATTATCTCAACGACTATGCCTCCGCAGGAAGAAAACCGGATCTGACGATACTTCTTGACCTTCCCCCTGAAGTCGGTTTCAGGCGGATCAGTTCCCGCAAAAGTGAAGGTTTTGACCGGTTTGAAAACGAAAAACTGGAGTTTCACCGCAAAGTACGTGAAGCGTTCAGGCAGATCGCAAGCCGGGAACCGGAGAGGATCTGTATGATCGACGGAACGCTGGATAAAACAATAATCGCTGAAAAAATCCGGAAGGTTGTCGATGTCGCTTTATTCTGATTACAGCAAAAATTTCCACGATTTGATCTCCTGCCTTGCCAACGCCCGTAATTCCGGACGGATGGCACATGCATTTCTGATCCACTCTCCGGATCCGGCAGTACGCAAGGAGTTTGCAAAGGTAGTAATGCTGATCGCCGGATGCAAAAATCAGCAAAATGGACACCCTGACTGTACATGCCAATTCTGCAGACAGATACAAAATGATACTTATGCAGATTGCCAAACTCTTACTCCTGAGGGAAAAATGTATCAGATAAAAGTCGGAGAAAGAATAAATCCGGAACCGAATACTCTGCGCTATATGCTTGATCATCTCGGTTACACCTCCGGCAATCACCGGAAATTCGGTCTTATCCACGATGCAGACCGGATGAATACAGAAGCGCAGAATGCGTTACTGAAAACACTTGAAGAGCCTCCGCCGGAAACGACGATGATCCTGACAGCAGCCAATCCATCAGCACTGCTTCCGACGACCCGTTCCCGCTGTCAGCTGCTGACTCTGCCGGACAACAAATATCATTTCAGCTTTGACGGAGTTCAGGAAACCTGCAGTGCCCTGTTCGATTTATGTTTCCAGTGCGGATGCGATCTCGTCAAGGTTGAAGATGCTGCCGCAAAACTTATCGCTGTTGCGTCCAAACTGGCAGATGCAGCGAAAAATTCAGCAGATGAAGAGTTCGCGACCATCATCGAAACAGCCAAACGCAGTGAGGATGCCGTTTTTATAAAGCGGGCGGAAACACGGAAAAATGATGCTGCCAGTGGAGCTTATATCCGTGACCGCCGCAGTTTTATTGCCGCAATAACCACATTCTGCTCACAAGTCTACATGTTAAGCTGCAATGCGGCACCGGCAGATCTGCCGAACAGTGAACTGTTTGACCATCTGCCGATGCCGGTAAAAATTGATCCTGAACGCGCAGCCAGAATATTGAAAGAAGCAGAAGATCTGGAATATACTTTGCGCTTCAATGTCAATGATGAGCTGGCATTGCGGACATTTGCCATAAATGTGGCAATGGATATGCAGTGATTTTTTACATAAACCGCATTCCGAGCAGTTTGTAACTGCCGTTATTTTCCCTGCCGAATATCAACTGCAAAAGCTGCTCGTGTTCAACGGTTTTTCCATCGGCACCTTTTTTAGAAAAGCGTACTGCAAAAAGCTGGTTAACCAACAATGGAGTCTGCAATTCCCCAAGATAGCGGAACGTACCGGCTTTACCGTAAGTTTCCTGAAGCTGCTTGCAGGAGGCAAGAAAGCTGTCTGCATCAGAGTTTTCAGTAATCACCTCATTCGCACCTTCGGAAAATTTACGGAAATTTTCATCAATGATCGCTTTTACGATCATTGATCCCTGCTGCAGCACGGCATTATCCTGCGCATTATCCCCTACTGAAGTCGTTACGGTAGAGCATCCTGCAGCAAACAAGACGACCAATAATGTACAAATCATATTTCTCATATTGCAAGATCCTTTTATTTTTCACGGTTTAGGATATTTTTTAGTCATATTGCTGCGGAGATTATCATCCGGTGATGCCCAGCGGCAACTGCCGACCACGATCAATTCAGAGTTTTTGACTGATTTGGACTTGCTGGAAAAAAGATATCCGAGATAAGGTATTTCAGACAGCCATGGGATTCCGGTGGATGACTCTGAAATCTCTTTACTGTTCAATCCTCCAATAACAAACATACCATTTCCGGCATACGGCAAAGATACTGACTGCTTTACGACATTGCCCTGCGATATTCTTGGTGCCCCATTGGAAAGGAATCCGATCAGACTGGTATTCTGTAAAGTAACTTCAAAGCGGCACTCTTTCAAGCCGACAATAACTTTATCAACTTCCATTGAAAATCCATATCCGTCTGCGGCAGAGACCACCTGACAGCTTCCTTTGCCTACCGGAATATCTTTACCGTCATCCGGATTCTTTTGGGAAAAGACAGTTTCGCCTATAAGAGTTGAAAGCAATTCATAAGGCCCGGTTCCCATTTCCGGTAAAGTAACCGCTCCACCAGCCGATTTGGATGTATCACTGAAAAATATTTGAGTTTTGCGGCTGAATTTTCCTCCGGTATTGTTGCGCAAAGTCAACATTCCGGTATGAACGACCGATGCTTTACCATGAGCTGCAAGAAAATCCAGATACCGGGTGTTCCAACGCGGATTAAAGTTGTAAAAACTGCTGCGTTCAGATCCGTATGCCCGGTTGAGATTTCCGGCAGCTCCGTAAATTGCCGCCCAATTGTTACGGTAACGGCCGCCGACAGAGAAGAAATCAGTACCTTCATTATTTTTCCAACTCTGAAAATCAACTCCTATCTTGTCATCATTTTCTGAATACACCTCATACACTCTGATTGTCAATTCGACCTGGGGTATGGGAACATCATATTTTGCCAGCAATTTTCCAATATTCTCGCAGGAATAATTTGACACATCAAAAATCAGCCAGTTCAGCGTATTATCCACAGTCACCAAATCCTGTCCCTGCCACAACTCGGAAGCATCGCTGATATTCATACCGACATTCTGTATCAAACTCTGCAAATTGATCGCCGGTACGAATTTCGGCATATAAATAAACATTTGCGAACCGGTTCCGAGAGTATTAAGCTGTGGATTATCCAGCATTTTTACGATGGAATCGATTCCCATGCCGTTTGCATTATCCTTGAAACGGTACTCTTCTGCGCTGACAATCAGCAGTCCGGTTCCATCAACATATTTCAAACATTCAACGGCGGTATTGCTGCCAAGCTGAACTGCCGGATTATACCCGGGTTGTGCAGATACTCCGTTCAGTTGCGGAGCTGAAACTGTTGCCATGACCGGTACAGAAGTCGTATTACCCGGGTAACTTTGAACCAGAGAACTGTTGCCGACTCTTTTTGATTGCACCATCTGGCGCAAATAATCCCGTATCTCATAAGCATCCACATGTTTCAGCAAATAACTTTTGGTCACTACACGCGGATCATTATTGTCCCTGATAAAGTGGACTGCATCCGTTTGAGAATCAACCTGTACCATCAATTGAGCCTCAACTCTTGTTCCATCATAACCGCCGGTGTTGCCGGTATTGGAATCTCTCGGAACTCCGGGAACAATTGCGGCTGTGAGAATATTTTGAAACAAAACAACTGAAAGAAATAATGAAATCTTTTTCATATCAAACTGCTCCTGCACATCATTTCAATTTCAAAAGTTTACCATTTTCCAACTTCTCCGGCTTAGCGGTGTTCAGTATGTTAGCGCGCACCGCCACCACAACTTTACTCTTTTCTTTCACTTTGGTCACTGTACTGAAAAGATACCGCAGATAAGGAATTTCCGACAACCACGGAACTCCGATGACCTGTTCTGTTTCTGATTCTTTTTCCCATTGTCCGAGAATCACCTCCCGATTCAGCGGAATCAGCATATTCCCGTTCAAATTGGTAACCTCCACCAATTCAGCCCCCACGTTGTTGCGCTCAACGACAGCGGCACTTTGCAAATCATAAGCAAAGAAAAGAGTCCCGGGATACTGCTGCAGCTGCCCGGGGGAATATGCTGCAACTTCAAACTCTTCATCTGCCGGATAAGGCTGTTGCGGAGAACCGTAATGAATATTGACCACCGGGCCGGTGATTTTCACCAGGTTATGATAAACGCCCTGCTGAGCACTTACGGTACTTTCGGTAACGTGGGTTTGATCGTTATTCTGCTTGACGATATTCTGCTGAACCGGGTTGAAATACAACGAGTATTCCGCAGTGTTGCTGTTGGCAACAGTCAAAGTTGCACTGTTGGTGATTTGAGCTTTACCGTTTTGCTGAAGCATCCGGATAAAACTGGCATCGAATTGCGGGGCAAAAAAGAATCCGCCAAATGGACCACTTGCCGCCTGCAATGCAGAACTTCCGGCAGATGATAAACCGAAAGCATCAAAACCGGCTTGAAACATATTCAATCCCGGCCCGTTTTTCCATGCCAAATACTCAATACCGATATCACGCAAAATACTTTCACGTACTTCAAAAACGGTAAATTCCATCGATATTTGCGGAGCTGGACGGTCAAGAAAACTTAAAAACTGATAAATATAACTTGTATTGGAAGCGTTGTCCTTCCAATATATCTGATTGCTGTTGGCATCATATGCATAAATCGCTCCGGCCGGCCCCTCGCCGATCACCGATTCGATCATTACATTGACGATATCCTCTCCTGAACGGTACAGCGGCTGATAGACTGCTCTGGTAATACCGGTCCCCTGAATGATTTCTCCGGGAACCTTGCCGGCAATTTTGACTTCCCGGTCGGCTTTAGCAACAAAGTCATCGACATACGGAATCATTTTTTCCGGACATGTCACCGTCAGAAGCTGAGCATTATTACCGTACGTGATGCTGTTGACTGAGCTGTTTATGTTATAACGCATCACAATACCGGAAACAAACGGAATCAGGTCATTTGCCTGGGCATATTTCAAAGAATAGACCTTTGAAACCATATAATCCTGTGCATCGTCCTGAATAAAGTGCAGTTTCCGGATATTTCCCTGTGCCATTGCGGCATACGCCCCAACGGTCAACAACATTATCAATCCGGACACGCGGGTAAAAAAGTGTATTTTCCACATGTTTGACTCCTCTTTGATGTGGTTGATTTCCCGAAGTTCTCCTCTACTCCGGCTCTTAAGGAATCAATGTAAGTGAAAAATAAAAAAAATCAATACCGGCTTTCCACCTTGCATTATCATCGCGGCAAAATTGCCCGGATGACCCACTCGCCATCCAATTTTTCATTGTTGAATAAACTGCGGCCATAACACCGCTGTATATCGTAAATTGCCCAAACCGGCCCGCCGGAAACTGAAATTATCTGCACGGTCACTTCCCCATTGTACAACGGAGAATTCAATTGTACCATCCGACGATCACTTTTCCCCGGAGGCGTTGCCGGAAAAGCCAAATGATGCGGAACTCCATTTACCAGCATATCAACAGTTACCGGCTCAGAGGAACGCAGCATCAAACCGATTAATGCATTACGATAATTGCCTATGGAGCTGAAACGTTTCTGCAATATACTCCCCGCCTGCAGAGGAGCAAGACTCCAGCCGCCGAAAGGAAATGGACCATAATCAAAATAATGTATATTGTAACCATTCAAGTCGATTTTCATACCGTTGGGATAGATCCAACGGTTGATCGCAGCTTCATTCTGACGATAAGTATTATACGCAGAGCAGGAAAACCAGAATCCGATCAAAAGCCAGATAATAATTTTTCCGGCTGTCCGCCAACGTTTTTCCGGAGCAGATCCATGCCACATATCCCATAATCCGCAAAGAAAACCTCCGCCGAATATCACCAATAATGGAATACACGGCGCCTTAAAACGGGAAAGTATGTAAAATACGACGACTGACAGATAAAAGAACATAAAGAATCCATATAGAATCAATAGATTTACTTCCCTTTTCCGCCATGCACGTCCGAGAAAGAACAATACCCCGGAAACTCCCAATGCAAAAATCAGAAAATTTCTTCCGAATTGGGTAAAACGTAAAACTTTCGAGGTCATAATACCATCGAATTCAAGAGATACATTATTGGGGATCTCTCTGCCATCCCAGAAAAGTAAGGCTTTCCGGAACTGCAATTCACAAAATGCCAATGGATCACTGCAGAACCATTGCCACATCTGACGCGGAATGGATCGGGCAAATGCGCCCTGGGTGTTTGCCATCATCCGGTGATATGATTCAGGATATACCATCGATCCTGCCATTGCCCCCGGTTCCCTGCCTCCGGCTGGAGCTTCCGGAGTATTCCCCAGAGCCAACACTGCATTTGCCGCTGTAGACGGCCCTGTCAATTTTCCGGCATATTGAGTATTACGGATAATAAAAGGCAGCTGAATAACGAGCATCATGCAAATAAAGACACAACAATGTCCGGACAGATTTTTCCATTTTACACCGTTTTTCCTTCCGGAAAACCAAAGACCGGCAATAATAACCGGGATCATCAACCAGATATTTCCTCTGGTCAAAATTGCAATTCCGGCGATAACACCGGTAATACCCCATAACCACCAGCAGCGGCGTTCCAATGCCAATATTGTCACTGTCAGCAGTAAGGCAAGATGAAAAGTCTGCAACGTTTCATTCTGATGAAACGGCACATATAAAATCAATGATGATGAAATTGCACACAATCCGGCAGCAATCAATCCGGCCCGTTCTGAAAATATTTTTTTACCGCACCAGCCGGTCAGAAAAATCGTTGCACCGCTCAAAAGTGATTGAATTACAATAACCATCCAAAGAGAAAAACTACCAAGATGATAACACAACGGTAAAAATACCGCATAGTACCAGGGTTGATAGTAAAAACTTTCCGGAAAATTTCCAGCAGCACACTCTTTGCCGAGCTTTATATAAGTAGCCAAATCACTGGTTGACAATGGAGCCAAAGCATTATTCAATCCTCCGGCGCAACTTGCCATTTCCCAGGCAGCAAACAGCCGCAGTATCAATCCGGCGACGGTGATGATCAGAAGATTTCTGACAAAAAAACCGCCGGACTTCAATGCATTTCCGGCGGTTTTGCCAATAGAATTATTTTCCATCAGACAGTCATCAACTCTTTTTCTTTTGCAGTATACATCGCATCGACTTTAGCAATGTAACTGTCGGTGATTTTCTGAACATCATCAAGCATTTTCTTGCGTTCATCTTCAGTAAGCTCACCATCTTTTTCAAATTTCTTGACTGCATCATTGGCATCACGGCGGATATTACGCAGAGCAACTTTGGCATCTTCCGCGCTGGCCTTTGCCTGTTTGCTCAATGCGGTACGACGTTCCTGACTCAATTCAGGGATCGGGAGTTTCAAACTGCGACCGTCACTCATCGGGGTGATGCCGATATTACTGGAAAGCAAAGCCTTTTCAATCGCTTTGACCGCGCTGGCATCCCAAGGCTGAATAATCAGCAGACGGGGTTCCGGAGCGGTGATACCGGCGGCATCCCGGATACGGGTCTGGGTACCGTAATACTCAAAAGTAATATTTTCGACCAATGCCGGAGATGCTTTTCCGGTACGGATACCGCTGAAAACAGTTGTCAGCGAATCTTCGGTCTTCATCATATTTTCTTCAAGAGTATCAAGCAATGTGTCTACTGTATAAGCCATAATGTTATTCTCCTTAAATTTATTTTCCTGTTGTTGTCACTTTTATTACTCAATATCACCATTTTCCGCAGGAACTTCCTGCAGAGCGGCAAGACGTCTTTTCAACTCTTTTTTTCCGATCGCACGAAGAGCGCAAATCGCTGTTTTTGCATTAAGCCGCGGTGAAACCTTGCCAATCTCCCACATGCTTACGGTATGAGTTGACACACCGATCAACGATGCCAGTTCACTTTGGGATATACCATATTTGTTCCGGAGTTTTACAATGCCTTTGGAAGAAAGACGCAATTTTTTGCACTTTTCAGCATCAACTTTCATTTCATGGGAACTTTTTTCAACGGTTACGGGAACTCGTTTTTCCAAAACAGCGATCTCTTTTTTCAGCACGCTGATCTGGCGTTTCTGATCATTCAATTGTTTTATCAGAGGCAACACCACACTTTTCAATTCTTTGCGTGCAAGACGACGGATCTCATCACTTAAAACCTGTTTGATGTCCGGCATAAATTTCTCTCCAAATTTTTATTACCTTTCACATGAAACGTATTCTTTTGTTTTAATGTAACTTAAATAATATCATTTTTCAAGCCGTCAAAGATATTTTTTTATACAAAACATGACGTTTTCCGGCTCTTTACTGATTTCTCATACTTGAAAACTATTTTTTTGGGTGTATATTCCAATTAGAAACAACTTGTACGATCCAACACTTTTATTGAGGTGTTTTTTATGAATATAACCGTAATAGGTGACGGTGCATGGGGAACTGCACTGGCATTGAATATGATCCGCAATGGACACCGTGTCAAAATTTGGGGAGCATTCCCGGAATATCTTGATGAAATATCTGTCCGCCGGGAAAATTACAAGTTTCTTCCCGGGGTGAAATTGCCGGAAGAACTGTTTTTTGAAAAAGATCTTGCAGCCTCTGCAGACCATCAGGACATGATCTTACTGGCAACACCGACACAATATCTTCGCAATGTTTTGAAAAATTTATCATCAACATTTGACAGATCAATACCGGTGATAAATGTTGCAAAGGGCATTGAAATAAATTCTTGGAAACGAATCAGTCAGATCGTGGAAGACGAACTGGGTTCTGTTGATTTCATTGACCTTTCCGGTCCCAGTCATGCAGAAGAAGTTTCCCGTAAAGTTCCGACTGCTGTGGTCGCGGCTTCGGCTGATTTTTCATCCGCACAGACAGTACAAAAATTGATGATGAATGAGAATTTCCGGGTTTACACATCCGATGATGTTACCGGAGTCGAGCTTGGAGGAGCCTTGAAAAATGTCATGGCGATCGCAGCCGGAATCATCGATGGAATGAAACTGGGCGACAATCCCAAAGCAGCAATGATGACCCGCGGAGTATCTGAAATGGGCAGACTCGGTGAAGCTCTCGGCGGTCAGAAGGCAACTTTTGCCGGATTGAGCGGTATTGGCGACCTGATCGTTACCTGCTGCAGCGGTCACAGCCGTAACCGTCACGTTGGCGAAGAACTCGGCAGAGGCAAAAAAATGGAAGAAATCCAAAAGGCAATGGGAATGGTCGTCGCGGAAGGGGTTCCAACGGCCTGCGGAGCCAAAGCTCTGGCGGAAAAACATGGTGTTTCCACTCCGATAATTGATGAAATTTACAACATCGTGTACAAAAACCGCTCCGTAACCGAAGCGATCAAAGCATTAATGAACCGGGATGCGAAACCGGAAGTGTGTTGAAGATGAAAAAATCCGAATGGTTTCAATCAATACATGACCGTCTTTTTGCGGTTTACGGTGAATGCACCTGTCCGCTGCACCACGAAAACAGTTTTCAATTGCTTGCCGCAGTGATGCTTTCAGCTCAATGCCGGGATGAAAGAGTCAATCAGGTAACTGAAAAACTCTTTTCGCTGGCTCCGACTCCGGAAAAGATGGTTGAATTGACAAAAGAAACTATACAAGAGATCATTCACCCTTGCGGATTATCCGGCAGTAAAAGTAAAAATCTTCACGCCTGTGCCGAAAAAATACTCGACGTATTTCATGGCGAAGTTCCACAAACAATGGAAGAATTGACCTCCCTCCCCGGTATCGGCAGAAAAAGTGCCAATGTCGTTCTCGGCAACTCTTTCAATATTCCCGGTTTCCCGGTGGATACTCACGTCAAAAGAGTACTTAATCGTGTCGGTATTGTCAAAACAGATTCTCCGGAAAAGATTGAGCTTGAGGTAAACAAACTGGTAAACCCGGCACTGTGGACAAATTTTTCCCACCTGATAATCCAACACGGCAGACAAATATGTAAAGCAGCAAAACCAGCCTGTAACTCATGTGTTCTGGCTGATATTTGCAAAAAGAAAGATATTTAAATTATGGGTTCATTAAAGAAAAAATTCCGCCAGGTCAAAAAACTGCCGACCTGGCTGTTCTGGTTTCCGGCTGCGCTGATGAAAATCGCGTTCCGCTTATTTTACCGCTTCAAACTGATTGATCCGCACAATTTCTGTGCAGATCCCGAAAGCATCATCGGGATCACCTGGCATAACCGGCTGATGTTTATCTGTCCGGCATTTCCAAGAAAGGTGATGAAAAACACCTCGGCTGTCATCAGTGCCTCCAGAGATGGTCAGTATCTGGCTGACTTTCTCGGATTTTTCGGAGCAGAAGCATTGCGCGGATCATCAAGCAGAAAAGGAGCCAACGCATTACTTGGGGCTATCCGCGCCATTGAATCCGGCAGAAACGTCGTCTTCACGCCTGATGGTCCGCGCGGTCCGAAATATCAGATAAAGATCGGACCGGTTGCTGTAGCTGCAAAAACAGGTGCCGTCATCGTTCCGTTTGTTCTGAATTCTTCCCGCTGCTGGAAATTGAAAAGCTGGGATGAGTTTCAAATTCCCAAACCGTTTTCCACTCTGACTATGGTCATAGGGGAGCCGATCTCCGTTCCGGCTGATGCCGACGTGGAGACCTTGGAAAAATTCAGAAAACAAGCGGAAGATGCTTTACTCAATATTACCGAAGATCCGCAGTGATCACTTGAAATCGTGCAGAAAATCAAGCCTGCAGAATTGCCACAAGTAATCAACCACTGAACAGAATATCTGAAAGATTCCCCAGCAGATCATTATCAGTACAAAAACCCGGGCAGAACGCAGCAGTGATGCGCTCTGCTTTTTAGCGGCAATAAAACGGATGATCCACCACGCATTGAGTGCCAGCAGAATATCGCAGACTCCCAACAGAACAGCTTCCTGTCCGGGGACAGCAGTCAGCGGCATTCCGGCGATACTGCATATGGTTCCGATAATCAGCAACGGCAAATATGCCGGCAAAAGCAAATATATAAGGGAAAAGCCGTTTGCATTCGGAGAACTCAAGTCATACTCGCCACTTCCCACCATGCTGCAAAAAACAGCTATTATCACCAGAATGATGTATATGATCATTTCCCGGTTGAATTGTTTGACTGCACGACGCATTTTCTCTCCGCCACGACGCGGGGCATTGAGATCACGGGAAAATTTTTTCAACTTTTTTGCCATGATCAACGTTTCCTTGAGTTGCGCGGCGCACCGATATCATGCACCAGTCTGTAGGTAACAAAACCGATAATCACCAGAACGACAACTAAAGCACTGTAAGCGTGCGGCCACCAAATACCGCTGGTCATCATCGTAAACTCGGACATTCCCCCCAACCCGGTAATCACCGTCAACGGAAGGAATACTATGTTGATCACAGCAAGATACTTCATGATCACAGCAAGATTATTGCTGGCAACCGACGATCGGGCTTCAGACATGTCTTCAAGCGTTTCTGCATAAATCTTTGCAAGATTGTCACATTGCTTGTTTTCAATACCGATATCTTCAAGAAACTCCAACTCTTCCTGCCGGAAACCGATACGTCCTGCATCATCGCGGAGTTTTCCCAAAAGCAGCTGATTGGCACTGGTGGCTGATTCATAGTACGTCAAACTTTTTTTCAGCGAAAAAACATTTACCAAAGATTTATTGGTAACGGCATATTCGATTTTTTTCTCAATCTCATCTGAAATATTGTGGATCAACCTCAAGTGCTGCAGAAAATGCTGGGTGGCATGGTACAGCAAACGGAGCAAAACCCCCGGGACACTGTTGCCGCGCAACGGCATTCTGCCATGCTTGAAAAGGGAAGTCACTTCGGATTGAACCACGATTATCCGGTCTTTGAAGAGGAACGCCCCCAAAGATGAAACCCGGAATGCCATCCGCCGCTCAACCTGGATATCACGTGGACGTTTCATGATTATCGCCACATGATTCTGTTCATACTCAATACGGCTTATTTCATCCTCGTCAAGAGCTGAATTCAAGGTGTGTTCATCAATACCGCACTGCTCAATGAGATAGAAACGCTCCTCATCCGTCGGCGCACTGTAAACCTGAATCATCCCCGGCTGTCCATCCGGACAGCGGGTCACCCTGCCGTCAACCAAATCATAACACTTAAACATTTTCGTTCTCCTTTCGCGGGAATACCGGAATCAAGAGGAACGACGCAAGTACAATGCCTCACCAGTGGCAGGGAAATTATTGATAACCGCGGAGCAAAACAGATATTTCAGCATCCGGCAAAAACGGCTGAATAATTCCCCGTCAACACGGCATTGCACCGTCGAGGTCCAGGATCATCGATACTGCTCATATATTCAGCCTCATGTTAACCAAAGTACAAAATCGGCGACCCGGGACACTGCCGGATCCGAACACATAACTTAAAATAGCACAAAAAAAATATTTTTTCAACCCTTGAATATCTGAAATTTGCATTTTTATTGTATTGAGGGTATAGTATACACCTGCCGGAAGAAATTCCGGTATGTTCAGAAAAAAACAGTTTATTCGCGGAATAAATGCGGAGAAGATATATCTATGCTGTGTGATAAATGCAAAAAAAACGAAGCGACAGTTCATATAAAAGAGTTTCATAACGGTAAATGTACCGATCTGCACCTGTGTAATGATTGCGCCGGAGCTGCCGGTCAGGATATCGGCGGTGCCCAGGAAATCGGATTCAATCTTGCCGAAGTTCTTTTCAATGTAAATCAGATCGCGGAAAAAATATCAGCCTCTGACAGAAAAAAAACTCCGGCAGAGAAAAAATCCTGCCCGGTGTGCAGCTGGACCGCAGATGACATCCGTCATCATGACGGAAAAGTCGGTTGTCCGGAGTGTTATAAAACATTCCAAAATCTTATCAAACAGGCGATCGCTCAGGTTCAGCGCGGCTCTCTGCATCTCGGGAAGCGTCCCAAAGGAGCAAAAAATGATTCTCCTGCTGTGAAGCGCAACGAATTGAATTCGTTGAAAAAAGAACTGCAGGATCTGATCACCAGAGAAGAATATGAAGCAGCAGCAATCTGCCGTGACCGGATCAATATCCTTAAAGCAGAACTTGAAATTATTGAAGACGGAGGCGAAAAATGACAGCGGCAAACGTTGACGAACTGTTGAAAAATCCAGTAAGTTTTCTGGATGATTCCGGCCCGGATGATGATATCGCCATATCCAGCCGCATACGCTTGGCCCGCAACTTGCAAAAGTTCCCTTTTCCCGAAGCGGCCTCTGCAGAAGTAATGCAGGAGGTTTGTGAAATTGTATCAGCCGCTGCATGCAATTCTTCCTCTCTCGGCGGAGAAAACATGCTGGTATTTTATCCGGATCAAATGAATGCTCTTGACCGGGAAATATTACTGGAACGCAGGCTCGCCAGCAGAGATTTCATAAGAAAACCCGAGACCCGCCGGCTCTTTGTCTGTCCGGATGAAAGCTGTTCACTGATGGTAAATGAAGAAGACCAGCTGCGTCTGCAGACCATCCGTCCCGGATCGCAGCTGCGGGAAGTATGGAAAAGTATTGATGCCATTGATAATGATATTGGCAGACATTTGCAATATGCGTTTGATGAACAGCTCGGTTTTCTCACCTCATGTCCGACCAATGTCGGTACCGGAATGCGGGCATCGGTGATGCTGCATCTGCCGGGGTTGGTCCTTACCGGACAAATCGCGCCCACAATACAGGGGATCAACAAACTGCGTCTGGCGGTTCGCGGAATATTCGGCGAAGGTTCGGACAACTGGGGAAACCTGTTCCAGATATCCAATCAAAACACCCTCGGCGAAAGCGAAACAAAGATCATTGATGAACTTGATTCAGTAATCCATCAGCTGATAATGCAGGAAAAAAATGCCCGCCGTACCTTGTTGGAAAACAATCGGTATGCGATTCTTGACCATGTGGGAAGATCCTACGGTCTTCTCCGTCACAGTTACAAACTGGGATTTGAAGAGGCGATGCAGTCACTTTCCGGCTTGCGTATCGGAGTGGATATGGGACTGTTCAGCTCCATAGACATACACAAAGTCAACGAATTATTCATCAAAATCGGTCCGGCTCATTTGAGAAAATCCCATGAAGGAGAATATCCTGATGATGCTCTGGATATATTCAGGGCAGCACTCTGCAGAGACACTTTGCGCCAGTTGGCATGACCGGCATGCGAAAAAAAGTGCTTTTTTTTGTCCGGCATACTTGAAAAATTCCGGAAAGATGTTATGTTAGATAACAGAACAGATCGGCAGTTCCTTGCCGTGCTTTTTTGATATTGCGTTTATTCGTTTACATTGCAAGATTCTTTGCGTATTTCCGTAAAATTTTTCTGCAGTGTATTTTCAGGACAACAACTTATGATTCTCGGTCTCACCGGGGGATTCGGTTGCGGAAAAAGTTCAGTTCTCCGTTTTTTTGAGTCCCATTCCTGGTTTACTTTGGATGCAGATGCCGTCTGCCGTGATTTTTACGAAATGCATCATCCTTTGCTGATGTCGTGCATAGAGCGTGAATTCGGCTCTGATATGTTCACATCCGACGGTAATGTTGACCGGAAAAAACTTGGGGAGATCCTATTTGAATATCCTGAAAAAATGCAATTGATAACCGGAGTGATCTACCCGTTGCTGACAGAAAAAGTTTTGACCGCGATAGACACCTGCCGGCAAATGAATAAAAACGGCGTTTTTGAATTACCGTTGCTTTACGAGGCCGGTTTTGATAAATATTTTGACGCAGTAATGGCAGTCTGGTGTCCGGCAGAATTAAGGAAAGAGCGTCTGCGAGGCAGAAATTTTTCCGCGGATGAAGTCGATCGACGGGATAAAATGCAAATTTCTCCAGATGAAAAATTGGAACGTGCTGATTATGCCGTGTTGAATACCGGCTCAAGAGAAGAACTTTTTCAACAGTTGGAAAAGCTGCTGAAAAATATAGAGAAATGATTTAGCAGATAAATTATATAACTGTTTCGTATTTGAAAGGATATTTTAATGGCAAACGAAAACGATGAATTGTTTGTATCAGTTCCGGCAACCGATGAACCTGCTGCCGCCGCCCCTGCACCAACCCCGAAACGCCGCGGACGTCCCCGCAAATCACCGCAACAGCAGCAGGAAACACCCCGGACAACAGTTCCTGCTCCGGAAAAAATCGACACCAAAGAACCGGATTTACCGATCATTCAACCCGATCCGACAGCAGTCTATGCCCCCGGGATTCCAGTTGCAGTTCCACCGGAGAACGGAGATAATTTCATCGAAGCTGTACCAGCTGCCCCTCCCCGGACTCAGGATGATATGACGCCCCAACCGGCATTCCAGGAACCGGCAAAAGAACAGCGCAACAACAATCATCAGAACAACAACGGCAACCGGCAAAACGGTAATGATAACCGCCGCGACCGTTTCCGGAAAAACAAAAATAACCGCAACAACAATAATAATCACCGCAATCACAACAATGACCATCAGGATTTTGTTGAAGAAGAACTGCCTCCGGTAGATCCAGATGCGCCGACCTTGAACATCACCGATTTACAGAATAAATCCATCGTTGAACTGGCGGCGATGGGTGCTGAACTCGGGATCGAGGGAATCGGTGCTTTGGAAAAATCGACCCTGATATGCGAAATCCTCCGTGCCAATGCGGAAAAATGCGGTCAATTGTATGGCAGCGGTTACCTGGAAGTCCTGCCGGATGGTTTCGGTTTCCTGCGTTCGCCGACCTACAGTTATCTGCCGTCATCAGAAGATATTTATTTAAGTCCGTCGCAAATCAAACGCTTCGCCCTTAAAACCGGTGACTTTATAACCGGACAAATCAGAACTCCACGGGAAAAAGAGCGATTTTTCGCCATGTTGAAAGTAGAAACCATCAACAATGATTCCCCGGAAAGAAAAAAACAAATCATTCCTTTCAACTCCCTGGAGCCGTACTTCCCCACCCAGCGTCTGCTCCTTGAAAGAGAACCTCAGGATTATTCGACCCGGGTGGTAGATCTGGTAGCTCCGATAGGCAAAGGTCAGCGCGGCTTGATCGTAGCCCCCCCAAGAACCGGTAAAACTGTATTGCTCCAGAAAGTTGCCAAAAGCATCCGTGCCAACAATCCGGAAGTAACCTTGATCATATTGCTTATTGATGAACGCCCGGAAGAAGTAACGGATATGGAACGCAGCATTGATGCCGAAGTCGTCAGTTCAACTTTCGACGAACCTCCTGAACGCCATGCTCAAGTTGCCGAAATGGTAATTGAAAAAGCCAAACGGATGGTTGAATACGGTAAAGATGTCGTTATTCTGCTGGACAGCATCACCCGTCTCGCCCGGGCATACAACACATTGCAGCCCCACAGCGGCAAAATCCTGACCGGTGGTGTGGATGCCACTGCTCTGCATAAACCGAAACGCTTCTTCGGTGCGGCACGCAATATTGAAAACCACGGCAGTCTGACGATCATCGCCACCGCACTGGTAGAAACCGGCAGCCGGATGGATGACGTAATCTTTGAAGAATTCAAAGGCACAGGCAACATGGAACTGCACCTTGACCGCAATGTTTCCGACCGCCGTATTTATCCGGCGATCAACATTGAAAAATCCGGAACCCGCAAGGAAGAACTTCTCCTGCACCCGGATGAACTGGGTAAGGTCTGGCTGCTGCGCAAAGCTGTCAACGGCGTTCCTTCAGCAGAAGCAATGGAAATGGTGCTGGGCAGATTGAAAAAATGCCGTACCAATGTAGAATTTCTTTTGACGCTGCAGCCGGATCGCTGAAAAAACTCCGGAGAGTCTGATTATGAATGTCAGCAAAGACACTTTTTCCACGTTATGCTGGATTCTGGTCATCGTTGTGGTCGCGATTCTGACAGCGGTGGTGCTTGGTCCGCTTTATCGAACCAAAAAAGAAAAGTTCACTCAATTGGAGCAGCGGCGGGAAGTTCTGGCATTAAAAGAAAAGAAGCGGGATTTGCTCCGTGAACAGGTCGATGACCTGAAAAATGATCCGGAAGCTGTGGAGCGTAAAGCTAAAGAAAAATTCGGGATGGCAAGACCGGGAGAAAAAGTTTTGCGGATAAAAAAATGATTTTTTTTATTTCTGCTATTGCAAAACCTGATTATGTTCCTTATATTATATTCAATTACTGAAAAACAAACAAACTCTTGCAGACAGGAGAAAGAAAAGTGCGCAAAAATGTTCTCTTCGCAGTTGCCGGAATCAGTTTGATCCTGACCGGCTGTAAAATTCACGATCACCGTTACAAAATGATCCCGGTTGATGATCCGGAAATCGGGAGCAGACCGGTCACACCTGCGGTTCCCCGTCGGACACCGGCTCCGATAACTCCGGCAGCTCCGATCGTTCTGCCGGAAAAAACGGTCGCGCGCCCAGTCGTTGTACCACAGAAATACGAACCGATGACCGGAGCAGTTTCTTCCGGCGGCGTGGATTCTGCAGCTGACAAAAAAGTTGTTGCCAAAACAAAAAAAGCAGCACCGGCGGCAAAAGCAGAAAATGGATTTCACATTGTCCGTTCAGGGGAATTTCCCGAACGTATCGCCCGCAAATATGGTATATCCACGTCGGCGCTGCTGAAAGCCAACGGTCTTACTCTGGAAACTGCAAAAAAATTAAAAGTCGGTCAGAAGCTTGTTATTCCGGAAGCCTCTGTCCGCAAATCTGCTGAGAAAAAGACAGTTCAGCCTGCCGAAAAAGGCAAACACCGCATCAAACCCGGTGAAACGCCTGATGTCATTGCCAGACGCTATAAGGTCAAAGTCAAAGATTTGATGATAGCCAACAACCTTGATGATGCGTCTGCCCGCCGTCTGCAGGTCGGTCAGGAGTTGATCATTCCGGAAAAAGGAAAAGCGGCAACTCCGGCACCGGTCGTCAAAAACACGGAAAAAACCGTTGCCGCTGTGAAAAAGGATGTGCCCAAAGATATCAAAAAAGCTGCCCCCCGTAATGAGCCGGCAGTGGAAGACTTGAGCTTGATGGATCAGACGGTTATCACCGTCGCGGAAGAAACAACTTACGCACGGCTTGCTGCTGAGTATGGAGTCACTGAAGCCGGTCTGCGCGGAATAAACGGCGGAGCATCCTCGGATGTGATCCCCAAAGGAACGATGGTGCTGGTGCCGCAAAAGTAAGTGCAAAGCTCTTGACTTGTTCTATTTTCCGCTTATATTGTTGTCGTAGTATAACATGGAGGAGCAGAGTATGCAGCAGCGATTTGGAGTTCAAAGCGGATATATTTCCGCAGATTCAGCCGCGGAACAGCGAGCAGTTATCAACCGTGTTTACGGATGGATGACTGCCGGATTGGCGATCACCGGTGTTACCGCACATCTGGTTTCGGAAAAATTCGGAGCGGCTATTTTCGTCAATGCACCGGTTTTCTACGGCATTCTGATTGCAGAAGTGCTGCTGGTAGTGGCATTAAGCGGTGCGATCAACAAAATAACTCCGGCTGTTGCAACCATACTCTTTCTATTCTATGCGGTTTTGAACGGTGTGTCGCTGTCGGCAATTTTCCTGATTTATACAAATGCATCCATCACATCCACATTTCTGACCACCAGTCTGACTTTTGGAGTCATGGGGCTTTATGGCTGGGCGACCAAACAGGATCTTACCGGCGTAGGAAATCTCTGTTTCATGGCTCTTTTCGGTCTGATAATCGCCGGGATCGTCAATATATTCTGGCGCAACTCAACGATGGAATTGATCATCAGCGGCATCGGTGTTCTGGTTTTTGTCGGCTTGACCGCATATGACACCCAGAAGATCAAACAACTTTCCTGCGCCGTCGCAGATGGTACAATTTCCCGTAATGATGGCAGAAAGCTGGCGATCATAGGGGCATTGGAACTTTATCTTGACTTTATCAACCTGTTTCTTTATATGTTGAGATTTCTCGGCAAACGCAAGTGATTTATGAAAATATTGATTACTGCCGGGCCAACCCGGGAAAAAATTGATCCGGTACGTTACATAACCAACCGTTCCAGCGGCAAAATGGGGTATGCCATTGCAGCGGCTGCGTTGGAAGATGGTCATGATGTAATATTGATTTCCGGGCCGGTTTCCATTGATCCGCCGGCAGGAGCAACTGTGATAAATGTTGAATCCGCCGGGGAAATGGCATCAGCGGTACATCAACATGCCGACAAAGCAGATGTTGTCATCATGGCAGCCGCAGTAGCAGATTACCGTCCGGCGCATCCGTTTGACAACAAAATGAAAAAGATGCCCGGCAAGTTATATTTGGAGTTGGAGCGTACAGAAGATATCCTTGGTTCACTTGGAAAAAATAAACGCTCCGGTCAACTGCTCATCGGCTTTGCCGCAGAAACAGATGATTTGGAAAACAATGCTCTCGGTAAACTTGAACGGAAAAATCTGGATTGGATAGCTGCCAATCTGGTCTCTGACGCTTTTGCTGCCGATACCAATAAAATAACTCTTTATAAACGCAGCGGAGAAAAAATTGCTCTCCCCGCAGGCAGCAAAACGGATGTCGCCCGCAATATGCTGCAGGTAATCTTGACATGAAGAATTGTGAACCGATACATCTGATCGACCGTGCCACCGGAAATATCTGTACAGAGTCTGTGATGGGGCAAGGTGCGCTGAATTTTGCCTACAATACTCTGCTCGGCAGAAGTTTATGGGGATTACTTTTCAATACCTCCGTCATCTCGGATCTGATGGGACTTTATTACGATTCCAAACTCTCGCGCAAAAGTATCAAATCTCTGTTGAAGATTCCAGGGCTTAAAGCAGAAGAAGCGGAACGTTCATGGGAAACCTACCGGTCATTTAATGATTTTTTTACCCGTAAACTGAAACCCGGCAGTCGTCCGGCTGCCCCCGGAGAAGATGTTTTATGTTCACCGGCAGACGGCAGAGTGCTGGTCTATCAGGATATCTCTAAAAATGCAGAAGTTCCGGTAAAAGGAGCAATGCGTTCTTTGGAGAATCTTTGTCAAATGCCGTTGCAGGAAAAGAGTTATTCAGTTGCGGTTATCCGTCTGGCACCTGTTGATTATCACCGTTATCATTTTCCGTGCGCCTGTAAGAATGCCGGGACACCATTCAAAATCAAGGGAAAATACCATTCCGTGAACCCGATAGCATTCAGTAAAGCACCGGATTTATTTGTTGAAAACACCAGGGTCATCACCCCCCTGCTCTCTGAAATATTCGGAAAATTTTATTTCCTCGATGTTGGTGCATTCGGAGTCGGCTCGATCGTCAACACAGCTGAAGACCGCGTTGAACATGCCAAACTTGATGAGAAAGGTTTTTTCAAATTCGGCGGTTCCACGGTGATATTGGTTATGGATTCCGCAAGAATAAAATTTGATGATGATCTGATGAAAAATTCTGCAAATAAACTGGAAACTATCATCCGTTGCGGAGAACAAATCGCCAGAGCTGTCTGACACGGCGAAACACAGGTGGGGGGAGCAAAAGAATGAAGTGTCCGCGTTGTGCAGTTCATCTGGAACAGGTAAAAATCGGCACAGTTCTTACGTTCAGCTGCAGCAACTGTCACGGTCAGGCTGTAACACTGGAAGCATTACGCACACTTGGAGTTTCTCCGGAAAATACAACCGCGATTTGGCGCAGTGCATCTGCCGGTAAGCTCGGAGCCCAGCTGAATTGTCCGGAATGCGGCAATCCGATGCGACTGATCAAACTGGATGATGGAAGTAATATTTTTTATATTGATGTATGTTGCTGCTGTCACTTGATATGGTTTGATTTCGGTGAATTGAACATGATTCCGGTTGTACATATTCCGGCAAATTTCATCACCCAACTGCCGCCAACTGCCCATGCTGCTTTAACAAGCAACAACATATCTCAAGTTGAATTACCGGATGAGGCGCCGCCGACATTCCTTGACCATTTGGGTATCGACCGTACATGGTGTATTACCGCATTGCGGTTACTGATAAAATTATTTTTCAAAATATAAGCGGTTTGAAATATAAGAAACTCACTTCCCATATAGAAAAGTGAGTTTTTTTTACAGGCAAAAAAGTCCGATTGCCGACAATATTTTATTTTGCGAACCGCACTTCACCGCCGACCAGAGTCTGGCAAACGTTGAACTCCGTATCAAGCAGAACAATATCCGCCAGATATCCGGGCATCAGATAACCGCGATCCCCCCAGCCCATAGCCGCAGCTGCGGAAGCGGAAGTTGATTTCACCAATTCTGAGGCTTTGATTCCGGTGACTTCACAGATATTTTTGAATGCAGTTGCCAACTGCAGCGTGCTGCCGGCCAATGCTCCGCCCTCCTTGAGACGAGCCGCACCGTCTGCGACCATAACCGGCAGACCGCCAAGATCATATTCTCCATCCGGCATACCGGATGCCCGCATCGCATCAGAAATAAGAATAACTTTATCAGCACCTTTAACGCTGAACACCAATTGGATCATCGCCGGAGAAATATGAAGTTTATCGCAGATAAGCTCTGCAAAAACATCCTTGTGCAGCAACCCGGCACCGACCAAACCGATATCCCGGTGATGCAGTGGAGTCATCTGATTGCAGAAGTGTGACAAATTACGCAAACCGGCATCATGAGCCATTTTGAACACTTCATATTTCGCCTGACTGTGGGTACATGACGGAACGATTCCGCGACGGAGCATTTCACCGACAAATTCAATACCGTTGGCTTCTTCAATGGCGAAAGTGATTTTTTTAACCGGAAACACCGCATTGAGACGATCAACTTCAGCGGCATCCGGAACCCGTACATATGCCGGATTCTGTGCGCCGGCTGCTTTGACATTGATAAATGGTCCTTCCAAATGCACACCGGGGATACGGCAACCGCTTTTCTGGTCGTAGGCAGCAACGGCACTCAAAGAATCTGCCAGATCTGATTCACTGACCGTCAACGTGGTCGGCAGCAAAGTTGTGACACCTTCTGCAAGTTTTCCTTCCGCGATCGCTTTCGCTCCGTCAGCTGATCCATCGCAAAAATCAAAACTGTTGCGTCCGTGACAATGAACGTCAATGAATCCGGGAACTGCAGTCAAACCGGCTGCATCAATCACTTTTGCCCCGGCTGGAGCGGAAATTTCACCGGGAGAGACCTGAACGATTTTTTCCCCGTCGATAAGAATCGAAGCTTCTGCGATCTCTACATCAGGAGAGATCAAACGACAATTTTTGATCAAAGTAAACATTAGTAAACCTCCATTGTTGCTGGTCATACTATAAATATAAGCCTTTTTTTATAATTTCGCCAGTAACAGTTGTGCATTGTTAATGGATTTTCCAGCAAATTATAAGAAAAAGTTGCAATCCGGTCAAAAATGTATTATATTATTGAAAAAACGCACGTCAGGATGCATTTTGAAAAAAAACATAAGGAAAAAAGTAAAATGGGACTTTCTCTGGTTATTCTCGCGGCTGGCATGGGCAGCCGTTACGGTGGACTCAAACAGCTTGATCAAATGGGTCCTTCCGGTGAAACTGTGATGGATTATTCCGTCTTTGATGCCATGCGTGCAGGTTTTGACCGGGTGGTTTTCGTCATCCGCAAAGATTTTGAAGCTGAATTCAAAGAAGTCATTGCCAAACGTTATGAAAACAAAATCAATATGGATTTTGCGTTTCAGGATCTCAATGACCTGCCCGGCAATTACACCGCTCCGGCAGACAGGATCAAACCTTGGGGTACCGGTCATGCGGTTTATGCAGCCAGACACCTGCTCAATGAGCCATTTGCTGTGATCAATGCCGATGACTTTTACGGCCGGGACAGTTATGTACAGTTGGCCTCATATCTGAAAAATCCGCCGGCTGCAGGAAAAGTACGCGGCTGCATCGCCGCATTCCAGTTAAGCAATACACTCAGTGAAAACGGTTCCGTTTCCCGCGGAATCTGCTCAGACGACGGCAACGGTCATCTCACCAAAGTGGTGGAAAACACCAAAATCTACCGCCGTGACGGAGACGGAAAGATCGTTTCTCTGATGGATGACGGACAGGAAGTGGAACTTACCGGTGATGAGCCGGCATCCATGAATTCCTGGGGGTTCATGCCGGAAATCGTCGGAGAGCTGGAAAAACTGTTCTGCGATTTCCTCGCCGAAAAAGGACAGGAACTCAAAAGTGAATTTTACCTGCCGTTTGTGATGGATTCTCTCATCAATTCCGGCAAAGCTGAAATCGCCATGCGGCACAGTAAAGACAGCTGGTTCGGTGTCACTTACAAAGAAGACCGTCCGATGGTTCAGCAGGCGTTGAACAATCTGGTCGCTTCCGGAGCATATCCAGGAAAACTTTTCTGATTTTTCTACGGGAGAATTTTCATGGCAACACCATATACACAGTCTGAGATCCGCCGTCTTGCCGGTATGTTTGATATATACGGGGATTTCCTTGTCGGAACTCCTTTCGGCAACGGTAATGTGAATGATACTTTTCAGCTGACTTACGATCAGGGCGGTATCCGTCTGCACTATGCCTTGCAGCGGATAAACTCCAACGTCTTTAAAGATCCGGTTGCTGTCATGGAAAATGTCGCCCGGGTTACTGATCATATTTTGGGCAAGATCCGTTCCGCCCGGGCAGAAACCCGCAAACGCACCCTGCGTCTGCTCCACGCGCACGACGGCAAGCCCTATGCATTTGACAATCGCGGGAACTGCTGGCGCGCATACGTTTTTGTCGAACATGCCAGGGCATATGAAGTGCTGGAGTCCCCGGAACAGGCATTCCGAGTCGCACAAGGATTCGGGGAATTTCAAAAACAGCTGGTGGATTTCAAAGGCAGACTGCACGAAACTATTCCGGATTTTCACAACACTCCCAAGCGGGTAAATGCGCTGGAAGCCGCAATAAAAGCCGACAGCTGCAATCGGGTCAAAGATGTACAGAAAGAGATCGACTTTGTTCTATCCCGTAAAGATGAATGCGGAAAACTCATTGAATTGAACAAATCCGGCGACATTCCGGAACGTATCACCCACAATGATACCAAGGCCAACAACATTCTGATCGACGATCTTTCCGGAGAAGCGATTTGTGTTATTGACCTTGATACGGTTATGCCAGGACTTACGTTGTATGACTTCGGTGACATGGTACGCAGTGGAACCAACCCGGCTGAAGAAGATGAGCTTGATCTCAACCGGGTCGGAATGCGTTTTGACATGTATGAAGGACTTTATGACGGCTTTATGAGTTCAGCAGGAAGTTTCCTTACCGAAGCAGAAAAGGAGATGCTGCCGTTTTCTGCCAAACTTATAACTTTGGAGATCGGAACCCGTTTTCTCACGGACTATCTGATGGGCGATGTGTATTTCAAAACCCGCCGTCCGAATCAGAACCTTGACCGCAGCCGTACCCAGTTCAAACTGGTTGAATCAATTGAAGCGCAAATGAATAAGATGCAGGCTCTTCTCTGAAATGGATTATGGTACATTCACCGAATTTTTCCGGAAACACGCCGGAGATTTTGATGCGTTGCTCTTTGATGTTGATGGGACACTGTCAATCGGTAAAACCCCGATTCCCGGCACCAAAGAGCTGCTGACTCATCTCAATTCGACAGGTTTTCCTTATTTACTGCTGACAAACGATGCCTGCAATGCGACTTGCCAGAAAGCCGGTTATTTGAATAAAGCCGGTATTCCTGTCGTGCCGTCGCAAGTATTGTCAGCGGGAAATGCCCTGAAATGCTGGGCGGATAAATACTATCATGGCGGAACATATTTCCAATTAGGTAAAATGGGGGATCCATCTTTTACAGAGGCAGCAAATATCGCTTATACCACCGATCCGTCTTTGGCTGGCGACTGTTGCGGAGTTATCGTCGGAGAAGGTATTTACGACTGGCAGCCATCTGTGGAAGCGGCATTCAATCTGCTGCTGAAGCACCCGGAATATCCTTTGATCGTCTGTAATCCGGACAGTTACTGGCCGTCAATGCGCATTCAGGGTTTCGGGATCGGTTCCGGTGCAATGGCACGCTTCATCTGTCAGGTCCTTGCAGATGCCGGAAAAACAGTTGTTCCGACTTATCTTGGCAAACCGTATGCACCGATATACGACTGTGTAATGCAGTATTTACAGCAGCTTTTTCCGCAAAAGAGTTTTTCCGATCCCCGCCGGTGCCTCATGGTCGGAGATTCACTGACATCAGACATTGCCGGAGCCAATGCTTGCGGCATGGGCAGTGCGTTAGTACTTACCGGGATAACCGGTTTGGATGCGGCACTCAATGCTCCGCCGGAGAAACGCCCCGGATTTATTTTCAAATCGATTTGAGGAATTGGGAAACGGTATGAAAAAGATATTAGTTCTCGGAGCCAATCCGGCGTGGCAGAAAACACTGTTTTTCAAAAATTTCGTTCCCGGTGAAGTCAACCGGGCGATAAAGGAGGAAAATTATCCTTCCGGCAAAGGTATCAATCTCTGCCGGGCGCTGCGTTGTTCAGGGGTGGAAAATTTTATGCTGTTTCAATTTGCCGGAGGGGATAACGGTCAAAAATTATGCAGCGGATTGGATATTGCCGGATTTCCCCACACCTCAGTTCACACAACCGGAGAAACCAGAAATTGTATTACCTGTCTGGATCAGCATGGTTTTATGACTGAATTAATTGGGGTATCCAAGGCATTAAGTCAGAAAGAAACTGATGAGATGCTTGCAAAATTGCAAAATCTCCTTCCCGGAGCCGGGATCATGGTTATTACCGGATCATTACCGGATGGCACATATCCGGGACTTTATGCAGCTGTAGCAAGGATCGCAGCTGAAAACGATGTTCCGTTATTGATAGATACTCTCGTTGATGTGGATAAAATTCTTTCGGTTTCAGGGAAAGTGATCCTGAAAGTAAACCGGGAGGAATTTTTCAAAATCGCAGGAGTAAAAAGTATTACAGAAGCACACGCGGTGATGATGAAAAAATATCCGGAAAAGATTTTTGCAGTAACCAATGGAGCTGCAAATGCCACTTTGTCATATTCCGGAAAAATGTATGAATACACATTACCGTCAATCAGTGCGGTAAGTCCGCTCGGAGCCGGAGACACTGCTGCAGCGGTAATGTCCGTTCAATACACGATGGGCAAAAGTTGTCAGGAGGCATTTTTGTATGCGTTGGCAGCGGCGTCTGCCAACTGTTTGAATGCGAAAGCCGGAGAGTATCTGCCGTCCGATGCAAATTGGATCGTAAATAAAATATCGCTCACGGAAAAACGGTTGATTTTATGAAAAATATTTCTGTAAAAGTTTCACAACATGACAAATATCAGGTGGAATTAAAGTTCATCTGTCCGATAAAATCCGGTAAAAAGATCGGGGATTATCACATTGAGTTATTCTTTTTTCTGCCGCGGAATCTGGAAGTGACCGACACCAATTTCGGAACGGATCAATTTTACAGCGACTTTTATGAACATATCCGTTTCCAGACACCGCATGTGGAACTTGCCACGTTGGTTTCCGATAACAGTTTGCCGCTGCAGCGTCTGAAAAACGCCGACAGTCAGGATAACGATTCTTATGGAAAAGTTTTAAAAATGTTCTGTTCCATAGCCCGCAGTGCAATGCGCGACGGAGAAAGTGCCGTGGAAAACACCCACCCGCTGAACAGAATCGCCGCGGGAAGAAAATTTTTGAATGACAGCGAACTGCTGCTGAAAAAATTCCGCACCTGCCGTCCCGGTCAGGGAAGTGTGGAAAATTTGGAATTATTTGATCTGGTGGATGAATATTTGAGTATAGCTGCCAATTCATACCGCTACAAGCTGTGGGAATTTTTTCAAATCTACGATCAGCAGGAACTTTCTCAACTGACAACTGAGATCACCGGCAGGGAACTGGAGTACCGGCAAAGCTGTAATTATCCGTCGATGCCCTACGAACATGCCGATAATTCAGAGCTGCTCTACCGGGAAAGTACATTAAAAAAGGCAATGGCTGGATTGCTTTTTCTGAACGTTGAGACCCGCCGTGCCGGAGTTTTTCTGGAAAATCTGCTGCTCGGGATCTCTGCTGCAATAGCCATGGCGTTTGCCACAGCAGTGTCATTCATCTGGAAAGGATTGTTCCTTGAGGAATTTTCCCTCTCATTTTTCATAGTTTGGGTAATTGCTTACATGTTCAAGGACCGGATCAAATCCTCGCTGCAGATCTATTGTCTGACTCACCGCAACCGTTATTCCTACGATTTCCGTCAGACGATCCGTGACGGTTTGGGGAACGATATCGGTATCTGCCGGGAAGGCTTCAGTTACTGTAATGCCAGCGAATTGGAAGACCGGGTAAACCGTGCCCGCAACCGTCACACGCTCACCCGGCTGGAGAACGGTTCACGAGAAGAGAACGTGATGGCGTTCCGTAAGCGTATTGAAATTTTCGGCAGTCCGTGCCGGGATATTTTTCAGGAATTTGATGTTGATGGTATTGTTGATATCATGCGTTTAAATGTACGGCACTGGACATACAAGATGGATAATCCGTCGCGTACAGTTTACACCTCGGACGGCAAAGAGATCCACAAATTGAAAGCTCACCGCGACTACCATGTCAATATGGTTGTCCGCTATGGAGAGCGCGACGGAGAAGATCACTTTGAACGTTACCGGATAGTTCTGTGCCGCAATGGTATCCGCAGACTCGAACGTTTTGACAGCAATGGAGATCAAATCAGTTGATCCCCTGCCCTCTTTGATAATTGATTTTAATATGATTTGGCAATAAGGATCTGAAACATGAGTAAACAAACTGTTGGTGGAGTGCAGTATGTGCCGCAGATAGCGGTGCAGTATGTGTATTTGGATTTTGACGGGGAATTGACCGACTACAATGGCGAGATTCTGACCATTGAGGGCGTGGAGGTGAGCGATCCACAGTTGACTCAAGCGCGTATTGCCGATATCCTTGCTGAACTCAATAAAAAATACGCCTCGCAAAATGTGATTTTTGTTACTGAAAAGCCGGAAGCTGCCGAATACTCCACCATTTTTATCGGCAAAACCGAAGCCTTTGACCAATACGGCAGCTTTGCCGGATTAGCTGAAACTGTTGATTTCAACAATCAGAACCATTCCGACAACGCCTTTGTCAACCTTAACGCCACTGCCACTGACGAACAGATAATTTCCACCATCAGCCACGAAACCGACCACTTGTTAGGCACATTAGACCACGGCGGTGACGGACTTTCCACCTATGCCGCTCATTATTATGTATCCAATGGACAAACGTCTTCCGGCATTACGTTGGGATTTGATGATTTTATGTTCATCTACTCCGGCGGGGTTGCGAACAGCACTACCGTTAATTCCGGCGGCAGGATGACCATCTCCTCCGGCGGTGTAGCGAACAGAACGACTGTTAATTCCTACGGCAGGATGGTCATCAAATCCGGCGGTGTGGCGAACAGCACCACCGTTAATTCCGGCGGCTATATGGACATCTTCTCCGGCGGTACGGCGAACAATACAACGATGGACGGCGGCTGGATGTACATCTCCTCCGGAGGCGTGGCGAACAGTACGACGGTTAATTCCGGTGGCTGGATGTCCATCTCCTCCGGCGGTACGGCAACTGCAATTCGGGAAAATGGCGGATATGTTAATGTCTATTACGGTGCAAATGTTACGTTTGTTTCCAATACTATTGAGGGATTGACATTATCCTTCTACACTTCTATGACGATACACAAAAATACTGTGGCGAGCAGCACAACATTATCCGGCGGCGAGATGTACATCTCCTCCGGCGGCGTGGCGAACAGCACGACCGTTAATTACGGCGGCTCTATGTACATCTCCTCCGGCGGTACGGCGAACAGTACGACGTTGTACTACGGCGCTATGTACATCTCCAACGGCGGAGTGGCGAACAGTACGACATTATCCGGCGGCGATAGTTTTTACGAAAGCGCAGTTATGTCCATCAAATCCGGCGGTGTAGCGAACAGCACGACCGTTAATTCCGGCGGCGGTATGTACATCTCCTCCGGCGGTGTAGCGAACAGCACGGCCGTTAATTCCGGCGGCGGTATGTACATCTCCTCCGGCGGCGTGGCGAACAGCACGACTGTTAACTCCTGGGGCTTCATGTACATCTCCTCCGGCGGTGTAGCGAACAGCACGACCGTTAATTCCGGCGGCAGAATGTACATCTCCTCCGGCGGTACGGCGAACAGTACAACGATTAATTCCGGCTGCAGAATGTACATCTCCTCCGGCGGTACGGCGAACAGCACGACCATTAATGCCGGCGGCGATATGTCCATCTCCTCCGGCGGTACGGCGAACAGCACGAATGTTAATTCCGGTGGCTGGATGGTCATCTCCTCCGGCGGTGAGGCAACTGCAATTCGGGAAAATGGCGGATATGTTTATGTCGAGGATGGAGCAAATGTTACATTTGTCTCCAATACTATTGAGGGATTGACATTAAGCGGTAGTATGACGGCACACCAGAATACTGTGGCGAACAGCACAACATTATCCGGCGGCCATATGTACATCTCCTCCGGCGGTGTAGCGAACAGCACGACCGTTAATTCCGGCAGCGATATGTACATCTCCTCCGGCGGTACGGCGAACCGCACTACAGTTAATACCGGTGGCTGGATTGTCATCTCCTCCGGCGGCGTGGCGAACAGCACGACAGTTAATCCCAACGGCAGTATGTGCATCTACTCCGGCGGAATGGCGAACAGCACAACCGTTAATTCCGGCGGCTACATGTCCATCTCCTCCGGCGGTGTACATCGCGGCACTCTGCAAATCAACAGCGGAGCAAGGATATCAGCATATAGTGGTTCTACCATTGACTTTACTCTTACCGGCAGAAGTGCGTCAAACGGGTATCTGATCAATGATCCTTCCCGTATTTACGGAACACCAACGTTTACCATAACTGTGTCAGACAGTCAGGAAGGCGGTACTTACAAACTGGCGCAGGGTGCAGACCGTTTCACCGGTTCAATAACCATTGGAACAGATACTCTTGATTATGGTACTCTTGCAGTCAATGGTTCTGCGGTCGAAAATGATACTCAGAGTTATCGGTTGGTAAAAACAGATGGCAACTTGAATTTGGTCGTGGAAGACAAAACCGCTGCCTTGCCGGATTTGCGCATGGCGGAGTACGATGTTTCAAGCAACAGCATCACCACGCAGGAGTCGGTCAAACTGACATTCAAAGTCTACAACGACGGGAATGCCGATGCTCCGGCTTCGACCATCAAGGTTTATGATGGTGACAGACTTTTGCGCGAAGTCGCCCTCGGTGAGATCGCCGCCGGGAGCTATCGCAACTGTTACATCACCCTCACTGCCGGAAAACTTTCTGTCGGTACGCATAAAGTCAACGTGGTATTGGATTCCGGAAATGCCATTGCGGAATCAAGAGAGGATAACAACAACTCCTACCGCACCATTTTCGTAAAAGCTCCCGCCGCCCAAGCGGACTTGCGTATGGCGGAGTACGATGTTTCAAGCAACAGCATCACCACGCAGGAGTCGGTCAAATTGACCTTCAAAGTCTACAACGACGGCAATGCCGATGCCCCGGCTTCAACCATCAAGGTTTATGACGGCGACAAACTTTTGCGCGAAGTTGCCCTCGGTGAGATCGCCGCCGGAGCTTACCGCAACTGTTACATCACCATCCCCGCCGGAAAACTTTCTGTCGGTACGCACAAGGTCAATGTTGTTCTGGATGCCGGGAATGGCATTGCTGAATCCAATGAGAACAACAATAACTCCTACCGCACTATCTTTGTGAAAGCCGCCACTGCCCAACCTGACTTGCGTATGGCGGAATACGATGTTTCCAGTAACAATATAACCACGCAGGAATCGGTCAAACTGACATTCAAAGTCTACAACGACGGCAATGCCGATGCCACGGCTTCAATTATCAAGGTTTACGATGGCGACATACTTTTGCGTGAAGTCGCTCTTGGGGAAATTGATGCCAAAGGCTACCGGAACTGCACCATCACATTGGTTGCCGGAAAACTTTCCGTCGGAACTCACAAAGTTAATGTGGTATTGGATTCCGGAAACTTGATCGCTGAATCCAACGAAAGCAACAACAACTCCTACCGTACCATCTTTGTGAAAGAGCCGGTTCGCTCTCTGGCTGCTGCTCCCAAAGAAAACAACAGCTGGGATGTTTGTGGAACCGGCAGCGTGGATGCACTCTGCGGAGGAAACTGCGCCGACCTCAATGAATGGAGTCTGGAAAATTCTGCGGCACTCACCCGCAGTGCCGCCGATATCCTGACGACTGATAAAGAGGAAAGCCGACTGCTCAACTCCGGCAAACTTGCCGGGTAATGACGGTTTTTGTAAAAAGGAAAGTGAGCGGGGAAGAAAACTTTTTGTAAAAAGATTTTCTTCCCCGCACCCCTTCTTTCAAAAACTTTTAACGGAATCGTTTTTATCGTACCGATAAAAACAATTCCTGCTCTTTAAAAAAGAAAAAACCGGCGGGAAATTCTTCCACTGGGTTTTTGCAAAGCTTTTTTTCAAAAAAGCGTCGATCAAGCCGCGACATCGGAGCGGCGCGACAGTTCATTTTCTTTGCCAAGCTTTCTTTTTTGCAAAAGAAAGCGGGCTTCCCGTGACTGTTGCGGGGCATTGGGTTCTTCCATTAAGT